>CAZDPA010000119.1:0-13235 GCA_964507195.1 uncultured Salinisphaerales bacterium | reverse complement strand
CCGCGTCGACGACGGGGTCAACTATCTGTATGCCCCGACCCATCCCGCCGTGCTGGAGCTGATCCGCCATACGATCGAGTCCGGGCGCAAGGCCGGAATCCCGGTGGCGATGTGCGGTGAAATGGCCGGCGATCCGAAGTTCACCCGCCTGCTGCTGGGCCTTGGTCTGACCGATTTCTCGATGCATCCGTCGAACATCCTCGAGGTCAAACAGATCATCGTCGAGTCGGACATCGCCGCGCTGCGCAGGGCAGTTGCCATTGCCCTTGAAGACGGCGAACCGCAACATTTGCGTGACGCCATTGCCGCGCTCGATCAGCTGTAACCCTCGATCGACGACGCCTGCGGGTTTTTCGTACACGCGTCACAGCGACGCGAAACTTCGCGATGCTATGCTCGTGTCCGACCACTGAAGCATTGATCAGAACAGCGTAGCGATGTCCGAGCGCGACTCCACAGAAGCGGCGCTGTTGCGCCTGCGTGAACGCCTTGCCGCCGGCAGCATGCTGCCGGTGAAGCGTTCGCTGCACGCGCTCAATCCGGCTGAAATCGCCAAACTGCTGGTCTCGCTGCCGCCGCGCGAGCGCAATCTGGTCTGGGAGATGGTCAGCCCGGAAGACGACGGCGAGGTGCTCCTGCACGTGCCGGACTCGGTACGCACCGGCCTGATCCGGCAGATGGACACGGCCGAACTGGTCAAAGCCGCCGAAGAACTGGAAATCGACGACCTCGCCGACTTCCTCGAGCATTTGCCGGAGACGGTCACCCAGCAGGTACTCAAGGCGCTCGACGACGATGACCGTGCGCGCCTCGAGCAGGTTCTCGCTCACGAGCCGGACACTGCCGGCGGCCTGATGAACACCGACACCGTGACCGTCCGCCCGGACGTGTCACTGGATGTCGTGCAACGCTACCTGCGCCTGCGCGGTGAGCTGCCGCTGCACACCGACGCCCTGTACGTCGTCGACCGCTACGGCGCCTATCTCGGCGCGTTGACCCTCGACAAGATCCTGACCCGTTCGGCCGACGATCTCGTCGCCAACGCGATGGCACGCGAAACGGCGGCGATTCCCGCCGAGGAAGACGCACACGACGTCGCCCGTCGCTTCGAGTCCGCTGACTTGATCTCGGCGCCAGTCGTCAATGCCAAGGGCATCCTGGTCGGACGCATCACGGTCGACGACGTCGTCGACGTCATTCGCGCTGAAGGCGAACACAACATGATGTCGATGGCGGGTCTCGCCGAAGATGAAGACATCTTTGCGCCGGTCCGCACTGCCGCGACCCGCCGCGCGGTCTGGCTCGGCATCAATCTGCTGACCGCGTTTGTCGCGGCCTGGGTCGTCGGCAAGTTCGAAGCAACGATCGAGCACGTGGTCGCCCTCGCGGTGCTGATGCCGGTCGTTGCGAGCATGGGCGGGATCGGCGGCAGCCAGACCCTGACACTCATGGTCCGCAGCCTTGCGATGGGTCAGGTCGTCGCTGGCAACACGCGCTTCCTGCTGCGCAAGGAACTGGCGGTGGCACTGATCAACGGCGCCGTCTGGGCCGTCGTCGTCGCCATCGTTGCGGGCTTCTGGTTCAAGAACCTCGGCTTGGCCCTGGTCATCGGCCTCGCGCTGGTCATCAATCAGGTCGTCGCTGCCGCCTTCGGCGTCATCGTTCCGCTGTTTCTCAAACGCATCGGCGTCGATCCGGCGCTGGCCGGTTCGGTGTTGCTGACGACGGTCACCGATGTCGTCGGCTTCTTTGCCCTGCTCGGACTGGGGACCCTGATCCTGCTGTAGGGCGGGAAAGCGAAGCGTATCCCGCCCGATGCTGATCCTGCTTTAGCTGCGTACGCTCGCATTGCCACGCTCGGCATGCGCATCCGCAACCGCCAGGGCCGTCATGTTGATGATGCGCCGCACGGTTGCCGACGGTGTCAGGATGTGTACCGGGCGCTTGCAGCCGAGCAGGATCGGACCGATCGCGACGTTGTTGCCGGCCGCCGTCTTGAGCAGGTTGTAGGCGATGTTGGCGGCGTCGAGATTCGGCATCACGAGCAGATTGGCGTCGCCGTGCAACGTCGTCGTTGCCAGCGTGTGCTTGCGCATGCGCTCGCTGAGCGCACAGTCGCCATGCATCTCGCCATCGACTTCGAGCAAAGGGGCTCGCTCACCGAGCAGGCGCAGCACTTCACGCATCTTCAGTGCCGACGGCGCATTGGAGCTGCCGAAGTTTGAATGCGACAGCAGTGCGATCTTCGGCTCGATACCGAAACGACGGACTTCTTCAGCCGCCATGATCGTGATCTCGGCCAGCTCGTCCGCACTCGGATCGAGATTGACGTGGGTATCGACGATGAACACCTGTCGACCAGGTAGCATCAGGGCATTCATTGCACCGTAGACACTGCACCCCGGCTTGCGCCCGATGACTTCATCGATGTACCGCAGATGACGTCCGGTCGTGCTGATCGTGCCGCAGATCATGCCGTCGCCCTCGCCCTTGTCGAGCAGCATCGACGCGATCAGGGTTGTGCGCCGGCGCATCTCGAGCTTGGCATACTGCTGCGAGACCCCGCGGCGCTGCATCAGCGTGTAGTACGCCTGCCAGTACTCGCGATAGCGCGGATCAAACTCGGTGTTGACGACACCGTAGTGCTCGCCTTCGTTGACGCGCAGGCCGAAACGCTTCAGACGTTCCTTGATGACTGCGGGGCGCCCAACAAGGATGGGGCGTGCGATGCGGTCGTCGACAATCACCTGCACCGCGCGCAGCACACGCTCCTCTTCGCCTTCGGCATAGATGATGCGTTTGAACTCGGGCTCGATGCGGCGCGCCAGGCTGACGATGGGCTTCATCATCGTGCCGCTGTGGAACACGAACTGCTGCAGCTTTTCGACGTAGGCGTCGAAGTCGGCAATCGGCCGCGTCGCTACGCCGGACTCCATCGCCGCCTTTGCCACCGCTGGCGCGATACGCACGATCAGGCGCGGATCGAATGGGCGCGGGATGAGATATTCGGGACCGAAGCTCAGGTCGGGTACGCTGTAAGCGCTGGCGACCACGTCGTTCTGCTCTTCGCGCGCCAGCCCGGCAATCGCGCGCACAGTGGCAATCTCCATCTCGCGCGTGATCGTGGTTGCACCTGCATCCAGTGCCCCGCGGAAGATGAACGGGAAGCACAACACATTGTTGACCTGGTTCGGATAGTCCGAACGGCCAGTCGCAATGATTGCGTCGCTGCGCTCGGCCTTGGCCAGCTCCGGCAGGATCTCCGGCGTCGGATTCGCCAGTGCCAGAATCAGCGGACGCGCCGCCATGCCACGCACCATCTCCGGCTTGAGTACGCCACCGGCCGACAGGCCGAGGAAGATGTCGGCCTGCGGCATGACCTCGGCCAGCGTGCGTGCGCTGGTGTCCTGCGCAAACGCGGCCTTGATCTCGTCCATCCCTTTTTCGCGACCGCGATAGACCACGCCGTCGATATCAGTCAGCCAGACCTTGCTCTTGCTCAGACCGAGATCGACCAGCAGATCCACGCAGGCCATCGCTGCCGCACCCGCACCGGATACCACGAGTTTGACCTGATCGATCTGCTTGCCCACCACTTCCAGGCCATTGAGCACAGCGGCACTGACGATGATTGCGGTGCCGTGCTGGTCGTCATGAAACACCGGAATCTTCATCCGCTCGCGCAGACGGCGCTCGACGTGGAAGCACTCAGGGGCCTTGATGTCTTCGAGGTTGATGCCGCCAAAGGTCGGCTCCAGCGCGGCAATCACTTCGATCAGCTTGTCCGGATCGAGCTCGTTGATCTCGATATCGAACACATCGATGCCGGCAAACTTCTTGAACAATACGGCCTTGCCTTCCATCACCGGCTTGGCCGCCAACGGGCCGATATTGCCGAGGCCGAGCACCGCCGTGCCGTTGGTGATCACGCCGACCAGATTGCCGCGCGCGGTGTAGCGATAGGCATTGAGCGGATCGGCGACGATTTCCTCGCTCGCCGCCGCCACGCCCGGCGAGTACGCCAGAGCGAGGTCGCGCTGGTTGACGAGCTGCTTGCTCGGCGTGACGCTGAGCTTTCCCGGCGTCGGAAACTCGTGGTATTCGAGCGCAGCCTTACGCAGATCCTCGCGGTACTGATCGACACCGGGCTTGGTGCCGGCTGGGTCCTGACTCATGGTGATACGTCCTTGAAATGGCGGCGGCGCGGCAACGTCGGGGGGATTGCGCCCTTATTTGGAGAAGCTTACTTGGATTCGGCCCAATACCCTCACCACCCGTGCCGCAGGAGCGCGCATCAGCGCAGGCTTGGCCGACACTGTGCCCCTTGTGAAGCCAGCCCCCCGCCCTTACAATCCGCGGTCTTGTCGGCCCCTGGCACGCGTTCGCGTGTCGCTACGGACGCACCTTGGCCCATCGCGGCCTGACTTTAGGAGACTTCGCATCGCTTCGGAACGTGAAGATCGGCGCAATCATCAAATCACCGCGCCGCGCGTACGCGTCATTACAGACGACGGCACCCAGCTTGGCGTCATCGCAACCCGCGATGCCCTAGCCCGGGCGGAAGAAGAAGGGCTGGACCTCGTCGAGGTATCGCCCAACGCCGAACCGCCGGTTTGCAAGATCATGGATTACGGCAAGTACCTTTATCAAAAGGACAAAGCCGCGCACGCTGCAAAGAAAAAGCAGAAGCAGATCCAGCTCAAGGAAATCAAATTCCGTCCGACGACGGATGACGGCGATTATCAGACCAAGATGCGGTCGATCACGCGTTTCCTCGAAGAAGGCGACAAGGTCAAGATCGTGGTGCGCTTTCGTGGCCGCGAAATGGCGCATCAGGAACTGGGCATGGAAGTCATGACCCGCCTGCGCGACGAACTCGGCGATCTGGTCGTGGTTGAGCAGTTCCCGAAGATGGAAGGTCGCCAGTCTGTGATGGTTCTCTCGGCCAAGCGCAAGTAAGCGTTTCGTTCAAGGTGCCGGAAACGGCAGCTTGAAACCCCCAAATTCGGCAGAAGTGCTTGTTGGGGCTTGAAGTTTGCGCAATGTTTGCCCACAATTGCGCCCCCTCGATCGCCCCCGGCGGTCAGGGACCCAAGGAAGTCCTGTCAGCAGCACGTGACAGGCCCGGCCAGCTCCCAGGCAAGGATGCGAAACCGGCAATCGACCCAAAAGCAGGAGTCATCAGAAATGCCAAAGATGAAAACCGTGAAGAGCGCTGCCAAGCGTTTTTCCAAGACCGGAAAGGGTGGCTTCAAGCGCTCCCATTCGCACAAGCGTCACATCCTGACCAAGAAGTCGGGCAAGCGCATCCGTCAACTCCGTGGTGAGGCGCAGGTTCACGCGTCCGATGTCCGCGAAGTTCGCATCATGCTGCCGTACGCTTAAGCAAGGGAGACTGAACCATGGCACGTGTCAAAAGAGGTGTTACCGCCCGCGCCAAGCACAAGAAAGTGCTCGACAAGGCAAAGGGTTATTACGGCGCCAAGTCGCGCCAGTTCCGCAGCGCGAAGCAGCAGGTCATCAAGTCGGGCCAGTACGCTTACCGCGATCGTCGCGTCAAGAAGCGTGAGTTCCGCGCCCTGTGGATCATCCGCATCGGTGCCGCGACCAAGGAACTCGGCCTGTCGTACAGCCGATTTATCAACGGGCTCGCCAAGGCTGGCGTCGCCCTCGACCGCAAGGTTCTCGCAGACCTCGCAGTCCATGACAAGGCAGCGTTTGCAGCTCTGGTGAGCCAGGCCAAGGCCCAGCTCGGCGCCGCCTGAAGCGCACTCGCATCCTTCTGTTGGATGTCAGGCAAAGGGGAGTGGCGCGAAGCCGCTCCCCTTTTTTGTTTTCGCTGACCATACCGTCATGAACGAATCGCTCGATCAACTTCTGGAACAGGCCAAGACCGATCTTGCCGCTGCAACCGACCTGCGCGCACTCGAAGCGCTGCGCGTCGACCTGCTCGGCAAGAAGGGCCGCATCACTGAACTGCTCAAGCAGCTCGCCAACCTCGAAGGCTACGAACGCAAGGCCCACGGCGAGAAGGTCAATAAACTCAAGGTCGCGGTGCAGGCAGCGCTCGACGCGCGCAGCGCGACGCTGGAACAGGCCGAGCTGGAGCAGCGCCTGTCGGCCGAAGCGATCGACGTCACCCTGCCTGGCCGCGGCGAACTCTCCGGCGGCCTGCATCCGATCACTCGCACGATCAACCGCATCTGCCGCCTGTTCGGCGAGCTCGGCTTCGAGACCGTTGAAGGCCCGGAGATCGAGGACGACTTCCACAACTTCGCCGCGCTGAACATTCCGGAATCGCATCCGGCGCGCGCAATGCAGGACACGTTCTATGTGATGAACGGCGCGCGTCTGCTGCGCACACACACCAGTCCGGTGCAGATCCGCACGATGAAGACGCGGCAGCCACCGATCCGCATCATCTGCCCGGGTCGCGTCTACCGTTGCGATTCGGATCGCACGCACAGCCCGATGTTCCATCAGATCGAAGGCCTGTACGTTGCCGAGAAGGTGACATTCACCGATCTGAAGTACGACCTGCAGACCTTCCTGTCGCGCTTCTTCGAGCGTGATGTCGAAGCCCTGTTCAGGCCGTCGTACTTCCCGTTCGTCGAACCGGGCGCCGACGTGCACATGCGCTGGTCACAGGCCGATGGTTCGTCGCGCTGGCTGGAGCTGCTCGGCTGCGGCATGGTCCATCCGAAGGTGTTTGAAGCCGTCGGCATCGATCCCGAGCGCTACACCGGCTACGCCTTCGGCATGGGCGTCGAGCGCATGGCGATGCTGCGCTATGGCGTGGATGACCTGCGCCTGTTCTTCAACAACGACATCCGCTTCCTGGAGCAGTTCAAGTGAAGCTCAGCGAAAACTGGCTGCGCGAATGGGTCAACCCGCAGGCAACGATTCAGGAAATCTCCGACCGCCTCGTCATGGGCGGCCTGGAGCTGGAAATCGAACCGGCTATCGACACCCTGCCGCAGGGCGTTGTCGTCGGTCGCATCCTCAGCGCCGAGCGTCATCCTCAGGCTGATCGCCTGCAGGTCTGCAGCGTTGATGCCGGTACCGGCACGCCGCTGCAGATCGTCTGCGGCGCACCGAATGCGCGTGCGGGCCTGCATGTCGCCTGCGCGATGGTCGGTGCGCGCCTGCCCGGTGGCATGGAGATCGGCGAAGCCAGGCTGCGCGGCGTCGAAAGCTTCGGCATGTTGTGCTCGGCCAAGGAACTGTCGCTGTCGGACAAGTCCGATGGCCTGCTCGAACTCGATGCCAGCGCAACGCCTGGCCAGCCGATCAGCGACTACCTGAATCTCCAGGACAACGTCCTGCATCTTGAGATCACGCCGAACCGTGGTGACTGCCTGTCCGTACTGGGCCTGGCACGCGATGTCGCTGCGCTGTTCAACGTCAACATGAAGCGCCCCAACCTGCCACCGGCCGTCGTGGTCGGCCACAGGCAGCTCAAGGTCGACATTGACGACGTGATGACCTGCCCGACCTACGCCGGGCGCGTGATCTCGAAGATCAATCCGAAGGCCCGCACGCCGGACTGGATGCGCGAGCGCCTGCGCCGCAGCGGTCTGCGCTGCATTCATCCGCTGGTCGACATTACCAACTACGTGATGCTCGAACTCGGTCAACCGCTGCACGCCTTCGACGCAGAAAAGATCAGCGGCAGCATCCGCGTCCGTCGCGCCCGTGCCGGCGAAACGCTGAAGATGCTGACCGGCGAAGACGTCACGCTCAACAAGCAGGAACTGCTGATCGCCGACGACAAGGGCGCGCTCGCGCTTGCCGGCGTCATGGGCGGCATCGAGTCCGGCGTCACCGAAGCGACGACGACGATCTTCCTCGAATCCGCGTGCTTCGCGCCGGCCGCAGTGGCAGGCACCGCTCGCCTGCACAAGCTGACCTCGGACGCCGCTTACCGCTTCGAGCGTGGCGTTGATCCCGCGCTGCAGCGCACCGGCCTCGACCGCGCAACGCAGCTGATCACCGAGATCTGCGGCGGCGAAGTGCATCCGGTCACCCAGGTCGGTCGCAGCCAACCGGAGGCGATCAGCATCAAGCTGCGTCACGCGCGCCTGAATCAGCTGCTCGGTCACGATATTCCCGCGCGCGAAGTCGAGCAGTTGCTCGCGCGCCTCGGCATCGTCACGCGCAATGAAGTTGGCGACAGCTGGACCTGCAAGATCCCCAGCCATCGCTACGACCTGCGCCTCGAAGTCGACCTGATCGAAGAAGCCGCGCGTCTCTACGGCTACGACCGCATTCCGGCCAAGCCGTACCGCGCCGCGATGGCGCCCGCGCTGCCCGAAGAAAAGCGCCGCCTGCTCTCCGCTGGCCGTGACGTGCTCGCCGCCCGCGGTTGGCAGGAAATCGTCTCGCTGGCTTTCGTTGAGCCGCGCGTTCAAGCCGCGCTGAATCCGGATGAGATGGCCATTGCCGTCGACAATCCGATTGCCGACCCGCAGTCGGCGATGCGCACCACGCTCTGGGCCGGCCTGATCGGCGCCTGGCAGTACAACCGCCAGCGCCAGGTCATTCGCCAGCGCCTGTTCGAGGCCGGCGTCTGTTTCACGCAACAGGACGGCGAAGTGGTCGAGACCCTGCGCATTGCCGGCCTCGCAGCCGGCGGCGCCAGCGCCGAACATTGGGACGCCAGGCAGCGCGCGACCGATTTCTACGACATCAAGGCCGACATTGTCGCCCTGTTCGGCCCGGCTGCGGAAGACTTCCGTTTCGTCGCGGCCCAGCATCCGTCGCTGCACCCGGGTCGCAGTGCGCGCATTCTGCGCGGCGCGACCGGCATCGGCTGGATCGGCGAGCTGCATCCGCGCAGTGTCGCCACGCTCGACTTGCCGGAAACGCCGCTGGTGTTCGAGCTGGACTGGATCGCCATCCGTGATCTGGCCGTGCCCAGTGCCAAGGCACTGTCGGAATTCCCGTCCTCGCGCCGCGACATTGCCGTCGTGGTCAAGGAATCGGTTTCGGCACAGGAATTGATCGACAGCGCACGTCGCGCCGGTGGCAATCTCTTGCAGAAAGTACTGGTGTTCGACATCTACCGCGATCAAACCCTCGGAAAGGCTTGCAAAAGCGTGGCTTTGGGCTTGATTTTCAATGACTATTCGCGCACCCTAACCGTTGAAGATGTAGACGTTGCATCGGTTGCCATTACAGAGGGCCTGGCGCGAGATGTTGGGGCGGCCATCCGACAATAAGCAGTAACAGGGACTGCACGTGGCGTTGACGAAGGCTGAGCTTGCTGAAGCCTTGTTTGAGGAGTTGGGCCTCAACAAGCGCGAAGCCAAGGAGTTCGTGGACCTCTTTTTCGAGGAGATCCGCGGTCGCCTGGAAGCGGGTGAAGAGGTCAAGCTCTCCGGCTTCGGCAACTTCGAACTGCGCTCCAAGAACCAGCGTCCTGGCCGCAATCCCAAGACCGGCGAAGAGATTCCGATCTCCGCACGGCGTGTTGTTACTTTCCGTCCGGGCCAGAAACTGCGCCTGAGGGTCGAGGCAGATGTCACCAGCTGATCAAAGAGCACTGGTTACCGAACTGCCGGAGATTCCGCGCAAGCGCTACTTCGCGATCGGCGAAGTCAGCGAGCTGTGTGACGTCAAGCCGCACGTGCTGCGCTACTGGGAGCAGGAGTTCCCGCAACTCAAGCCGGTCAAGCGTCGCGGCAACCGTCGCTATTACCAGCAGGACGACGTTCTGATGGTGCGCAAGATCCGCAGCCTGCTCTACGAACAGGGCTTCACGATCGGCGGCGCGCGCCTGCGTCTCAAGGAACTCGCCAAGAACGGCGGCGCGGCAAACGACAACAAGCTCCTCGCCGCGGCTGTCGCCCATCCGGAACATCGCGCGGAAGAGATCAAGGAACTGCGCGACGAACTGGAATCCCTGCTCAAGCTGCTGCCCGAGTAAGCGGCTGCCCCGGCGCGGCCACGCGCCTTTTCTTGCCCCCAAGCGTCCGCTACACTTCGCGCCCCGCAAGCAGCGGCCAGCGCAACGTTGGTCCCTGCAGTTTCATCGCGTCGGCGCGTAGCGCAGCCTGGTAGCGCACCTCCTTGGGGTGGAGGTGGTCGGAGGTTCAAATCCTCTCGCGCCGACCAATTTTTCCCTCAGCGAATCCAGTTTCCTTGCGCCTTCGGCCGCGCAAGCGCGGCAGTGGTCGGAGGTTGCTGCGGCCCGCTATGCGCGGGCCTTGCCCTGCGGACTCGCTGGCGCTCGCGCGAAGCCGCTGCGCGGCATCGTCAAATCCTCTCGCGCCGACTACGCAGCAATCATCGCCCGATCAATCAGCGCTGCGAACGGCGCCCGCGGTGCCAGCGTGCCGTAGTTCAGACCATGCTCGCCGCCCAGACGACTCGCGCAGAAGGTGTCGGACAGCGCAGTGTTACCGGCCTTGACCAGGATCGTCGCCTGCAATGCAAGGGCGATGCGCTCGGTGACGATGCGTGAGCGCAGCTCCAGTGTGCTGACATCATCCAGCGCACCGTTGAGCCAGGTGATTTCGCGATCGAGATCGGCATGGCCGCCGCGTGCGGTCATCAGTTCCGCGAACAGGGCTTCGCGGGTTTCCGGGCTCTTCGACAGTGCGCGCAGCACATCGAGGCACTGGATGTTGCCGCTGCCTTCCCAGATCGAGTTCAGTGGCGCCTGACGATACAGGCGTGGCAGGTTGCTCTCTTCGACGTAGCCCATGCCGCCGAGGCACTCCTGGGCTTCATTGACCAGCGGCGGGCAGCGCTTGCAGACCCAGTACTTGCCGATCGCCGTCGCAATGCGCGCGAGCGCAGCTTCGCCGGGATTGCGCGGCGAGGCATCGACTGCGCGTGCCACGCGCAGGGTCAGTGCGGTGCAGGCTTCGGAGTCCAGCGCCAGATCGGCGAGCACGTTGCGCATCAGCGGCTGGTCGATCAGTTGCTTGCCGAACGCCTTGCGATGCTGCGCGTGATGCAGCGCCTGCACGACCGCCTGACGCATCAGTGCGCTGGAGCCGATCATGCAATCGAGACGCGTCAGCGACACCATTTCGAGGATCGTCGCGACGCCACGGCCTTCGCCGCCGACACGCTCGGCCCAGGCACCATGGAATTCGACTTCGCTCGACGCATTGCTCCAGTCGCCGAGCTTGTCCTTGAGACGCTGGATGCGGATCGCGTTGCTTGAACCATCAGGTCGCAGCTTGGGCATCAGGAAGCAGCTGAGGCCGGCATCGATGTATGCAAGCACCAGCCACGCATCGCACATCGGTGCCGAGAAGAACCACTTGTGGCCGACGATCTCGTAACTGCCATCTGGTTGCAGGTAAGCGCGCGTCGTGTTCGCGCGTACGTCCGAACCGCCCTGCTTTTCGGTCATGCCCATGCCGATCGTGACGGCGGTCTTCTGCACGAACGGCAGCACTCGTGGGTCGTAGCCGCTGCCGATGATCTTCGGAATCCAGTCTTTGGCGACACCCGGTTCGTTGCGAATCGCCGGAACTGACGAATGCGTCATCGTCAGCGGACAGCCCGTGCCGGCTTCCGCTTGCGAATGCATGTACGACAGCGCCGCGCGTGCGACATGTGCCCCCGGAGTGCTTTCGTTCTGCCAGGCAAACGCGTGCACCCCGTGCGCCATCGCCAGCTCGAAGACGCGGTGGTAGCTCGGATGGAATTCGACTTCGTCGATGCGATGGCCGTAGCGATCGAAGCTGCGCAGCTTTGGCTTGTTCTCGTTGGCGGTGTAACCCAGTTCCATCAACTCGCCGCCAGCCACCTCACCGAACGCGGTCAGTTGCTGCGCAGCCCATCCACCGCCTTCGCGCTCGACCGCATCGCGCAGCGCCGTATCGCTCGTCCAGGCGTTGTAGCGGCCGATCGGTGGGGCCTGATTGGCGACTTCGTGAGTAATGAACTGCGCTGAGTGACTCATGCCGATACTCCTTGGGACACATTGCCGACAAACCCGCCTCGCGGCCGGCGGGCCGCCATCATGCCGCCGCCAGACATTACATGAAAGAGCCAAGATCGATAGGTCGTGTAATTTGAAAGTCCAAAAAAAACCAGAGCCCCGATATACGGGGCTCTGGCCTGTACTGCGGTGAAGCTGGGTACAGCGAGGACCTTAGTAGTCGCCCATGCCGCCCATGCCACCCATGCCGCCGCCGCCCGGCATTGCCGGCACGCCGTCGTCCTTCTTCGGCGCTTCGGCAATCATCGCTTCGGTGGTCAGCAGCAGGCCGGCGACCGAGGCCGCGTTCTGCAGCGCCATGCGCGTGACCTTGGCCGGATCGATGATGCCCGCTTCGATCATGTCGACGAACTCGCCCGTACCGGCGTTGTAGCCGTTGGAGCCCTTGCCTTCCTTGACCTTGTTGACGATGACCGACGGTTCGCCGCCCGCATTGCGGACGATCTGACGCAGCGGTTCTTCGATCGCACGACGCAGGATGTTGACGCCAACCTGCTGGTCGTCAGTCGGCGCCTTGAGCGCGTCGAGCACCTTCTGCGCGCGGATCAGCGCGGTACCGCCACCGGAAACGATGCCCTCTTCAACGGCCGCACGCGTAGCGTGCAGGGCGTCTTCGACGCGGGCCTTCTTTTCCTTCATCGCGACTTCGGTCGCGGCGCCAACCTTGATCACGGCAACGCCACCCGAAAGCTTGGCCAGACGCTCCTGCAGCTTCTCGCGGTCGTAGTCGCTGGTCGAGGCTTCGACCTGCGCCTTGATTTCCTTGACGCGCGCTTCGATCTTGTCCTTCTTGCCGACGCCATCGATGATCGTGGTGTTTTCCTTGTCGATCTGCACCTTCTTCGCGGTACCCAGATCGGTCACGGCAACCTTCTCGAGCGACAGGCCCAGCTCTTCGGAGATGACCTGTCCGCCGGTGAGAATGGCGATGTCCTTGAGCATTTCCTTGCGGCGATCGCCGAAGCCCGGCGACTTCACCGCCGCCACCTTGAGGATGCCGCGCAGGTTGTTGACGACCAGAGTCGCCAGCGCTTCGCCTTCGACGTCTTCGGCAATGATCAGCAGCGGACGACCCTGCTTGGCCACGCCTTCGAGCACCGTGAGCATCTCGCGGATGTTCGAGATCTTCTTCTCGGTGATCAGGATCAGCGGGTTTTCCAGCTCGACGGTCTGGCTCTGCGCATTGTTGATGAAGTACGGCGAGAGGTAACCGCGGTCGAACTGCATGCCTTCGACGACATCCAGCTCGTCGTTCAGGCCGGAGCCTTCTTCA
>CAZDPA010000118.1:12803-13287 GCA_964507195.1 uncultured Salinisphaerales bacterium | reverse complement strand
CCGGATATCTTTGCGCCGTCGACGAGCCGCACATCGGCAATCAGCGGGCTCGCCTGCAATTGCTGGTCACCATCGCTGAGCGGCCAACTGAAGATCACCTGCGGCGCGGCGCGGCGCCACTGCATCGTGCAGCGCTGCGCCCATTCCAGTTCCTGCGCCGTCGACGCGTGCGGCATCGCCAGGCTGCGCTGCAGCGCAAACGGGATGAAGGGATTGGGTCGCCCGATCGGCGGCCAGTGCTGGTCGTCCAGACCCATCACCCACAGCGCGTCAAAGTCCATGCCCCTGGCTTCGAGCGCGCCGAGCACCTGCACGTTCACCGGTGGCGTCTGCGGCTGGAAAACGCGCCGCGCAGCCAGCTGCTGCAACTGCATCAAGGCACCGGAAGCCGGCACCTTGCCGAGTACGCGGCCAACGCCGCCAAGTTCATGCAGGATTTCGCGCCAGACTTCGAGGGCCTGGTACTCACCACTGGCCAGCGATC
>CAZDPA010000118.1:0-12793 GCA_964507195.1 uncultured Salinisphaerales bacterium | reverse complement strand
CGATCGCGGCCCCGGCCAGGCAGCCGCCTCGAGCCAGCGGCTGAAGCGCTCGGCCCAGACGCCGGCGTCTGCACGATCGCGCTGCGCGCTCGCCGCACTCAGACGCTCGAGCTGCGCACCCAGCGCCGGATGGCGCCAGGCGTGCTTGCGCAACACCTGCAGACCGATCTGCCATTCGCCTTCGTCGCGCAGCTGCCTGTCGACCGCAGCACGCGCAAGGACATCATCGGCTGCGTCGCCCCAGTACGGCCCGCACAGCAGGGCCGTTGCCTGATCCAGGGTGATACCACTGGTGCACAGGCGCAGGATCTGCAAGGCGCCGGCAACGACGCCGATCTCGGCGAGGCTCTGGCCGAGGCTGAGGTTGTAGGGCCGCTCGCGCGGACTGCTGTCGAGCACATCGCGCTGCGGGCACAACACTTCATCGAATACACGCAGCAGGTCTGCGCGGCGCGCGCCGAGGTCCGGCACGATCACGCCGATCCGTGCCTGTGGCTGCGCCAGCGCGGTCTCACGCACCCACTGTGCCGCCGCGCGCAACTCATGCTCGGCACTGGCCGCCGCGATGCCACGGCTCTGCGCCGTGTGTTCTGCTGGCTGCAGCTCCAGCAGCTCGCCGCCGGCACGCTCCAGCGCTGCAAGCAAGGACTGCACTGCAGGCGCAAGCTGCTCAAAGCCAGCGAGGATCACCAGGCGCGGCGCCTTGACCGTCGCAGCGGCCAGCTGCTCAAGCACAAGTTGCCAGGCGTCGCCGGCATCGATCCGCGCCAGCTTGCGCAGGCGTTCGCGATAGCTCTGCGCCCACTGATTGAAGCGCTCGACATCGGGCGTCGTCGCATCCAGCGGCAGCCGCAGACCATAGGCCTGGCACAGCTTCCAGGCTTCTGCAGCCTGCCGCGCGGCCTCGGACTCGCGCAGCAACGGCACCTCGGAACGCGCCTCGGAAACGACGATGCGCCACAGCAGATCGGATTCGGCAGCGCTCAGAACGCTGGCGGTTGGTTGCCCGACCAGGGCCTGCTGCGCGGCGGCACGCTGCGCCTGTTCGCGGACGAATACCTCGGCGGTCATCATCGGTACTGCGGCCCAGACCGATACGCCGCGCCGTGCCTGCCAGTGTCCGTAAGCGTCCTGCAATCCGGCCGCCAGTCGCGGACTCGCGCACAGCACCACGCAAGCGCCCTGCGCCGTCGCCGGCAGTGCGGCGAGTCGCTCGAACAATGCAGTGGATTCGATAGCCTTGAAGCTCATCAATGGGGCGGCTGGCTCTGAACAGGCTGGCTAGTTTCAAGCATTCTGGGCTCATAATCCGAGCCTCGTTGATCCAATTGCGCATTCATTTCAAATGATGGCCTGGCAGTCGTTCGTCTTCCTTTTCCTGCTTCCGGCGACTGACCTCGCGCTACGCCTCATCGGCCTGCCGTCATTCATGGTTGCGGGCCTCGACTTCGGCGCAGTGTTCGCCCTCGGCTGGCTGCTGCCGCGTCACACCGGCCCGGACCGCAAGCCTTTCATCACGCCCGAGCTGTGGCGCGGGCTGGCTGCCTGCGTACTGGTTGGCCTCACCTGGTATCTGGTCCGCGTATCGGCCTACCACTTCGGCCCCTACGGCGAAAACATCTACGACCTGCACTATATCGCCAGCCTCGTGCGCGCAACCGAATGGCCTGCAGCCGATCTGTGGAATCCCGGCGCGAAGGTCGATCACTATTACTACTTCGGCTTCTACATCGTCGCGTTCTACACACGCCTGCTCGGCCTCGACATCGGCCAGGGCTACGCGCTGATGCTGATGCTGATTCCGGTGCTGGTCTTCGCCAACTTCTGGACCGTGATGCGCGGACACTTCGTCCTGCGCACCGCCGCGGCGCTGACCGCAAGCTTTCCGGCTACCGGCCTTTCTGCAGTCGTATTCAGCAACGCGGTCGACGTCGCCGGACATCTGCGCGGCATGGCACATGTGCGCCTTGTCGAATGGACCAATCTGGCACCTGCGGACGGATGGCTGGCCGATCTCATTCGCGGCTACGCCTACCCGGTCGAAGGCCTCGCGCACATCCTCGGCTCGCTTGGCGATCTGCATCCGCCGGTTTTCACGTTCCTGCTGCTGGCATTGGTGCTGACGGCGCTGCTGGGTCATGCGAACGCAGCCGGAGACGAACCTCTGCCGGTGTACAGCCGCCTGATCTGCGGCTGCGCGATCCCGCTGTCCTTCGTCATCAACCCCTGGACTTTGCCGTGCTTCGCCGTGCTCGGCCTTTATGCGGCCTCACGCCCGCTCGCGTTGCGTTCCGCCGCATGGGTCGCCCTGGGAGTTGCAGCAATGCTCTCGCTGTCGAGCCCGATGCTGATGAACCTGGAACTGCAGACCGGCTCTGTCGGCCTGCGCTGGCTTGCGGACGATCAGCGCTCGACCTTCGCCCTGCTGATCACGGCCTGGGGGCCGTTGCTGCTCGTCACGACGCTGCTGATGCTTGCCGGTGCCGTCGGCACGTGCTGGGTGCTGTTGCTGTGGTTTGTCGCAATGGTTATCGGACTCGAAGTGCTGCTGCTCGACGACCCTTATGGCGAGCGCTATGAACGCTTCAACGGCGTGCTGAAAATCGGCAGCTTCGCGCTGGCCGGCTGGACCGCAGTGGTGTTGCGCGAAGCCAGCCGCAGTCCGCGTCGCTGGGTCCAGCTGGCGGTAATCGTGCCACTGCTGTGCCTGTCGCTGGCCCAGCTGTGGGACTCGGTGTTGCCCTCAATGCGCAAGCCATCGGCCGAACGCAACTGGGCATTGCATCCGAGCGGGATGCTGGAGAACGCCGAACAGCGCCAGTTGTTCGGCGCTTTGAGCCTGCGCTGCCCGGGCCTGACGCTGGAACATCAGACCGCACAGGCCTACAGCCCGGTACCGCTGATCTCGACCCTGCTCGGCTGGCCGACACTGAGTGGCTGGACTTCTCATCTGAACCAGATCGGTGCCTGGGGCGCGACGGCGCAGTCGCGCTTCGAATATGCGCAGCAATGGTTCGACAACCCGCAAACGGCGCCGCTGCTTGCCAATGGTGTGCGCTATGTATTGATCGACAGCGGCCTTGGCTGGGACGAACAGACGCTGCAACGCCACAGCGCGACACTGGATCCGCAGTTCCAGTTTGTGCGGCTGTCCGCTCGCGACGGCGGGAACCACAACATAGTCGGTTACTTCGCCTGGAATGCGCGCTGCACGGGCGACCCTGCAGTGCCCTGACTGACGGACCGCTCGATCACATACAGCGGCCGCTGCTTGGACTCGCCGTAAATGCGACCGACGTACTCGCCGATGATGCCCAGACACAGCAGCTGCACGCCGCCGATGAACAGGATGCTGGTCACCAGCGTTGGAAAACCGGCGACCGGATCGCCGTACAGCAACGTCTTGACCACGATCGCAATCGCGAACAGGAAAGCGGTGATCGAAACCAGCAAACCCATGTAGGTTGCGATGCGCAACGGCGCGGTCGAGAACGAGGTGATGCCATCGATCGCCAGGTTGAGCAAATTGATGAAGTTGAACTTCGACGCGCCGTCCTGGCGCGGATCGCGGTCATACAGCAGTTCGGCGCTCGGGAAACCGACCCAGGCGAAGATGCCCTTCATGAAGCGATGGGTTTCGCGCAGCTGGTTGATCGCCTTCACGGCGCGCGCCGACATCACGCGGTAATCGCCGGTATCCGACGGAATCTGGAAGCCCGGGTTGAGCGCGCCCATCAGGCGGTAGAACAGATGGGCGAAGAATTTCTTCTGCCAGGTCTCGCCGAGGCGCACGTGGCGGCGGGCGTAGACCACGTCGAAACCCTGCTGCGCCTTGGCCAGAAGATCGGGAATCAGCTCCGGCGGATCCTGCAGATCGGCATCGATCACCACGATCCAGTCCGCGTCGGCATGATCCAGCCCTGCTGTCATCGCTGCTTCCTTGCCGAAATTGCGCGACAGCTTGATCGCCGTGATGCGCGGATCGCTGAGCGCCAGCGCCGCCATGACCGCATAGGTGCCGTCGCGGCTGCCGTCGTCGACGAATACGAAACGGAATTCGTAATCTGCCGCCCCGGCAACGACCGCCGACAGGCGCCGCCACAGCTCGGGCAGCACCGCCTCTTCGTTGTAACCCGGAACAACGATGCAGACCGTTGGCCGCTCAGTTGGGGAATGCGACATGTTTTGCATAGAAGAAGTTGAAGACGAAGACCAGCAGCGTCGACAGCAACTGGGCCAGCAGGTAGTTCGGATCGACAGCCAGAAACAGCGTCATCAGCACCAGATTGAGCACAATGGAAATGGCTCCTCCGGCGAAGAACAGCGGTAGCGAATGGCGATGCGGTGCCGCACTGCCGAACGTGAGATGGTAGTGCGCCACATAGTTGAACAGCATGCCGCAGACTGCGCCGAGCGTCGAGCCGGCCAGCGCCGCCAATCCCGCCCATTCGACAGCGGCATACAGCACAGCAAAATGCAGGCCCGTGCCGAGCGCGCTCAGCACGCCAAACAGCACGACCTGGGTCCAGGCCCGATCACCCCTTAGGTTCAGCTGCTGCATATTTCCGACACCCGACCTGATCGCTGAAACCCTGATTTTGCCCGTAAACTCCGCGCTTCCAGTTCAATCCGTCAGCCATTGACGCCCCGCCCCGAGCACGTTTGCGTTGAATACCACTGCGCTAGTCACCCTTTACGGCATCACGTTTCTGCTTATCGCTGGCCGTCTCGGCAATCAGGCGCAGACCGCGATCAACGCAAGTCCGGTGCAACTGAGTCGCTGGCAGATTCTGGCCTGGCTTGCGGTCGGCATCGCGATGCGCGTGCCAAACCTCTGGGATACCGGCTTTCACTACGATACCGGAACCTACAAGGCCTGGGCTCTGACGGCGTCTGATCCGGCCGATCTGCTCGGCGTTTATGCGAATGGCCACTATACCGACCACCCGCCGCTGTTCATGTATGGGCTCGCGGTGGTTGGCGGCATCGCGCGCGCACTGAGCTGGGAAACCTCGACGCATTTCACTGCGCTGATCAAGCTGCCGATGCTGATCAGCGATGTATTGACTGCATTGATCCTGCTGCGTGTGCTGCGGCGCGAAGGCACGCCGCTGCGGGCGCTGGGCCTGGCCAGCCTGTACTGGCTCAATCCGGCGCTGATCTTCATCAGCGCAAAGTGGGGCCAGACCGACAGCCTTCTGTGCCTGTTGCTGGTGCTGGCCTGGGACGCCTGGGCGCGCACACGGCTGCCGGTCGCAGCGGCGATGCTTGCGCTTGCGGTCGCGTTCAAGCCGCAGGGCGCACTGTACGCCGGCGTCTTCGTGCTCGCGCTGCTCGTCGAACAACGCCCGCGTGTTGCGCTGGTTGCAATCATTGCAGGTATCGCCACCTATGCAGCGGTCGTGCTGCCGTTCGCATGGTCGCATCCGCCGGAGTGGCTGCTCACGCTGTATCTCGGCCAGGGGGCCGCAACCGACCCGAACTACATCACGGTCAATGCCTACAACATCTGGGCGTTGTTTGGCCTGAACTGGCAGACCGATGTCGGCGCCCTGCTCGGCATCAGCACCCAGAGCTGGGCCATCGCAACGACTCTTGCACTGTTGAGCGCATTGGCGCTGACTACAGGCCTGAAGCTGCGTCACCAAAGCGATGCCGCTGTCCGCGGTAGCCACATTGCCTGGGCATTCGTACTGGCGACCATCATCCTGTTCATGCTCGCACCGAAGATGCATGAGCGTTACATCTTCATGCTGGTGCCGTTCACGCTGTTGCTCGCGCCGCCGCGCGCGCGCATTCCGCTGATGCTGGTCTGGACTGTATCGGCACTCGCAAATATCGCCTACGTCTACGCGTACTACATCGATCTCAAATCGATCGCACCGCACGACACGCCCTTCATCCGCATCAATGCCGCTTTCAATCTCGCCGCGACGCTGCTGACCCTGATCTACTGGCGTGCACCACAATGGCCTGCGCGCTTTGGCCTGAAACTCGCCGCACGGCTGCCGCAATGGCCGGAACCGGAGATGCCGGCACCTGACCGCTGGTCGATACAACATAGCCTGGCAGTCGCCGGACTCATCGGCGCGGCACTGGGCATCGGCCTGTATCGCGTCGGCGCGATCGACTATCCGGTCAACGGCATCGTCAGCGATGGCTTCGCCGTCGAGTACCAGTACGCCGAGCCGGCCGACGTGCGCTTCCTGGTGATGTATACCGGCGAGAAGGCGAATGTCAGCACACCGGCCAAGCTGAGCCTGCAACGCTACGACAGCACCAACGACGCCTGGATCGATCTGATCGTCGAACGCGAGTTCAACGATTTCTATCACTTCTACGACGTCAAACTCGACAAGCCCGGCCTGAGCACGCGCTATCGCGTGCGCACCAGCGGCAAGGATTGGCGCATCAACGAACTGGGTCTGCTCGGCATCGATGGTGCCGCGCTGCCACCGACGGAGGTCGTCAGCGTCGACGTACCACAGGCCGCGCAGCAACCTCTGGAACAGTCCGACTACAGCGCACTGACCGACGAGCAGAGCAACTGGATACATGGCCGCGGTTATCTCGCCGGGACCTACTTCGACGAGATCTATCACCCGCGCACCGGTTACGAGTTCGTCCATCAGATCCGTCTGTACGACCACACGCATCCGCCGCTCGGCAAATGGCCGATCATGGCCAGCATCGAGACGCTCGGCATGACGCCGTTCGGCTGGCGCTTCTCCAGCGTGCTCGCGTCGGCGCTGACCGTCGGTGTGCTCGCCTGGGGCGGCTGGCTGATTGCCGGCAACCTCGCGGCACTGCTGCTGGCCGGCGGCCTCGGCCTTTTTGAATTTTCACGCTTCACGATCGGCCGCTACGGCACCATCGACGGCTGGCTTGGCCTCTATCTGCTGTTGAGCTTCCTGTTCCTGTGGCGCGTGTTCATCCGCACACCCCACGCGGACTGGCGCGATGGCTGGAAGCTTTCGCCCAACCTGCTCGCCGCCGGCGGCTTTCTCGGTGCCGCCATCGCGGTCAAGTGGAGCGCGTTCTATGGCGGCATCGGCGTCTTCCTGCTGTTTGCGTTCAGCCTGCTCAGCACACCGGCAGCAATGGCGGGTACCTCGCGTCTGCGCAGCATCGCACCGCGCATGCTCGGCGCGGCGCTGGCCTTTGGCCTGCTGCCGGCGCTGGTCTATTGGCTGAGCTATCTGCCGTTCATGCGCTGCATGGAAGGTTCACCGGCGCTGTGGAGCGCGCAGGGTTGGCATGAGTTCGTCAAATCGCAGCAGTACATCTACAACTACCACTCGCAGCTTACGGACACCCATCCATTCGCGTCGGCGTTCTGGACCTGGCCGCTGTCGCTCAAACCGCTGTGGATCTTCACCGGCGAGGGTGAACCGCGCACCGCGATTTCCATCCTCGGCAATCCGCTGATCTGGTGGGGCGGCCTGTTGGCGATATTCATCGCGACCAGAAACGCCATGCGCAAGGTTTCGCGCCATGAACTGGCCCTGCTGATTGCCTGGGCTGCGCTGTTCCTGCCGTGGGCGATGGTCAGCCGCGCCGCATTCATCTACCACTACTACCCCGCAGCGCTGATCCTGGTGCTGCTGCTGACGCGCAAGCTGATGCGGTGGTCGCAGCTTCCCCGCCTGCGCGAGCTGCCGCTGTATGCAGTGCTCGTCGCTGGCGGCCTGTTCTCCTGGTTCTATCCGACCATTTCCGGCCATCCGGCACCGTTGGCCTGGTTCCAGTCGCTGCGCTGGTTCCCGACCTGGTGGATGCTGTGAGCCAGATCGCCGCACCGAGTCTGCCTGGATAGTTATTTATAATCAGTTTCTTATGGATAATTTCTGAGATCGACTCAGAGCAGGCTGCGCATGCCGGCGGCCGTTCCGAAACCGTCAAGCCCAGCGCAAAACCTGCTTTTTGTTAGGCGCGCACCGGCGCTCCCGGGTGTTCAAGTAACTCCATCAGTCCGAAGAGACAATGAGGAGATACGTTCGTGGACTCTGCACACACCGCGCCCAATCGTGCTGTCGACCCCGCCATCCCACCGCACTGGCAGGCCGCCAGTCCTGCTGCAGATCCGCGCCTGATCGAGCCGCTGACGGATCGCGAGCGGCATTTCCTCGATTGCCTCGCCATTGGCGCATCGAACAAAGAGATCGCGCGCCTGTTGCAGGTGTCCGAAAACACCGTGAAGTTTCACCTGAAGAACGTCTACTCGAAGTTCGCGGTGAACACCCGTTCGCAGGCCGTCCGCGCCGCGCTTGAGTTGGGTGTACTGAACTCCGCAGACGCCGAGATGTTGAACGCGGCAGGGCTGCCGTCTTGAAGAGGAACTGGCTGGCCAGCTATCCGCCGGGCATGCCGGAAAACATCGGCACGCCGCGCCTTCACAGCCTCGGCGATCTGATTGCCGAGGCCTGCGCGACTCATGCCAACCGCCCCGCGCTGGTCGCCGGCGAACATCGCCTGGGCTATGCACAGCTCGATCAGCTCAGCGAACGCCTGGCCGCTTTCCTCGCAACCGACCTGAGCCTCGCCGCAGGCGAGCGCGTTGCGCTGATGATGCCGAACCTGCTGGCGTATCCGATCGCGATCGGCGGCGTGCTGCGCGCGGGCGGCGTGATCGTCAACGTCAATCCGATGTACACGCCGCGCGAGCTCAAGCACCAGCTGCGTGATTCCGGCGCACGCGCCATCATCGTTGCCGAACCATTCCTCGCTACGGTCAATGCGGTGCTGGCCGAAACCTCGGTCGATACCGTCATCACCGTGCCGATGGAAGGCGTGCCCTCCGCCGGCAAGGCCGCCTATGACCATTCAGGCATCGCGACCCTGAACACGGCGCTGTCGACGCCAAGCGCATTGCCTTCGCGGATGCAGCGCCATACCGACACTGCGATCCTGCAGTACACCGGCGGCACGACCGGTCCTTCGAAGGGCGCGGAGCTGACGCACGGCAACATGCTGTCGAACATCGAGCAGTTCGGTACCTGGCTCGGCGATGCCGTGCAGCCGGGCCGGGAAATCGTCATCACCGCATTGCCGATCTATCACATCTTTGCGTTGATGGTGAACCTGCTCAGCTTCATTCGCCTGGGCGGGAAGAACGTGCTGATCTCCAACCCGCGTGATCTGCCCGGCATGGTGCAGGTCATGCAGAAGGAAGGCTTCAGCATCATCACCGGCGTCAACACCCTGTACAACGGCCTGCTCAACACGCCGGGCTTTGGCGAACTCGATTTCAGCGCTGTGCGTCTGGCTATGGGCGGCGGCGCTGCGGTGCAGCCTGCGGTCGCGCGGCGCTGGACTGAAGTCACCGGCAAGCAACTGGTCGAAGGCTACGGCCTGTCGGAAACCTCGCCGGTGCTGACCGCCAACCGTCTCGATACCGAGGAATTCCGTCCGGGCATCGGCCTGCCGCTGCCTTCAACCGAAATCTCGATCCGCGACGACGCCGGCCGCGAAGTCGCGGTCGGCGAAGCCGGCGAGCTGTGCGCGCGCGGTCCGCAGGTCATGCGCGGTTACTGGAACAAGCCGGAGGAGAATCTGCAGGCCTTCACACCGGATGGCTATTTCCGCACCGGCGACATGGCAATGCAGGACAGCGAAGGGTACTTCCATATCGTCGATCGCAAGAAGGACATGGTGCTGGTGTCCGGCTTCAACGTGTACCCGAATGAGATCGAGGCGGTCTGCGCCGAACATCCGGGGGTTCTTGAATCCGCGTGCATCGGCGTACCGGATGGAAAGAGCGGCGAAGCGGTCAAGGTCTTTGTCGTCAAACGTGATGCGGCGCTGACCGAACAGGTGCTGATGGAACATTGCCGCCAGAACCTGACGGCGTACAAAGTGCCGCGCCACATCGAGTTCCTCAAGGAACTGCCGAAGTCTCCGGTCGGGAAAATACTCCGCCGCGAACTGCGCAGCTGATCCCGCCGGTGCCTGGCAACCGAGGGCGATGCCGGCGGCTGGTGCGCGGTTTTCACCGCGCGCGCATTAGGCACTAAGATTTCCGCTTTCCTGGGGGCGGAACCGATCAGTCCATGACAGCCGTGCGCAAGCGCAACGCAAGCGTCGTCGAGGCCAAGCTGTATCCGGGCATCGGTACCGGCCAGCCGTTGGCCCGCCCCAAACTCGATCCGCCTTCCGCACTCGTTGACGGCAGTGCCAGCGTCGCCGTGATCTGTGCCCCCGCCGGCTATGGCAAGTCGATGGTCATGGCGCACTGGCATGACGCCCTCCGCGTCAGCGGTGTGGCTTGTGCCTGGTTGTCCCTGGAGCCGGACGACAACGATACCGCGCGCTTCCTGCGCTATCTGGTTGCCGCCTTCCAGAACATTCATCGCGACCTCGGCCGCGACGTCCTCGCCCAGCTCACCGGGTCGCGCGACAGCATCAAACCGCTGCTCGAATCGCTCGCTGCCGACCTCGGCCGCGTACCGGCGCGCGCGGTGCTGTTCATCGACGACATCCACTTTGCAAAGCAGGATGAAATCCTCGAAATCCTGCACTGGCTGATCAACTACTCGCCGCGCCAGTTCCAGTATGTGCTGGGCAGTCGCCTCGCACCCAGGCTGCAACTCAGCGGCCTGCGCGTGCGGCGTCGCCTGCTTGAGATCGGCGCGCGGGATCTGGAATTCAGCGCCGACGAAGCCCGGCAATTCTTCGAGCTCCGCCTCGGCACTGGGTTGCCGGATGCCGAAATCCAGCAGCTGATGCAGAAAACCGAAGGCTGGCCTGCTGCACTGGAACTGGTGGCGGCGGCACTCAAGGACCAGGCCCAGCGCAGCGAGCTGATTGCGCATTTCACCGGAACCGATCGCAGCGTCGTCGACTACCTCGGTGAAATGGTATTGAGCAGTCTGGACGAACGCCTGCGCAGTTTCGTAGAGCGCGTCGCTCAGTTCGATCGGGTCAACGCTGCATTGGCCGCGCGCATCAGCGAGGTACCGGATGCGGCACATCTGCTGGCGGAGCTGCATACGCGCAACCTGTTCCTGATTCCGCTCGACCGTCATGGCGAGTGGTACCGCTTTCACCACCTGGTTGGGCATTTCTTTCGCGAACACGCCCGGCGCACTGCGCCGGAGGAAAGCCAGTCGTGCCTGATTGCCGGCGCGCACTGGCTGTTCGAGCACGGCTACATCGAGGAAGCGATCAGCGGCGCGATCCGCGGCAAGGCCTGGGCAATAGCGGCAGACTGGGTTGCACTGTCGGTGGAGGAACTGATCCACCGCCGCGGCTATCACCAGACCCTGATGCACTGGATGCAGGAACTGCCGGAGGAATGGGTCGACCAGTTCCCGACCATCCGCATCAACTACGCCTTCACCCTTGCCTTCGATCCGCGTCAGCGTGAAGTCGAAGCGCAGCTGCATCGACTGGGCAAGATCGTCGAACGCCTGGAAGCTGCGAAGCGGCCGGATGTGCAGGCCATCGCCGGCATCCGCTGCGCAGTGGAACTGCAGGTTGCGATCTCGCACGGCCTGCGCGACGAGGGCGTCGCCGCGCGCGACTGCGCACTGGCCTGGACGGAGCGCTGGCCCGATGCGCCCGCCGTGCAGAAAGGGCATATCGCAAACGTGCTCGCCTTCGGGCACAAGACCACCAGCGACATTGCTGCAGGTCTGGCAGTCGTTGCACAGGGTCGTCAGTGGCATCAGCAGGGTGAGGGTTACTATGGCCTGGCGTGGAATATCTACGTCGAAGCGATGCTGCACATGAAGCGCGGCAGCTATCGCGAAGCGCGCCAGGTTTGTCAGTCGGGCCTCGAGATGATCGAGCGACACCTCAACGGCCACCGCGCGCATACCAGCCTGCTGCACACCGTCCTCGCGGCGGTGGCTTACGAGTTCGATGAATCCGACCAGGCTGTGGCGCACATCGAACAGTCGATGCACAGCATTCAGGACTATGGGCCGGCCGACGCCATGATCCTTGCCTATCTGACGCAGGCCCGCCTGCAATTCCTGCAGCGCGATGTCGCGTCGGCCTACGCGATCCTCCACGAAGGTCAGGCGCAGGGCGCTCGACGCGAACTGCCGCGGGTGGTCGTTACGCTGGCCGCCGAGGAATGCACCTGGCTCGGTCGTCATGGGCGCACTGACGACGCCCGCGAAGTCGCCCTGCGCTGCGGCATCCTCGGCAGGATCGGCGAACCGATGTCCGGCCTGATCGCCGACAAGGCCTCGCGTGTCGCCCTGCGGATCGGCCTCCACGACAGTCCCGTACAGGCGCTGCAGGTGCTGACGCCGGCGATCGGGCATTCCGCGAAGCTCGGGCTGGATCATCGTCGGGCCGAACTGCTGGCCCTCAAGGCGGTAGCCCACAAACTCAATGGCGAGCAGCGGCTCGCCCTGGGTGACCTCAACGAAGCCCTGCTGATCGCTGCCTCAAGGCAGTACTTGCGTACTTTCCTCGACGAAGGCGAGGAACTCGGCCCATTGCTGGAACAGATGGTTGCCGACCACACCCACTTCGCCGAGGCGGCACCACTGGCGCGGCGACTGCTGCGCTCGATCGGAAAAGTTCGCCAGGCCGCGAGTCTCGGCACTGCCGGCGTTCAGGGTAGCGGAACGCTGTTCGGTGAACTGACCAAGCGCGAGATCAGCCTGCTCAAGCATCTCGAATCCGGCATGAGCAATCGCGAGATTGCCGAATCGATCTTCATCTCGGAAGGCACGCTGCGCTGGCACCTGCACAATATCTACGGCAAGTTGGGCGCCAAGAATCGCTCGGGGGCGCTGGTCAAGGCGCGCGGCATGAATCTCATCTGAACGGACCTGTA
>CAZDPA010000117.1:0-13402 GCA_964507195.1 uncultured Salinisphaerales bacterium | reverse complement strand
CAGCACGATGAACGGCATCAGCACCGCAAAGGGATCAAGCGCCAGACCGACCATATGCAGCAGGCCCAACTCCCAGATCACGGCCAGAACGCCACAGGCCAGCGGCAGCAGCGCAACCTTCGGCGAGCCGCAGTAACGCCACAGCAGCAACCAGACCAGCACCACGGTCAGGCCGAAGAAACTGAAGACCTCGATGGCACTGTCGGCGATATCGCCGACAGCCTTGGCAAAGCCGATGATGTGGATATCGACTTCCGGGTTGTAGTCCGGATTGGCGGCGGCAACGACCTGCAGCTGATAGCCGCGGACGCCAGTACCCTCACGCCCCGCCGCCGATTCGCCCATTTCGAGCGGCACGCGTTCGAGCGCAAAGCGCAGGCCGCGCGGATCGCTGTAGCGCTTGCCGATCACCGTGCCGGCCTTCAGTTCGCCGATATCGGCCTTCAGGCGCAACTCATAGACTTGGGTGCTCAGGAAGCGATGGCGCACTTCCTCCAGCCGCGCTGCCGTCTGCAGATAGTCGAGCTTCTGCAACGTGACCGGATCGCTTTCCAGCAGCTCCGAGAACACCATCGCCGCGCTGTGATCGTTGGCGACAAGCCGGCCGACGATGCCAGCCTTCTCGACGTTCCCACGCACTTTCTTCAGCGACTCCGGTGTCGGCCGGAAGTCCGCGGGCACGACGTTGCCACCGGCAAAGCCGCCTTCGACGACCTCCAGATAGCGGACGTCGGGCGTGAAGATCGAGCTCACGCGTGCGCGATCCATCCCTGGAGTGAAGTACACGGCGTCCGTCAGCGCCCGCAGCGTGCGCATGAACGGCTCGGTGTAGATGTCACCCGACTTCTGCTTGAGCGCCACCAGTGTCACGTTGGCGCCACCGAACTCCTTCTGATACTGCTTGTAGACGCCGATGTACGGATGCCCGAGCGGCAGCTGCTTGTCGAAGCCGGTGTCCAGGCGCAGGTGGGTGGCCTGCCAGCCCAGGAATATCGTGATCATGGCCAGCACCGCCAGCGTCAGCCTGCGGCGACTGAAGATCAGCGGTTCCGTGAAGCGAACAAACGCCTGCGCAAACGCGCTACGTGAATCGTGCATATGGTCTCCCCCGTTGCTTTGTCGTGATTGAACCGGTCGCCGGTTTATCGCCCGGCCCCGATCGCAACGAAGTCCGCCTTGTCGCGCACCGAGCAGTGCGGACACGACCAGTCGGCCGGCAACGTCGCCCAGCGTGTGCCGCGCGGATAACCTTCCTCGGGACAGCCGTTCGCCTCGTCATAGACGTAGCGACAGTTCGGGCACTGGTACTGCGCGCGCGCCGGCGCTTTTGCAGGCTCGACAAATGCGATGCCCGACGAAACGGTTGCGACCGGCGCCGATGCCACGTTCATCCACCGCCGAAGCAACTTCTGGCGCCGTGAGGGTTGCAGGCTGGCACGCGTCAGATCGCCGTTGTGGTGCGCGACAACGAGCGGATCCATCACCCGGAACCACAGCGGCGGCAGGTAGGCAATCAACAGCATCGAGGCGTAACCGGAGGGCAGCTGCGGGCTGTCGTCGAAGCTGCGCAGGCTCTGATAGCGGCGCGTCGGATTGGCGTGATGGTCGGAATGCCGTTGCAACTGATAGAGCAGCAGATTGGTGACGACGTGATTGCTGTTCCAGGAATGGCGCGGCTGGCAGCGCTCATAACGACCGCTCGCATCCTTGAGACGCAGCAGGCCGTAATGCTCCAGATAGTTGACGACCTCCAGCAGCGAGGCGCCGTAGGCCGCCTGCGCGATCAGAAACACCAGGGCCCAGGGCCCGAGCCAGAGACTGATCGCACCGAACAGCAACCCGGTCATGCTCCAGGCCTGCAGGATCTCGTTGCGATGCGAGAAGACCGGCTTGCCATCACGAATCAGGCGCGCGCGCTCGATGTTCCAGGCGGAGCGCACGCTGCCGAAGACAGTGCGCGGCAGGAACGCCCAGAAGGTCTCGCCCATGCGCGAACTGGCCGGGTCTTCCGGCGTCGCCACATGCTTGTGGTGGCCCTTGTTGTGCTCGATGAAGAAATGACCATAGGCCACAGGCGCCAGCGTGATCTTGGCCAGCCAGCGCTCCAGCGGATTGGTCTTGTGGCCGAGCTCGTGGGCTGTATTGATGCCGACGCCATTGATGATGCCGACGCTGACCGCCAGACCCAGCAGTTCCCACCATGCGAAACCGCCCTGCACCGCAAGCCAGGCGCCGAACAACGTCACCACGTATTGCGCCGGGATATAGGCGAATACGATCTGGCGGTAGTAGCGATCCGATTCCAGAGCCGGTACCGCACTCTCCGGGGCGTTGACCGGATCCGTGCCGATCAGCCGATCGAGCAGCGGCACGATGCCGTAGAACACGAACGGCGGCAGCCAGAGCCACAGGCCGGCATTCGTCAAATACGCCAACGCCAGCGCCGCCAGCGCCATGGCCGGCAGGCCCGGACTCAGCAGCCACCAGTAGCGCTTGCCATCCAACCAGATGCGGTTCGAATTCACTGGCTTGGCAATGATGCTTTCCATTTATTGGGTCTCTCCATGAACGCGAGCGGATGCTGCGGGCATTGGAAAATCGAGACTTGTCATAATCAGCCAGCGTCCTGTCATAATGCGCCAATCCTGTGTGAGGACCCGCCGTGCAGCATCGACAGTTGCTTGTTCCAGCGCGCTACTACGTGCGGCTCGGAGAAATCCTTGTGCGCCACGGCGTCGACGTCAGCGCCTTGCTGCACGAACTCGCGTTGCCTGAAGCAGAGCCGCAGCTGGCGGATGCGCAGATGGCGTTCAGCGACGTCGATCGGCTGGTGACGCGCGCGGCCCAGATCAGTCAGCGCAGCGACCTCGGCTTTGAACTCGGCAAGCTGCTCTCGGTGAGCACCCACAGCGTCGTCGGCTTCGGCATGCTCAGCAGCGCGACGCTGGACGATTCACTGCGCTTCGTGGCGCGTTATTTCCGACTGGTGATGCCAAGCTTCAAGCTGCGCTTCATCGGCAGCGCCGATCGCGGCGAGATGCTGTTCACGCCGGTCGTGGCAATGAGCCGGGCCTGCCTCGACTTTCATCTGGAGACGATCGCGATCGCGGCCCTGCGCGACATCGATGACCTCACGAGCGGGCGGCGCCCGGCGTGCCGGCTGACGCTGTCGATTCCGGAACCGCGGCACGTGCGGCGATATACGGAACTGCGCGGCGTCACCTGTCGCTTCGATTCCGAGACCGGAACAGGCCCGTTCGTGCGGCTGGAATTCTCCGAGAATCTGCGCGCACTGCCGCTGTTGCTGTCCGATCCCAACGCGTTGCAGGTCGCCGAGCAGCGCTGCCGTGCACTGGTGCGTCAAGTCACCGAAGTGCGCCAACTCTCGGAGTGGATGGTGATGACGATCCGCGACATGGGAGAAGGCATCCCGGCGCTGGGAGAGATGGCGAAAATGCTCAATCTGTCCACACGCACGCTCAATCGCCTTCTCCAGCGCGAAGGCACCTGCTATCGGGATCTGGCGGGGAATTTGCAGTTCGAACTCGCCTGCGAGCGCCTGGCGTCGCGAGCCCAGAGCATCACCGAGATCGGCTACTCGCTCGGCTTTCGCGATTCGGCCAACTTCACTCGCGCGTTCCGCGCCAAGGCAGGCTGTAATCCCAGCGAGTATCGGCGCCGGCTCGAAGCCTGAAGACGGAACGGTATCGAGTAAGGTCAAGATGGCGCGCCCGACAGGAGTCGAACCTGTGACCCTTGGCTTAGAAGGCCAATGCTCTATCCAGCTGAGCTACGGGCGCATTGCGCGGCATTTTAGGGCAAGCACCCGCGAAGTTCTTGGGCGGCGCGAAGAAAACCTTGTCGCCTGAACAAAAAAGCCCCGGACGAACCGGGGCTTTTGCATCTCAAACGCTGCGCTCAGCGCGGTGCGCTGCTCCAGCGTCGCGCCATGCCCAGCAGGCCAAGGCCGAGCAGGGACAGCAGGGTCGGCAGACCGAAGGCGCTGGCGCCGAAACGGCCTTGGTCGCGCGGCATGTCACCGCCGCTGGCCTTGCAGACGAACTCGGAATAGTCCTCGACGACACCAACCAGATCGGTGCTTGAGCGCGACGGTGCAACTGCGTTGCGACCCATGCCGCGCTTGGCGAAGCCTGCAGAGCAGGCGCGGTAGTCTTCGAAGTCGCTGGCCAGCACGACGGACAGGATGGCGTCACGCGCCTCGGTGTAGGTCGCGTTGGCCGGCGTCATCTTGAAGCCGCCGATGATGTAGTCGCGCATGCGGCTCTGCGCCTCGACGAAGCTGTGCCGCGGCTGGTTGAGGATGCCGACATAGCACTCGAACATCGCATTGGCCCAGATCTCGCCGGCGTTGTGCACCTCGGAGTTGGATGCGCCGGCACCGCCATCCGGGGTCGGTTCGCCATCGGCAATGTGCCTGAAGGTGAATGCGTTCTTGATGAAGTCTGTGCTGTAGGGCGCGCGCCGGATACCGGCGAAGAAATTGTCCACCGCATAACCGGCCAGGCCGTAGGCGCCCTGGTAGCGGTCGTTGCCGGCAACCTGCGTGTCATCCTCGCGGACGCTGAGCATGAAGGCACCGATGTCGCCCCAGCCCTCGCTCATCGCCCCTGCCTGCTGATTGCTGGAGTCGGTCAGGCGATGGTGCACGTAGTGGAAGTACTCGTGCGCGACGATCTGATTGTCGAACGTGGCGTCGATGTCGATCGACGGTTCGCGTTGCAGACGCATCGTCAGCGTCTGGCCGGCGGCGAGCGCAGCCTTGATCGCCTCGCCATCGGCCTTGCGGATCATGAGCGCCGGGATGCGATACAGGATGTCGGTCGGCGATACCGGAACCGGCAGACCGCTGATCGGCAGGTCGCCATTGCTCATGCCGAACGGCGCGCCGTCGGTGTTGTTGACGACGATCACGCCCGCAGCGCCGGACAGCACTGCGAACTGCGCCTTGGTCGTGAAGTTGCAGCCGCCGCGATCGATCAGTGCAATCTTGCCGGCCAGCGAGGTCTGCGGCGGCGCCGGCACCGACGGCAACGCGACCAGCGGCAGGGGTAGTGCAGGCGCGGCAACGCCGCAGCCATCGGTGGCGACGTCGCCGCCGAGCTCATCAGCCAGCGCCACGTCTGCGCTGATGTCGTAGGCGTCCGGCCCGAACTGCGCACCCGCCCAGGGCAGCGGACCGCTGTCGACCGGCGCGGTGACGCGCACTTCGCCAACCGACGGGCCGTCGAACAGGTACTGCTGCATCGTCGGCGACGAACCGTCGGACGGCGTGCTCATGTTGGCGTTGCCGCGGCCTGAAGCATCCTGGCCCTGCGCGATCAGCGGATCGCCTTCGACGCCGCCGCGATCGTAGTTGCTGGTCTGGGCGTTGCCGGAAACCTCGTCGAAGCCGTGGTTGTACCAGATGTCATGCATCCAGTTGACCATGTAGAACAGGCTGACCGCCGCCGCGGCCTGGGCATTGGCGTGCGAAGGGTCCTCACCCGGCTCGATCGGATAGTCGAAAGTGGCCTGGCCGGTCAGCGGCGGCTCGATGTCGCCGAGCAGCGGATCGCAGGTGTTGAGCGGATTCGAGATCAGTCCGGAAACCGGTGTATCGAACACATCGATGCAGGCCTCGGCGTGATTACCAACCGTGGTCGTGGCGTCGTCCGCCAGCCAGGGATCGCCAGTGACGATGCCCGCATGCTCGAGCGTCACGAGCTGCGCCGGATCGCCGCTGCGGTCGACCGGATCCTCCGGCGTCGCGCCGGGGAACGGCGTCAGGTCGTTGCCGAACGGCGAGTCGTGCGGCGTGTACGGCGCCGCGCTGTCGGCAAACGTCCGGTAGCTGTACGCCGCTTCGGACTTCAGGTTCTTGCGCTGCAGGATGCTCGCGTCGACTGCCGACACGACGAGCGTGTAGGCGACGAGCTGACCGCTGATGCGCGCGCGGGCAAACAGCTCGATCTCGTAGGCGGGTTCCAGGCCCGCTGCACGCGGATAGTAGACGCGACGCAGGCGCGGTTCGCGCTCGAAGACATGGCTGCCCCCCAGCTCCGACACTGCGAACAGCTCGTGGTCACCCTTGACCAGGGTACGCGTCAGCGCCGTTGCGTCGAGTACGCCACCCAGCGCGCGCCAGGCCTGCGCGATCGCCTGCTCCGGCGTGAACGCGAAGGCACTTGCCGCCGCCTGCTGCGCGTCGTACCCGGTCGCGAAATAGCCCGACACCGCAACCGGCTGGTTGGCGCGATCGAGCAGCACGTTCAGCGAACGCTGGAATACGTCATGACCGTTGAAACGCTGGCGGAAGCGCACGACCGCCGGCCCCTTGCCGTTGTACTGCGCGTCAAAGGCAACAGCGTCATTGATCATCGCCGCGCTGAGGCCGAGCTGCTTGGCCTCGCTGCGCAGGTGCGCGCGTGCGCGCTCGACCAGCAGTTCGCGGCTGTTCAGCGCACCGACGGCCGCGACCGGGGCTTCGTTGCGCGCCCACAGGAAGCTGGTCTTGCCCAGCGCGCGGTCGAACAGCGATGTCGCGCGACGGCCCTGCAGATTGAGCGGCAGCGGGCTGAACTGGCCCAGTGTTTCGACCGCATGGCGGTCGAAGTTGGCGAGGCCCGGCAGTTCCTGATCCTTGACGCCGCCGATCTGCGAAGCGGCGGTGGAATGGGCGAGCGCCTTGCTCGGCTCTGCGATGCATTCCGACGGACCGATCGCGGTCAGCGTCAGCTTGCCGCGATACGGCGTCGGTGCAGACGCGAGATACGGACAGACGATGGCCTGGTACGCACCGGCCTCCGGGTTGGTCAGGCCGACACTTTCGGTGGGCGTGCCGCCGTCGCTGTAGGCCAGCGTAGTCGTGCCGAGCGCGAGTGTCAGCACCAGATCCGGATCGGTGCCGACACCGGGAATCTCGGTGCCTGCGTCCCATTCGACCACGAAGTCGGCGACGACGTTGATGTCTTCATAGGCACCTTCCGGCACCGTCAGGTTGATCGTATGGGCGTCATCAACCCCCAGCGGCAGACACGGGATCGCCGCAGCAGGATCGACGATGCCGCCGGTGGTGCCGACGCCGGAAACCCCGGGCAATGCCGTGCCGGTCCACTCGATGACGAGCGTCTCCCCTGCCGTTGTCGGCAGTGCAACATCGTGCGATGCCGGCTCCGAGGCCTGCACCGCAAATACTTGACCCAGCAAACCCAACAGCGCCCCGACAACGGCAAATCCCTTCATTGCTAACTGCCCCCGATCAACGCGGCCTGGATGGTCGGTATCCGAATCCGGAGCCGACAAAGTGATGCAGGCGCGAATCTTACGCGTTGTAAGCCTATTCCGGCTGGGGAAAAATCCCTCAGTGCCGGCGCACCAGATCGGCGCGCCATAGGCTGGACAAGTCAGTTCAGCGTGTACGCTGAAACGTACTCGGGCTGACGCCCGATTCGCGACGGAACGCCCGGGTGAAGTTGGCGGCGTCGGTGTAACCGAGCTCGAACGCAATCTGCGAGATGTTCAGCTCACCGGCCTTGAGCATCGTGCAGGCGCGCTCGTGTCGGATTTTCCCGGACAGGTCGCGAAAGCGCACGCCCTCGCGCAGCAGGTAGCGATCCAGCGTCCGTGGCGACAGGTTGAGCGTGTGCGCGAGTTCGACCATCGTCGGCATGCCGTCACCGGCTTCGCGCAGCATCATGCCGACCCAGTCGGAGATCGTGCCGCCATCGACCGCGCTGCGTACCAGACTGGCACAGCGCGTCTCGGCCATCTTCAGCGAGGTCGGGTCGGACATTGCCAAAGGTCGCGCAGTCAGGTCGATGCCGAGTTTCATGCGCAGGCCCGGGGTCGTCTCCCAGCCGAAGTGACAGCGCAGTTCGGGAAACTCGGCATACCGCGCCGCATGCGGAGGCTGTGGAATCGAGAAGTAGAGGTCGTAATCCGGCACGCGGCGTTCGAGCAGTTCACGCACTTCACAGCACGCGGCCACGGCAACGGCCTCGAGGTGAAACTGGAAACACAGACTGCTCATCGTCAGCGTCGGCTGGAACATCAGTTCCGCCTGCTGCGCATTGGCGCGGTAGCGCATGCGGAACGTCGGCATCACCAGGCGGAAGAAGCGCGACACCAGACGCAGCGCGTAGTCCGCATTCGGACTGGTCAGCATGCCGTAGCCAACCAGACTGTGAGAACTGAGCTTGAGCACCTTGCCGACGTCGATCGCGAGGTCGCTGCGACCGGTCAGCTGCGCGGCTTCGGCGATCAGTGCCTCGACCTGACTCAGGCGCAAGGTGGCGTCCGGATGACTGACACGATCAAGGCTGATGCGCGCGGCCTTGAGCACGCGCGTGATGTCGACGCCCTGGCGCATCAGCACTTCGGCGGCGCGGGCGTAGTAGCGCGCAGGGACCTCGATGTCGGCGCTGGGTGCAGCCACGGCACGGGCTCTTGTGGAGACGATGCCCACTGTCCATAAATGACAAGCCGCTGTCAAGAAATGACAATGCGTTCGATCCGACCGAGGACAAGAATGCGCTCAGCCCGAACACTGCACACACGGATATCGGACGCCGGAGAACCTGAGATGAACACGCAAGTCCTGACCACTACCGATGCAAGCTGGACCGACGGCAAGCGCTACCTGTGGCTGCTCAGCCCGCTGGTCCCCGCGCTCGCCCTCGCCGGCCTCGGCCTGTATCTGACGACCGGCATCGGCCTGTGGGCCTGGTCCGGCCCGATCCTGCTGTACGGGATCATCCCGCTGCTCGACTGGCTGATCGGCGTCGATCGCAACAATCCGCCGGACAGCGCCGTCGCCGGCCTGGAGAACGACCGCTACTACCGCGCGATCGTCTACGCCTACCTGCCCTCGCAGTACGCGCTGACCGTGCTCGGCGCGTGGATCGCGGTGACCGTGCAGCCCGGCGTGCTGGAGTACATCGGCCTGATCCTGACCGTCGGCGCGATCAACGGCATCGGCATCAACACTGCGCACGAGCTCGGCCACAAGAAGGAAGCGCTGGATCGCTGGCTCGCCAAGTTCACGCTGGCGCCGGTGGCCTACGGCCACTTCTTCATCGAGCACAACAAGGGCCATCACAAGAACGTGGCGACGCCGGACGATCCGGCGAGCTCGAAGATGGGCGAAACCTTCTGGGCCTTCCTGCCACGCACTGTGATCGGCAGCCTGCGCTCGGGCTGGCATCTGGAAAAGGCACGCCTCGACAAGCTCGGCAAGAGCGTCTGGAGCAGCGAGAACGAGAACCTGCAGGCCTGGGGTCTGACGGTGCTGTTCTTCGGCGCGATCACCGCATGGCTGGGCTGGGCAGCGCTGCCCTTCCTGCTGCTGCAGGCTGCGTATGGTGCATCACTGCTCGAAGTGATCAATTACGTCGAGCACTACGGCCTGCTGCGCCAGAAGCTGCCGGACGGCCGCTTCGAGCGCTGCCAGCCGCGCCACTCGTGGAACAGCAATCACATCGTCACCAACCTGTTCCTGTACCAGCTGCAGCGCCACTCCGACCATCACGCCAACCCGACGCGACGTTTCCAGGCCCTGCGTCATTTCGACGACAGCCCGCAGCTGCCGTCGGGCTATGCCTCGATGCTGATCCTCGCGTACATCCCGTGGCTGTGGTTCCGCCAGATGGATCCGCTCGTCGTCAAGCACTTCAACGGCGACATCAGCACCGCCAATCTGTATCCGCCGAAGCGCGCCGCACTGCTCGCACGCTGGCAGAACGCGCCGCTCGACGATGGTCATCCGTCGCTGTACACCACCGACCAGACCGCGGCGGCGGCGAGCACAACCGGCAGCTCGCGCTACCAGTGCACGGACTGCGGCTACATCTACGACGAATCGGCCGGCTGCCCGCGCGAAGGTTACGCGCCGGGTACACGCTGGTCGCAGATTCCCGATGACTGGGCCTGCCCCGACTGCGCAGTGCGCGACAAGGTCGACTTCCGCAGTCTCGACGCCTGATTGCCATGAGCACGCGCAAGTGGCATTGCACGACCTGCGATCACGTCTACGACGAAGCGCTCGGCGCACCCGATGACGGCATTCCTCCCGGCACGCGCTGGGAGGATGTCCCGGCCAACTGGACCTGCCCGGACTGCGGCGCACCGAAGTCTGATTTCATGTTGCTGGAGTGACGGCATCTCGATACACCGCGCTGCGGCGCGGCACTCGATGCGAACGTAGAGATAGCTCCCTCTCCCCGCGCGCGGGGAGAGGCTTGGGGTGAGGGGCGTCCTTTCGGTTGATACCGCCCTCTTGCAGTACGACCTCAGCCTCATGTGGCGCCAGATGACTCCTGCTTCGCGCGCAAGGCTGCCCCCCACCCCGACCCTCTCCCCGCTTGCGGGGAGAGGGAGGAGAGTTTCTGTTGCAACAAGCGTCGTTCCGGCGCCTGCTGCGCCCGTTTCAGGGCGTCGCTGAAATCACTACGCGCCGGTTCGACCTGTCCCAGACGCCGATGCAGTTCACCGCGCGCTGAGTATGCGAGGTGATAGTCCAGCAACTCGCCGCGCTCGAACAACTCATCAATCAATGCAATGCCAGCCGCCGGACCATCGCGCATCGCAACCGCGACCGCACGATTCAATGCGATCACTGGCGAGGCATCGGCACGCAACAGCAGATCATAGAAGCCGACGATCTGCGCCCAGTCGGTCTCAGCGGCGCTCGTCGCGTCGGCATGCACTGCCGCAATCGCAGCCTGGATCGTGTAGACGCCGAAGCGACGTGAACGCAACGCGCGCTCGACCAGCGCGCCACCTTCGACAATCTGCGCTCGGCTCCACAGGCTGCGATCCTGATTTTCCAGCAGCACCAGATCACCGCTGGCATCACTGCGCGCCGCGCGGCGTGACTCCTGCAGCAACATCAGGGCCTGCAGGCCAAGCACTTCAGGGTCGCTCAACAGCTCCATCAGCAAGCGGCCAAGACGGATCGCCTCTGCAGACAGGTCCGCGCGGGTCAGCGATTCACCCGAAGATGCCGAATAACCTTCGTTGAACACCAAGTAGATCACCCGCAGCACGCTGTCGATGCGCTCGGGCAGCTGATCGCGCGTCGGCACTTCATAGGGAATCTTCGCGTCGCGGATCTTGCCCTTGGCGCGGACGATGCGCTGCGCGAGCGTCGACGCCGGTGTCAGGAAAGCGCGTGCAATCTCTTCGGTTGTCAGGCCGCAGACCTCGCGCAGGGTCAGCGCAATCTGCGCTTCCGGCGGCAACGCCGGATGGCAGCAGGTGAAGATCAGGCGCAGGCGGTCGTCCTCGAGTTCCTCGACATCGGCATCCGTGGCCGGTCCTTCGGCGTGCAGCTGTTCAGCGATGCCCTGCCACGACGCGTTCAGGCGCACGCGCCGGCGGATGTTGTCGATCGCCTTGAAGCGGCCGGCGGACACCAGCCAGGCGCGCGGATTCGCCGGCACGCCTTCACGCGGCCACTGCTCCGCGGCCGCCATGAAGGCGTCGTGCACTGCCTCCTCGGCCAGCTCGAAGTCGCCAAGCAGGCGGATCAGCGTCGCGAGCACGCGCCGCGATTCGTTGCGATAGATCGCATCGATCTGCGCACGCGTCGCTGATCCTGCAGTCGCTGCCCCGCTCATTGCACTTCCGTCTGCCATGGCCGGGGCTCAGCTTACGCAGTGACTGCAGAGCTGTCAGCCGCCCAGCGTGACGAGCGGCTTGAAGCCGCCGAAGATCATGCGCTTGCCGTCGAAGGGACAGGACTCCGGCGTCATCTTCAAGCGCGGGTCGGCCATGACTTTGGCGTTGACGCGATCGCGATCCTTGCGCGACTTGTAGACGATCCACGAAAACATCACGACCTCGTCCGGCTTGAGCTTCACGGCCTGCGGGAACGAAGTCCACTTGCCCGGCTTCACGTCATCTTCCAGGCATTCCTGGAAGAACAACGCACCATGCTCGATCCAGATCTTGCCGGCCTTGCGGGCAATCTTCCGGTATGCGGCGACGCTCTTCTTCGGCACCGGCACGACGAATCCATCGACATAAGCCATCACTGCTCTCCTGTGTGTGTGAAGACCGGTCAGCCGTTCGCAACTGCCGGGTCCATCCAGAACACTTCCCAGATATGTCCGTCAAGATCCTGATACCCATGGCCATACATGAAGCCGTGATCCTGCGGCTCGTTGTAGGTGTTGCCACCGGCGGCGACCGCCTTGCGGACGATCTCGTCCACCTCGGCGCGGCTGTCGAAATTCAGCGCGATCAACACCTCGGTGGTCTTGCGCGCATCGGCAATCGCATTGGGAATGAAGCCCTTGAACTTCGGATGGGTCAGCAGCATCGCGTAGATGTCTTCGCTGATGACCATGCAGGCAGCGGTCTCGTCGGTGAACTTCGGGTTGAACGAGTAGCCGAGTGCCTTGAAGAAGGCCATCGACCTGGGCAGGTCGGCGACCGGAAGATTGACGAAGATCTTGCTGGACATTGCGTGTCTCCCTTACTGGATCATGTGCTTGAAATCTTCCGCCGCGGCCTGGACGTCGGCGGGGAAATCCTCGAACTCCTGGACCTGGCGCACTTCGATGATCTCGTTGTCCGATGCCGGGCAACGCCTGGCCCAGGCGATCGCCTCGTCGCGCGAGTTGACGCGGATCATCCAGTAGCCGCCAAGCACTTCCTTGACCTCGGGAAACGGCCCGTCGGTTACGACCGCTTTGCCGCCGGCGAAGCTCACGCGCGCGCCGGCTGAGGGCGGATGCAGGCCATCAAGGCCGATCAGTACGCCTGCTTCTTTCAGCTCGGTGTTGTAACGCATCATCGCCTCGACGGCGGCGACATCCGGCATCGTTCCGACCGGCGCGGTTTCATAACCCTTGGGAATCATCAGCATCATGAAGCGCATTGCGGTTCTCCGAATATTCCGTGGTGTTGCGCTCTAGTCGATCGGCCTGCGCCCATTTCGACAGCGCGTCACTGATAGCGCGATTCCTCGCGCAGGGTGTCGGCCAGGGGTCGTACCTCAATGCTGCCGAAGCGTGCTGACGGCCAGCGTGCAGCGATCTGGATCGCCTCGTTCAGATCGCGTGCCTCGATCATGAAGAACCCGCCGAGGGTCTCCTTGGTTTCCGCGAACGGGCCGTCGGTCGTCGCCAGGCGACCATTGCGTACGCGCACGGTCGTTGCAGCCTTCACCGATTCCAGCGGCGCCGATGCCAGATGCTGACCGCTGCGCTGCAGCTCTTCGACATAGTTCAGCGTCTCCTGGCGCAGCGCCGTCCACTGCTCGCGCGTCAGGGCATTGAGCCTGGATTCCTCTTCATAGGCCAGACAGATGTATTTCATGACGGAATATTCCTGCGTCTTGGTGGACCTGCCGCTAGGGCCTGTTAACGCTATGTCGGTCGCTGTGACGGAGGCCGTTTTG
>CAZDPA010000116.1:0-13499 GCA_964507195.1 uncultured Salinisphaerales bacterium | reverse complement strand
TCATCTGCAGCCTGGGCGGTGACCGACGCGCCGCTAGGCAGAACGACAGTTTCGTCGAACCGGTTCTGTGCTGCGGGAATGCGAGGCGATGTCATGACCAAGCTACGGCGCCAGCGCGAACAGGCACTGCCGGTTCGCACGCATCAGATACTTCTTGACCGTGCTCGGCGAGATGCCGAGCCGTTCGGCGATCTGCAGGTAAGACAACTCGTCGAGGTGCGCCAGCAGGAACGCCTGCTTCACCGCTAGCGGCAGCCCATCAATCGCAGCATCGATCTCCTGGATGAGCTGCAAGGCCTCAAGCTGCTGCTCCGGCGACGGAGCCACGGCTTCCGGCAGCGCGGCGAGGTATTCCAGATACGCCGTCTCCAGCGCCTGGCGGCGATACCAGTTGGCGACGAGGCGGCGCGCAACGGTGGCCAGAAACGAACGCGGCTCGCGGATCTGCCCGATCGCGCTGCTGGTGATCACGCTGACGAAGGTGTCCTGCGCGAGATCGGCGGCCCTCTCTGGACAACCCAGTCGCCGACGCAGCAGCCCATGCAGCCAGCCGTGGTGGTCGTTATAGAGCGTGTGCAGGGATGAAACGGAAGCCGCCGGGTCGCTCATGCGCTTAGGATCAGGGTCGTGGTGTAGCCCTGGCTGCGCGTGCTGGCTGAGGCGGAGAACAGCCTCATGTTAGCGCAAGTACACGAATCGTTCGCAAGACCCAGCGCCGCTTCGGCCCGGTGCCGAAGCGGCTGTGGCACGGACTACCAGCGACCGTTCAGGCTCGGCCGCCTGACGCAGTCCGGACCGGACCGAAAACAACAGGCCAGACGAACCGACATCCAAGGCGACGGTCCAAGCGACAGCGCCGAGCAACCCCGATCAGGAGCCCGCCATGCGATTCCCTACCCTGTCCGCCGCCGCATTTCTGGTATTGCCGATACTGGCCACTGCCGAGACCGAGGCGGTTTCGCCGGCCACGACGGACGCGCCGTCCAATGTCACCGTGAACTTCATCAAGCTGGACAAGTTCACCGACGCCACCTACGAAAACCGCATCAGCAGCCGCGAGCAGGTGGGCAGGGATCTGGCGACCTATCTCGGCGAACTCGGCCGGCGCTACCTGCCAGCAGACCAGCAGCTGGAAATTGAGATCACCGATGTCGATCTCGCCGGCCGCTATGAACCCTGGAACGTGCAGGCAACCGACGTGCGCTTCATGCGCGACGTGACCTGGCCGCGCATCGGCCTCAAGTACCGGCTGCTCGAAGGTGGCACCGAAATCGCAAAGGCTGCGGAATCGATTTCCGACATGAACTACCTGACCCGCGTTGGTCTGCGCTCCACCAGCGACCGCCTGCGCCACGAAAAGGCGATGCTCGAAGAGTGGTTCCGCGGGCGATTCCAGCCCACGCCGCGGTAGCGACCCCACAATCACTGAGCATCGCCTTCAAATCTCAGAAATCGCCCCGAACGCTCGCCACCCAGCGGCGCGGCTCGCCGTAGAACAGATTGCCGTACCCCGAGTCGATCGCATTGGCGTAATAGGTTTCATCCAGCACATTGTCGACATTGAGGGCCACCTCAATGCGCTTGCTCACCCGGTACCTGCCGAACGCGCCGACCAGCGTGCGTGCATCCTGCGTCATGCCCCCTTGGCTGACGGTCTTCGTGGCTGTATCCAGGCTGTCGCCGCTGACCGAATCGAAAGTCTGGACCTGTCCAAACATGCGCTCGTCCTTCGCTTCCACTCGTGACACTTGCGCCTTGAGCATCCAGTCCGCGGGCAAGCGCTGCTCCAGCACCAGCCGAAAGGTATCGCTGCTCAGGACCGGCGTGGGTTGGAGACGATCGCTTCAGATCCGCGCTCATTGCCGCAACATTGACGCGCGCTTCGCCTGCCGACAGAGATCAGCGCGGACTCGTCGGCGAGGCATGCGGCCGCGTCCGGATGCGGACTGACGTGCAGCAGCTGATCGATGACGACGGCATCCGCCCATAAGGCTTCATCGAGGCTGCCGTCGATCACCGGTACCGCGTTCTTCGGTTCGCCGCCAGAAAAAACTCTGTACAGATACCTGCGACCAGCATTGCCGCTGCGCGAAGGCAGAATCCAGATCTCACAAATCAGGTAGCGTCAGAACAACAGGCGTGAAACGGCAATCAAGCCGAGAGCGATGACGGATGGCGCCGTACAAAGCAGCAAACGCCGCATCGGCATCAGAACCAGCGCGACAAACAGCGTTGCGACGATAACGGCCGCTGCCCAGGCAAGCGCGCCGATATCCCAACCCCAGCTTGCCACAGCGAGAGCCAGCGCCGAAGCCAGCATTGCGTTCGCGGCGAACCGCGAGGCCTGATAGCCGAACCGCGAGTCTGGCCCGTCCTTCCACACGACGACATACAGGAAGATCGCGGACTCGATGAGGTCGACGACGATCGCGCCGATCCACCAGAACAATTTCGACAAGCTTGAGTGCAGGGCCATCAGTGCGCCCTGTTCTGGAAGCTTTGCGCGTGACCGATGTCGGCAATCCGGGTGTTCTGCATGAAGCGTCTCCTCGTCTTTGCACCCTTTGCCCGGACAGTGCGCCGAACTGGTTTTCAGGGTGCTCACTTGTAGTGACGAACGAGACTCAAAAATGGGCACAGCATTGATGCCCTTTGGTAACGACTAAGGTTGCGGCTCCGTCACGAAGCCCAGCTTCTGAATCCCCGCACGCTGCGACGCGGCCATGACGCGGATCACGTGTTCGTAGTCCGCCGTGCGATCGCCACGAATGTGAATCTCCGGCTGCGGATCCTTGCGCGCTTCGTCGGCGAGGCGGCGTTCCAGCACTTCAGGCTCGATCGTGGTTTCGTTCCAGTAGACCTGGCCCTCGGCATCGACAGCGAGCGTGATGGTTTCCGGCTTCATCTCGGCCGGCTCATTGTCGGAGCGCGGCAGATCGACCTTCACCGAATGCGTCAGCACCGGCACGGTGATCATGAAGATGATCAGCAGGACCAGCATGACGTCGACCAGCGGCGTCATGTTGATCTCGCTCATCGGGCTGTCGTCATCGTCCAGACCGCCGCCGAAAGCCATCTCAGCGTCCTCCGCCGACGGCCTTGAGCGGCACGGTGCGCGAACGCGCCGGCGGCGCGCCGGTCAGGAAGTAGGTGTGCAGCTGATGCGCGAAGCGGTTGATCTGGCCGAGCAGGCGCTTGTTGGAGCGCGTCAGCGCGTTGTAGCCGAGCACCGCGGGAATCGCGACCGCCAGACCGAAGGCGGTCATGATCAGCGCCTCGCCGACCGGCCCGGCGACCTTGTCGATGCTCGCCTGACCGGACACACCGATGCCGACCAGCGCTCGATAGATTCCCCAGACGGTGCCAAACAATCCCACGAACGGAGCCGTCGCGCCCACGGACGCGAGGATCGACAGGCCGCGTTGCAGCAGTTCAGCGGTCTCATCGATCGCGGTGCGCAGCGATGCGGTCAGCCACTCGCCCATCGGCAGATGGCCGTGCAGATCGGATTTGTGCTGGGCGTGATGATCGACTGCAGCCTGCGCTTCATCGGCCAGATGGCGGAATGGACTGTCCGCGCTGTTGCCAAGAAGGATCAGGCCCTCGTCGAAGCTCTTCGCATGCCAGAACGCGAACGCGCTGCGCTGCGCCGTGCGCAACCGCAGCAGGCCCCAGGCGCGGATCAGGATCACGCACCAGGATGCAACCGACATCAGCAGCAGCGTCAGCGCGACAGTCTTGATGACCCAGTCGCCCTGCAACCAGAGTGCTTCGACGCCGTAGGGATTGTCTTGCATGGATCTTCCTTGCTGAATCAGTTCAGAGAGAATTCGAGAGGCTGCACGTACCAGTACGGAATCGGCTCTGAGCCGCGCCGCGCCGGCCGGTACTTCCATTTGCGCACCGCTTCGATCGCGGTTTCATCGAGCCGCGCATAGCTGCTCGACTGGCGGATGCGCACTTCGCCGACGCTGCCGTCCAGCAGGATCAGCACATCGAGCAGCACGACACCCTGCTCGCGCAGACGCCGCGACACCGACGGATACGCGGGTGCGGGATTGCTGATCTGGTTGGCGTCGAGAAACGGCGGCGTCACCGGCGCGCCGAACGTGTCGTCGTCAGCGGCCGTCGGCGTGTTCGGCGGCGCGGGTTTGGGTTCTTCTTCTGGCTTGTCCTGCGGCGCGCTGATTGCAGTTTCCGACGGCGGCAACTCCGGCACGGGTTCCGGCTTGGGTTTCGGTTTCGGTTTCGGTTTCGGTTTCGGCTGCGACTTGACCGGCAGCGGCTCCGGCGGCGTGACATCTTCCTGCTTGCTTGGCGCCTGCACCGCTTCCGCCGGCGGCAGCGGAATCACGACACCTTCGATCGTCGGCAGTGTCACGGTATTGGCGACCGCAACCGGATTCCAGATCAGCAGCGCCAGACCGCCGGCATGCACGACCAGCACGACCAGCAGCACGAGTGGAATGCTCGGTGGCGTCTTGGAGCTCAGGAATTGCACGGATGCTCGAAGCGGAAATACGCAGAAACAGGAAAGGAATGCGGCAACGCCAATGGCGCTCCTACCTGATATGACGCACGAGATCGACAAAAGGGCACGTCCAGCGCAAATATTCCTTTCACGGAACCGCCGCCCAGCGCCTCAGCGGCGCGGCCAGGGCACCAGCCAGGCCAGCCCGCGTGGGCGCCAGCTCAGCGTGAACGCCACCAGCAATGCCGACGCGGCGAGCGCCATGAACCAGACGAGCACCGCCATCGACGGGTGATCGGAGGCCATGCACAGCAGCAGCGATGCGAAGAGCGCGCAGACGCCCAGCACGCGCAGCACGCGCACAGTGCCGGCCGACAGAACCGCGCCGCCGTGCACCTGCTGCCAGTGCGTCTTCATCGCCAGCGCCAGCCAGGCCATGCCGGCGCCGCTGCAGACCATGGCCGCGATCAAGGACTGGAGATCAGACATTGGCGGTCTCCGCAGCATTCGCACTCGACCGCGGCGCGGGTGGCGGACTGTTCTCGGCGCGACCCAGGCGCCGCGCGACGTACACGGCTGTGATGGACGTCAGCAGCAACACGATATCCAGCCCGGCGACCGGCCAGTAGCCGATGGAGACCGTCTTCACGAGGTGATCGCCCGTCGTCAGCCAGTTGAGCAGCGGCGCGGCGAGGCACAGCGCGGCAACCGCCCAGCACTGTTCGCGCCATGCTGGCGACAATTTCACGAAGGAGACCGGCGCGCTGCGCCAGGCGCCATGCAGCAGCGCCACCAGCCAGGCCATCCAGAAGATGCGTTCTTCCCAGTGATTCCGTTCCGGAAAATCGTCCGGCAGCAGGCGATTGGCGATCAGAATCGTCGCGGTCGCGATCAGCATGCCGGTGACGGCGGCGACGGCCAGTCCGTCAACCCAGCGCAGGCTGCGGTTGCCCGCCTTGGCGTGCTGACGCTTGCGCTTTTCGACGAAGAAGATGAAACCGGTCGCGATGCAGACGCAACCCGCCAGACCGCCGAGCACGTAGAACCAGCGCAGCAGCCAGTGCCGGAAGTGCTGCAGGTGCAGGCCGGTCAGCCAGTCGTTGACGCCGCTGATCGCGCTGGCCTGTGGATCCTCGTGGATCACTTCGCCGTCGCTCGCGCGGAAGTGGATGCCCTGCCCGGTCAGGGTCACGCGATCGGTGCCGGCGCGATAGATGCTGACGTAACTGTCGATGTCGCCGTAGTGCGCGACTTCGAGATAGCCGACCTCACCCGGCATACCGCGCTCGGCCCAGCGGCGTTGCGCCTCGACGACCATCGCATCGACCGATGCCAGTGTCGCCGGCACACCGGAGGGATCGTGCGGCAAGCCGGTCCGCGCTTCCTCGATCTTCTCGTGCGCTTCCGACTGTGTCTTGAACATCGAATTTACCGGAAGATAGATGCCGGCAAAGATCACGAGGCCCGAAAACGCGAAGAAGAAGTGGAACGGCAACGCGACGACACCGGTGAGATTGTGCAGGTCGAGTGCACTGCGCTGGGTCTGCTTCTTCGGGCGGAAAGTGAAAAACTCGCGGAAGATCTTGCGGTGCATGATCACGCCGGTGACCAGCGCGACGAGCATCATCAATGCGGCAAGGCCGACGATCCAGTAGCCCAGGTCCATCCAGTGCAGATGCAGGCTGTAATGCAGTGGATAGAAGAACGCGCTGCCGATCTCCAGCTTGTCGCTCGAGATCAGCGCACCGCTGCGCGGATCGATCGTCGCGTTGCCGTAGATGTGGACGTGATCGACGTCCGGGTCCTTCGGCTTGTTGGGCACGTCGAAGGAAGCGTACATGCTGAGCACCGGATCACGATGCGTGGTGTACGCGCCGAAATGTCCGGCTTTCAGCTCTGCCGGCGATGGCAGCGCGCCTTCGACTTCCTCCTGCGCGTGCTCATAGCTCTCGTCGCGCGGTTTGATCGCGAGAAAGATCGGCAGCAACATCTTGTCGAACGACGGCATCGGCTGCGGTTCGTAGCGCGTTTCCGGAATCGCCCAGCGGTCGATCTCGCGATCGAACACCGACAACGCGCCGAAGAAGAAGCAGATCATCAGCACATAGCCCAGCACCAGGCCGAACCAGGTGTGCACCCAGGTCATCGACAGACGGAACGAATTCAGCACGTTTGGATCTCCGGGAAGTTCAGGCCAGCGCGCGGGTCAGTGACCACGCGGCGCCGGTCATGAGCCCCCCGCCGCCGGCGAGGACAATCCAGACGCGCAGCAGACTCGCCGCAGCGAAGGCCCAGAGGAAGGCAACGAGGTAGATCAGGAACGCCAGCAGATACGCCAGTGTCCAGCTGTCGTCCAGATCGGCGCCGATCGTCAGGCCCAGCGCAATCAGCAGCGTCGTGAAACCCCACACAAATGCATAGCCGCCGAACAGGCCGGCAGCAATCCGGGACGCGATGGGAAACCAGCTCAGGGTATGGGTCATGCTTGCATCAGCCGCAGGTTCACTTCGGAAACCGGCAATGCATGTCCGCGCATTGCCGAGCTACCGCATGAAAGGCAGGCACAGGTCTGAGTAAGCCCTGGCTGGCAACGCTGGCTGAGGCGGGGCGCACAGTCTACAGCCGAGTACCCGTGCGTGCATCAGTCCTTCGTACACACGCAGTTCCGAGCGCGAAATGGGCGCGCCGGTTTCACCGAAGGTCTGGAAAAATCTCGCGGGCCTCGGCATCAGACATCGACCTGGAGCAGTTACCGCTTCTCGGGTCCGGCGGCCGGTCTCGATGCCGGCGGCGATGTTCGCCATACGGGGCGCAACTTTGGTGACGAGTTCGAGACCGTGCATAACGACGCAATGACGTTGATCGATCTTGCTCTGGGCCACAAAATCGGCCGACGCAATTCAGCGGCAGCACCGCGACGAGAACCGCGCGCCAGCTGCGGAACGTGAGCAGGCAGAACAGCGTCACCGCATCGTAGACGTAGATGAGCATCGTGCGATTGGCCTCGCGCACAACGCTGTTGGTCGCCGCCTTGTGGTCGGCGAGATAGGCCACCACCGGCATCACGCTCAGGTATGAATTTCGGGCGGACTGGCGGGCGCGATTCCGCTGCAGCCACTCGAGTGGCTGGGCGCTGAACGGCGACGGGGCTGTCGAGCATCGTCCGGTGCCATGCACCGTCGATGGCTCAGGTCGTGAGACCGCGTATAGAGGTCATCGTCTGGCTGATCCGCGGCGCTGCACCTGGCGCCGCTTCTTGCCCTGGCGGCGCTGCGACCGTGGTGTGTGCCGTTCGGCGCCGTCGAGCTGCTGCGGGGAATGTATGCCGGCCAACCTTTGCAGATCCTCGCGGCCGAGCAGCACCCAGGCCAGCACCAGCGCCGTGGCCGGCAGGATCAGCACGCCGAATTGATAAGCCAGCGCCAGCAGATCCAGCCATGCGCCAGGTTCGCCGACTTGAGCCGCAATCTCGGGGCCAAGGTCGAAGACCACGGTCTTCGCAAACTGGCTGCACAAGCCCCAGGCCCAGGCCGGCAACAGCAGCAGATAGCCGAGGAGCAGCCGCCACGGCAGGCGCGTGCCGGTCGGACCGGCGAGCAGCAGTGCCGCCAGCACCGGCAGGTTCCAGCTATACGACAACGGATTGAGTGCGAACGTCGGCGAGCCGCTGCGCCCGTCCGCCATCCAGATGACGAGTTGGGTATCGAACACGATCTCACGGCCATCCAGCGACAAGCTGCGGAAAGTGTCTGGCATCGCCAGCTGCAGAACGCCGTCCACCAGCATCGCCAGTGGCGGCAGCCAGATGCCGGCAAGCAGATACCAGGCCGCGAAGCATGGCGGCAGCCACAGCGCAAGCCGCAGGACGAAGCGGCCGACGCGATCCTCAGGCCGCAGCTTCACGACGACGCCCCTGCAGGTGACGTACCCACAGCAGCCAGACGACGAGCGCATCGATCAGGATCATTGCCGGCCACAGGTAGAGATGTGCCCACTCGAAGATGGTCTGGTTCCACTGCCCGAGGTAGTAGAGCGTGACGATGCGGGCGATGTTGAGCACCTGGATCGCCAGCAGACCGATGGCGATGCCCAGCAGCTTGTCGCGTACCGAGGCCGGGAACGCGACGATCGCGGCGATCAGCATGATCGCAGGTTCGACGCCGTTGCAGCCGGCCGCGATCTCTACGCCGAAGCCGCTGTTCGCGTTGAGGATCAGCATGCCCTGCGCAAGCACCGATGCATCGAACGACGTCATCAGCAACGCCGACACCCATGCCAGCGTCTCGGTCAACGGCACGATCAGCGCCTGGCGCACCGGCTCCAGCAGCGTGAGCGTGAACAGCACCGCCTGCACGGCGACGAACACCAGCAGATAGCGGCCGGGGTGGTGCCATTGCGTCGATGCGGCGTTCGCGCTCATGCCGGCATGTTCATATTCAGCCCGCCTTGCGCTGCAGCGTCCACCAGCCTGCGCCCCCGAACAACAGCGACAGCAGGATCAGCGCGAAGGGTGGCAACGCCGGAACGCCGACCGGCGAGCCGGCACCGCCAGGCGGCGGCGTGGGTTGTGCCGTCGGCGCCGGTGTCGGTGTCGGTGTCGGTGTCGGTGTCGGTGTCGCCGTGGGCGTCGGGGTCGCCGTCGGTGTGGGAGTCGGCGTTGGAGTGGGAGTCGGCGTCGGCGTCGGGGTGGGTGTCGGCTGCGGCGGAATCGACGTCGTATCGTCATCGTTCACGCTGCCTCCCATCGGCACCAGCGCCGTCACCGTCGCCGTGTTCCAGATCACGCCGAAGCCCACGTCCGCCAGCGTCACGACGTAGCTTGCGGTGCAGGTCATGCTCGCGGCCGGCGCCAGCATCGTCGCCGGACAGTTCACGGCCGACAGTCCCGGCAGCGGATCGTCGACGTCGATGTTGCTCAGCGACACATTGCCGGTGTTGGTCACCAGGAAGCTGTAGTCGACGACGCTGCCGGCCACCAGCGGATCCGGCCCGCTCGCGCTTTTCACGATCCCGATATCCGGCGTCTGCGTTGGCGGAATGGTCTCGGTGTCCGTGCCGGTCACCGGCGGCAGAGCGCCCGGCGGGCTGGCCTGGACCGTCGCGGTGTTCTGCACGAAGCCGTTGTCGACGTCGGCCTGGGTGACGGTGTACGTCGCCGTGCAGGTCGTGCTCGCGCCGGGCGCCAGCGTCGTCAGCGGACAGTCGATCGCCGACAGTCCCGGCAGCGGATCGCTGACCGTCACCGCGTTGAGCGTGACGCTGCCCGTATTCGTGATCGCGAAGCTGTAATCGATCGTTGCGCCGACGAGCAGCGGATCGGGGCCGCTCGCGGTCTTGTCGAGACCGACTTGCGGCGTGCGCGCCAGTGTCACCGTCTCGGTGTCGCCGTCGCTGACTTCAGGCAGCGCGCCCGGTGGCTGCGCGGTCACGGTCGCGGTGTTGTCGATCTCACCGGCGTCGACGTCCGCCTGCGTCACCGTGTAGCTCGCCGTACAGGTCGTGCTCGCTGCCGGTGCCAGCGTCGTCGCCGGACAGTTCACGGCCGACAATCCAGGCAGCGGATCGGCGACCGCCACATCGTCGAGCGTGACGTTGCCGCTGTTGGTGATCTCGAAGCTGTAGTCGATCGTCGAGCCGACAATCAGCGGATCCGGCCCGCTCGCGCTCTTGTCGAGCGTGATCTCGGCGCGCTGCGACGGCGGCACGGTCGTCGTGTCGGTGTCCGTCACTGCCGCTCCCGTCGGCGGCTGCGCCGTGACCGTCGCTTCGTTGACGATGAAGCCGGCGTCGACATCGGCCTGCGTAACGGTGTAGGTCGCGGTGCAGGTCGTGCTCGCACCCGGCAGCAGCGCTGTTGCCAGACAGTCGATCGCCGACAAGGCCGGCAGCGGGTCGCTGACAGCGATGTTGCTCAGCGACACATTGCCGGTGTTGGTGATGACAAAGCTGTAGTCGATCGTCGCCCCCAGCGTCAGCGGGTCCGGCCCGCTGCCACTCTTGACGATCTCGATGCCCGGCGTCTGCTCCGGCGGGATGACTGCGGAATCCTGCGCGCTGACCTCGGGCAGTGCGCCGGGCGGCTGCGCCGTGACCGTCGCGGTGTTCTGGATCTGACCGGCGTCGACATCGGCCTGCGCGACGACGTAGCTCGCCGTGCAGGTCGTACTCGCGTTCGGCGCCAGCGTCGTAACTGGGCAACTCACCGACGACAACCCGGGCAAGGGATCGCTCACGGCAATACCGGATAGCGTCACGTTGCCGGTGTTGGTGACCAGGAAGCTGTAGTCGACGATCGCACCCAATACCAGCGGATCGGGCCCGCTCACGTCCTTGTCCAGCGTGATCTCGGCACGCTGCGACGGCGGCACCGTGTCGGTGTCGGTGTCCGTCACTGGCGGCAGCGGACCCGGCGGCTGCGCCGTCACCGTCGCTTCGTTGACGACGAAGCCGTTGTCGACGTCGGCCTGCGTGACCGTGTACGTGGCCGTGCAGGTCGTGCTCGCATTCGGCGCCAGACTCGTCACCGGACAACTGACCGGCGACAGGTTCGGCAACGGATCGCTCACGCTGATGTTGCTCAGCGTCACATTGCCGCTGTTGGTGATCGCGAAGCTGTAGGTGACCGTCGCGCCGACGACCAGCGGGTCGGGACCGCTGCCGGTCTTGCCGAGGCTCACGCCCGGCGTCTGCGTCGGCGTCACGCTCGCGCTGGACTGTGCACTCACCGCCGGTCCCGACGGCGGCTGGCCGCTCGCGGTCGCGGTATTGTCGATCACGCCGGCGTCGACATCGACCTGCGTGACGACGTAGCTCGCCGTGCAGCTCATGCTCTGCGCCGGAAACAGCTCCGCGAACGGGCAATCCACCGCCGACAAACCCGGCAACGGGTCGTTGACCGTCACGCCGGTCAGCGTGACGTTGCCGCTGTTGCTGACCTCAAAGCTGTAGTCGACGAGGCTGCCGACAGTCAGCGGATCGGGGCCGGTGCTGCTCTTGACGAGCCCGATCGCCGGCTGCTGTGCCACCTGCAGCGTCTCCGTACCCTGCGCCGACACGTCCGGCAGGCCGCCGGGCGGCGTACCCGTGGCCGTCGCGGTGTTCTCGATCTGGCCCGCCTCGACATCATCCTGCGTCACGACGTAGCTCGCCGTGCAGGTCGTGCTCGCGCCCGGCGCCAAGGTCGTCGCCGGACAATTCACGGCCGACAGCCCCGGCAGCGGGTCGGCAACCGTCACGTTGCTCAGCGTGACGTTGCCGCTGTTGGTGACGAGAAAGCTGTAGTCGACGGTGCTGCCGACGATCAGCGGGTCGGGACCGCTGCCGGACTTGTCGAGCGTGATCGCCGGCGACTGCGTGGTCTCGATCACGAAGCTGCTTTGCGCCTCCGGCGGCGGCTGGCCGCCGGGCGGCGTGCCGGTGGCGGTGGCGGTGTTGCTGATCTCACCGGCGTCGACATCGGCCTGCGTCACCGTGTACGTCGCCGAGCAGATCGTGCTCTGCGCCGAGGCCAGCGTGTCGTCCGGGCAACTGATCGCCGACAGGCCCGGCAGCGGATCGGTGACGGTGACGTTCGTCAGCGTCACGTTGCCGGTGTTCGTCACCGTGAACGCGTAGTCCACGGTACTGCCGACAATCAGCGGATCGGGCCCGGTGCCGGTCTTCAGCAGCGAGATTCCCGGCGCCTGCGATGGCGGCTGCACGTCGCTGTCCTGGTCCTGCACCGACGCGCCGCCCGGCACGTCGGCAGTGACCGTCGCGGTGTTGGCGACGAAACCGGCGTCGACATCGGCCTGCGTGATCGTGTAGCTCGCCGTGCAGGTCGTGCTGCCGCCCACGGCCAGGCTCGTGGCCGGGCAGTCGATCGCCGACAGACCCGGCAGCGGATCGGTGACCGCGACGTTGTCGAGCGCGGTCTCGCCGGTGTTGGTCACCAGCAAGCTGTAATTGATCGTCGAACCCAGCGTCAGCGGATCGGGACCGCTGCCGCTCTTGTCGAGGCTGATGCCCGGCACCAGCAACTGCACGCTGGCGCTGGCTTCGTTGTTAGACAGGTCGGCGTCGACCACGCCGTCGGGCGGCGCGACGCTGGCCGTGTTGGTGACGGTCTGCGCCTGGACCGCCATCGGCGATGCCAGCGCTGTAGCCAACAGAACCAGACTGCCCAGCAGGCGGATCGAGTTCGCGGGAGTAATCGTTCTGAGCATCATCAGGGTCCTGCCGTGAGCGTGCAGCCCAGGGTGAGCGTGAGTGATCCGCCTTCGGGCAATGTCGGAATCGCGAGCCCGGTGGCGAGTTGCGCGGGCGTAGGCGAGGCCGGGCACACCGCGCCAGCGGCTTCGCTGCAACTCAGCGTCGTGCAGTCGAGCTCGGGCGCCGAAGGGTCGGTGATGACGGCACCATCAGCGGAACCCGGCCCGCCGTTGCCGACGACCAAGGGGTAGGTCACGGCTTCGCCAAGCGATGCGGCTTCCGGATCGACGCTCTTGCTGATGCTCAGATCGCCGACGGATGCTTCCGCGGTGGCTTCAATCAACACCACGCCGCGGCCGCAGTTGGCGGCGCCTTGGGCCTGCAGGACGAGCGTGGTCTGCGGAGCCTCCAGGGTGAAGAAGGAAGTGTCGTTCGGAACGTTTCCGACGCCGCAGACCCGTCGCAGGGCGGCATCCCAGCTGTGCGAAGGCGCAATGGATTCGACGACCGACCCTTCCGGAACGACGCTGCATTCGCCGGCACAGTTGAGTCCGGCAAGACCGAAGCGCAGCGCTGCGGCTGGACTGAAGGTCCAGGTTTGCGGAGTCAGCGGAGAACGGTTGGGGTAGATGATGTACCCCTGAATGTTGCTCGCCGTGGGGGCGTACCACAGCCCCTTGTCGACGGACCACTCCACACCGTTGGCCAAGGTGCCCGACGCCGCGCCCGGACCGAACGTTCCCATCGGAATCGGCTCCGTGAGCTGGGCCTGGGCGGATGAAATGCACAGAAAGCCCGCCACGGCGGCGAGCAGCGCGGCAATCCTGTTCACGGAATC
>CAZDPA010000115.1:0-13812 GCA_964507195.1 uncultured Salinisphaerales bacterium | reverse complement strand
TGCGCGAGCACGTCGACATCATTGCCCAAATGGCACCAGGCAAGACCGCCGCCGCGCGACGCGACAAGGCACTGGCGACCTACGCCGCCTTCATCGGTGCGCTGGTGCTGTCGCGCGCGGTCGACGACGCGGAGCTGTCGGAGGGTTTCCTTCGCGCGGTCAGGGAATCGGTGTCGAAGCCCAGCTAAGCAGGCACCAAGTTCTCCCCCTCATTCCCGCGAAGGCGGGCATCCACTGAATGCACGGCAGTGCTCTCCGTCATGGATTCCCTGCCTGCGGTATGGCGGCTTCTCCAGGACTTCGTGGTCAGCGGAACTGTTGCCACCGCGTCGCATCGCAATCGCCATCGAGGCGGATCACCGGACCGCGCGCCTTCGGATGAGCGCCGCACCGTCAAGCACGCCTGATGCCGCCGAGGTCGGCTGCGGGCTCGGCAGGCGAGGCTGCTGAGCGCAGCAGGCCGGACAGCGCGACGATTCCATGCGCGTGCGCGCCGCTGAGCATCGACTGGACTGGGGTGCAGGCCAGCATCAAGGAAAACAGGAGGTCAGCCGACTGAATCCGGCTGCAGTGCACGCTGCAGGATCAGCAGACGCAGATCGAACTCGATCTGGTGATAGTCCGGCAGCATGTGCTGACACAGTTGATAGAAGGCCTTGTTGTGCGCGCGTTCGCGCAGATGCGCGAGCTCGTGGACGACCACCATTTCCAGAAACTCCGGAGCGGTGGTCTTGAACAGGCTCGCGATTCGGATCTCCGCCTTGGCCTTCAGACGCCCGCCCTGCACACGTGACACCGCCGTGTGCGTACCGAGCACGTTCTGGATCACATCCATCTTGTTCTGCCACTGCACCTTGTGCAGCGTCGCCGAGCTGCGCAGATGCGCCTGCTTCAATTCCAATGTGTACTCGTAGAGCGCAGCGTCAGTCTGGATGCCGTGGCGCTTCGGATACTTTTTCTGCAGATGCCCGGCCAGTCGGTTCTGCTCGATCAGCTGCGCAATCTGCGCCCTCACCGGCGCCGGATGCGGGCCGATGTAGCGCGCGATCTGCCGCTCGATGTCAGTATTCGGCATGAATGATGTGTAACTGCAGATGGAGTGAGCGTGGCATGGGCGACAGGGTATCCGACAGCGACTTCAAGGCCGGTGTCTATCGGCATTTCAAGGGCAAGCATTATCTCGCTCTCGGGCTGGCGCGCGACGACGACAGTGAAGAGGTCGTCGTGGTTTATGTGCGCCTGTATGAGAGGACCGGCTATCCGATGTCGGTCCGCCGGCTCGCCGTGTGGAACGAGTCGGTCGATGTGGATGGCGTTTCGGTGCCGCGCTTCACGTACATCGGCGCCAGCGAGTAGCGCCTATTGGTTCGGCCGATGGCCGTAACTCAGAACGCGGGTGATCTGCCAGATCCCGTTCTGGTTGCGCCACACCATCGCGAAATCGGCCGTGCCTTCGCATTTGCCGCCGGCAAACTGGCAGAAGTGATGCGTGCCCTCCGCGATCGCTCCGAAATCCTTGATCGGGTAAACCTTGAGCGTCCCCGGCATCAGCTCGCGGCCAAAGTTGCCGCACACGTACTTCGCCGTGTTCGCGAGCATCGCGTCACGCGTCCAGGTCACGCCGCCAGTGTCGTGATAGAACTCGACGTCAGGCGCGAAGTAGCTCGCATGCTTCTGCAACTGCTCCGGCGCGCTGCAGTGATTGAACGCGTCGAATACCGCGGTGTCGAGTGCCGCGATCGTTGCAAACAAGGGGTCAGCCGCCTTCGCGGGCGCAGTCGTTTCCCCAGACGCGGAAGTAGCGAACGCATCGAGCGATGCGACGACTAAAAGTGCGCTCATCCAGCTGATAGGTCGTTTCATGTGAGGCTCTGAAGGCAATGGTTGATGTTCTGCAGATCGAGCGTCATTGCCCCCGCCCGTTCATGTCAATCGACAGTGACCAAGGGTGAGGAAGTTGCCGCTTTGTCGGGCGCGCTTGTTGGCATTCTTCCGAGTTGACCCTTTCCAAAACAGGGGCGCATGATGCCTCGCGGCCGGAATCCATTTTTTAGGGGGACTTATGGGCGGAGGCACGAATACGACGGGTGGGCCAAAGAAGCTCTTGATGGCCTTTGGGGTTGGCTTGGTTGTCGGCTACCTGGTATGCCATTTCCATGTCTGCGCGTGGGTTGGTCTCTGCGAAGCGGTGGCCGTGCATCCGATCGGGCCCCTTGATCCAGGTCCGAAATAGGCTCAGCGAGCTGGGCAGCCCTCGGTCTCCGGAGGGGCAGGGGCCAGTTCGGCATCGGCGACGCGCCACGCAACACGGCAACGCAGAAGCGCCGCGATTTCGTCGGGGTCGCGGCGTTCCTGTGCCATATCGAGAAGTTTCGCGCTGCCATCCGTGCCGCCAATCAGCGCTTGATCGCCCTGAGCATTGAAGGCGGCGTTGTACCAACTAACTGGGCCCTCATGCGTGGTTAGCGTCTCAAGCAACTCCTTGCGACGCACATCCCAGATTCTCACCGCACCGTCAGCCGCAGCAGAAAGCAGCAGGGTGCCATCCGGGCTAAACGAAACACTGCGAACTTCCCCCGTATGCCCAAGCAGCGTATCAACCTGACCGCTGGCCGGCTCCCAGAGGAAAACGGATTTGCTGAAGTCTCCGAGCGCTACGCTGCCGTTCTGGCTTACTGCAGCGGCATAGATTCCCGCAGCGAGCGGCATATCCATCGTGTGCAATACCTTGCCGTCGGTCGCATTCAGCAGAAATGCATGTCTCCGTGGATGAGCCACCAGCACAAACCGGCTATCAGGACTGAACGTCAGCAGGGAGATTTCGGCATCGTTTGTTTCACCGCTCGGCAGTCGGATCGCCCACAGAAATGCCTGTTTCTGGATGTCCCATAATCTAACGATGCCACGGCTGCCGACTGCGTAGGTCTTACCGTTTGGGCTGAGGGCTTGCCCCTTCGGCCAATCGAGATCGAAGTCCGCCAACACCTGGCCTTCGGGAACTCTCCGCAGTTGCGCGCGCAGCGCATCCCCGTGAATCGCTGCCGCCAGCGTGTCCCCGCTCGCGTTGAACGACAGGTCTCGAACCCGGCCGCCGACAGCCTGCCATTCGTCAATCAATACCCCGGTACGAGCATCGCGCAAAGTGATCTTCGGGCTCCGTTGCCCGATGGCAACCATACGATCATTGAAACTGAAAGCGGCGGCGTCGACCGTATCATCTTGATCTGATTCCGCGATGTGCCACTGATGTGCACCCTGCATGGCGGCTCCGCCATGCTTGCCGCCATAGAAGAATGCTTCGCCGCTGTGATCGAACACCGCCTGTACTGGAGTTGATGGCCCGACAGTCGATGCTTCGGTTGAAGCATCGACGTGGAAGTCTTCATCCAGCCTTGGAGGAAGCCGCCATAGAATGACGGAACCATCGGAGCCAGCGCTGATCATCTGCGCGTCCGTCGCACCGAAGCTGAAGTTCCGCGCCGCGCCCAAGTGCCCATCCAGCGTGTATAGCTCATGCCAGCGGATCGGATCGGTGATGCTAAGTCGAGAACTGCTTATACGTGCAAGCACTTCTCCTTGTGGACCGGCCGCAGAGATGATGTTGTCAAAATCAAAAAACTTCGCTGCATACAACAGCGCGCCGTTCCTTCCGCTCCAGATGTTGATTCCGCCAAGCGTCTGACTCATGAGCCGAGAGCCGGCTGGGTTCAGTTGCACATCGATGATCGCCTGAGGGTGTCCACCAGTGAGCAGCGCAGCGCCACTCGCTGCGTTCCACAAGCGCACTTCGCCGCGATCCGTGCCCGCGGCCACAGCTCTGCAGTCCGCGTTGGAGGCAACGGCGACGACTGCACCTTGCATGCGAGTAAAGGTTCGCAGCCTCTGCCCGGATAGAGGCTTATGCAAGCTAATGTCGCCGTGTTCAGTGCCGGCAATCAGGGTTTTCTGGTCTCGACAGAAGCGAGCTACTGAATACTGTCCGGACACCTGCCAGTGTTGGCTTCCGCCAATTTCTTCGACGGTGATCGAACGATCGGATTTCAGGTACGCCATCCAGCGATCTTGATCGTCTATGGGTTCCGCGAACGTTCCGCGATAAGTCCCGCCCGGCTTCACGTCCTTCATCAATGCGCCGGTAACAGAATCCAGCACTCTGAGTCGTAGCAAGTCGTTGCTGGAACCCACGGTGTCGATGGCGATCCATTTACCGCTGGGACTAAACCGTGCCCGCACAACCGTTGTATCCGCTTCCAGAGCGTACTGGTGCAGCGGGTTGCCGGTGTGCGCATCCCAGGTTTTCAATTTGAAATCCTGCCCAAAAGTAAGGAAGCGCCTGCCGTCTGGGCTCAGTGCAGCTTGCATTGCCGCCGAATCCGTTTGCACCCTCAAGGCCTGCGCATCCACCACGCGCATCGCACGCGCGAGCATGAACCGTAACGCTGGCGTATCAACGCCAAGCCTGTACGCTTCATTGAGATAAACCGCCGCGCGCGCCTCGTTGTGCGCGAGCAGTTCCTGCCGCCCATTCTCGTAGAGCTGCGCGATTCGCACTTTCAGCGCCTGTGCTTCGAGCGCGCTTTGCTTCTCTGCCTGTTGCCAGCGCCAGCCGAGTCCGGCGAGCAACGTGAGCGTGACAACTGCGGCGGTTGCGGACACGCGTTGCAGGATCTGCCGCCGACGTTCGCGCTGCTTGAGTTCATCGAGTCCAACGCCGATCAGCCCTGCGATCAGCTTGAGCTTGGCATTGCGACGACCGTCCTGTCCGCCGCGCGCATCGGCGGCGATGGGTTCGGCGCGGCGTTGGCTAACTTCGCCACTGCTGTCGACTTCGAAGCGGATCGCAGCGGGCAGGCACTCGATGGCTTCCTTGCCGGGGATGCTGGAGCCGTCCGGTTCGCCGCTGACGATGAGCGGCAGTACATATTGACTGCGGCCGAGTGATTTGAAGTAGCGGATCTCTTCGTTGACCCAGCGCGAGTTTGCGGACTGAGGTGAGCAGATGACGATGAGGTAGCGCGATTGGCGCAGCGCGTCGTTGAGGACGGTGCCGAGTTCGGCGGACGAGGAGAGGTCTTCGCGATCCCTGAAGATGGGCATGAGTCGATTGGGGACAGCGCCGCTCCAGTGTTCGCGGCCGACGAGACGGCGCGGTACGCGGTATGTCTCGAGCGATGTATGCAGCCAGTTCGCCCAGGCGCGGTCCTGATGGCTGTAGCTGATGAAGGCCCAGTATTTGTACGGCGGCTCTGCCACGTACGCTCCCTTGTCCCGTTGAGACTCTAAGCTGAATCGGCTGGTGTGGGTCAAGCGGCTGTGTGATCGCCGCCCTGGATTCCCGCTTTCGCGGGAATGACGAGGTGGCCAGTAGCCCGGTTCCGCGCAGCGGAGCCGGGACGGTTGGTCAGCGCGATGCGCTTCCCGGCTTCGACGATGTCGAACCCGGGCTACTCCGGCTGCGAAGACGCCGCGATCGATTGCATCAGAAAATCGACGAAAACCCGCACGCGCTGTGGGACCGAACGTCGCGACGGGTAGATCAGCGTGATCGGCCGCGGCTTGCCGGCGTAGGGCTGCAGCACCTCGACGAGCCGCCCGGCGCGCAGGTCTTCCTCGACGACGAAACGCATGGTCTGGAACAGGCCTGCTCCCGCACGCGCGAGCGTCACGCAGCCGAGGATGTCTTCCGAACAGGTGTAGCCGCCGGGTGTGAGGATTTCCGTCTCGTCGCCGTTGTCGCGGAACACCCACGGCGTACGGCGGCCATTCTTCGGCTGCAGGAACTGGATGCACTCGTGTGACTGCAGCGCTTCTACGGATTGCGGCGTGCCGGCGCGCTGCAGATACGTGGGCGCAGCGACGACGACAACCGGAGTGACTTCCAGCGTCCGCGCGATCAGTCCGGAATCCGCGGGCGGCCGCATGCGGATCGCGAGGTCGTAGCCATCGGCGACGAGGTCGATGCTGCGATTGCTGATGTGGCTATCGACCTTGAGTTGCGGATAGCGCTCACGAAATGTCGGCAGCAGCGGCAGCACGCGGAAATGGCCGTACGTCGTCGGCACGCTGACGCGGAGCACGCCGGTGGGCGCCGACTGCTGGCCGGAGATTTCACGTTCGGCCTCGGCAAGCTGCGTGAGTGCGAGCTTGCAGTGCTCGAAATAGGCACGGCCGGTATCGGTCAGGCGGATCTGCCGCGTGGTACGCACGAACAGGCGCGTGGCGAGGCGCGCCTCGAGCCGGGCGACGGTGCGGCTGACAGCCGCAGGCGTCACGCCGGCATGGATGGCAGCCGCGGTGAAGCTGCCGGACTCGGCGGCGGCACAGAACAGCTCAAGACTGCCGAGCTGGAGGTCATCGAACTGGCGCTGCATGGTGGATTCATTACATCAGGTATCAACTCATTTGCCTATGGCTTTGTTTATAGGCTCAGCGGTTACAAATAAGCTGCTGCTCCCGTCGTCCAACGCCAAGAAGAAGGTTCCATCATGAAGCTCTACTACTCGCCGGGCGCCTGTTCTCAGGCCCCGCACATCGTCGCCCTCGAAGCTGGCATCAAGATCGATCTGGTCAAGGTCGACACCAGCACGCACAAGACCGCCGACGGCAGCGATTTCTACGCGATCAACCCCAAGGGTTATGTGCCGCTGCTCGAGCTCGACGACGGCAGCCGCCTCAGCGAAGGCCCGATCATCTGCCAGTACCTCGCCGACCAGGCCGGCAACACCGGGCTGATGCCGGCCGCCGGCACGATCGAGCGCTATCGCGTGATGGAGTGGCAGAACTACATCACCGCCGAGCTGCACAAGACCTTCAGCCCGCTGTTCAATCCGACCTACGACGCGTCGGTCAAGAAGATCTTTGCCGATGCCGTGCTCCAGAAGCTGGGCTGGGTCGACGAACAGCTCAAGGGCCGCGACTACCTGACCGGCAAGACCTTCACAGCCGCCGATGCCTACCTGTTCGTCGTCGCGCGCTGGACGCTGTTCGTCAAGCTCGACATCTCCGCTCTCACGCATCTCAACGCCTTCCTCGCCCGCGTCGCCGCGCGGCCGAAGGTGCACGAGGCGCTGAAGGTCGAAGGGCTGGTGAAGTAATGGAGCATGCCGGGCAGCCTTTCCACGCCGTGGGCGCGCTGCTCGGCGAATACTTCGACGGCCTGTACCACAGCGACACCATACGTCTCGCGCGGGTCTTCCATCCGCGAGCGCACTACGTCTGCGCAACGGGTGGCGAGCTGCAGCACCTGGACATGCCGACCTACTTCGCGATCGTCGATCGACGTGCTTCACCGGCAAGCCGCGGCGAAGTGCGCGCTGACCGCATTGTCTCGATCGAGTTCGCCGGTGATGTCACCGCCAGCGCGCGCGTCGAATGCGCGATCGGCACCAGACATTTTGATGATCTGCTGACGCTGATCCATATCGACGGTCGCTGGCAGATCATCTCCAAGGCCTTTCACTACCGTGTTCACGCGGCACAGCAAGGCGACTTATCCGCAGTGTGAAAACAAACCTCCGTTCGCATCGAGTGCCGCGTGCAACGCACGCGGTGTATCGAGATGCCGCTGCTGCGGTTCGGGTGTCTCGATACACCCGCTTCGCGGGCACTCGACACGAACGGAACGGGGGTATTCACCGACCACAAGCAAGCTAACCCACAAGACCCACCATGCCCTACGTCAACATCAAGATCACCAAGGAAGGCGCGACACGCGAGCAGAAGGCGCAGCTGATCAAGGGCGTCACCGATCTGCTGGTGCGTGTGCTCAACAAGAATCCGGCGACGACCTTCGTCGTCATCGACGAAGTCGATCTGCCGAACTGGGGCATTGCCGGAGAATCGGTCGAAGTGCTGCGGCAGCGGACGTGACGGCGCGCCGCGCGGGTCAGTAGCCCCAGCTCGCCAGCTCGCTGACGATGTCGCGATACAGCCGCTGACGGCTGAAAAAGAACGCCGAGTTGTCCTCGCCGTTGCAGCTTACGCCGGGTATGCCGGGGACCTCGGAATCGTTCGCCGCCATGTGGTTGAGGCCCGGATGTGGCTGCTGCGGATCGTTGGAAACTGCAGAGAACCAGCGCGAGATCACCGGCGTCGGCTCGCCGGTCTCACCGGGGCCGTACGTGGTGAAGCGTTGCGAGTTCACCGAGATGTTGCCGTCATTGTCGCCTTCGCGTTCCTTGATCACGTCCCAGAACAGCTTGTTCGACTTGTAGCACGGGTGGCTGATGTCGTCGATCTGCGAGCTGAAAGTCTGGTACAGCACCGGATGCCCGGGATCGACCGGCAGCGGATACAGCGCATTGAAGCTCGGCGCACAGGTCTCGCCGTTTTCGGGCGAACAGCGCATGTCGGTCGTCGACAGCATGTACTTGCGCGTCAGCGCAATGACCGACTCGCCGCCTTCGACGATCAGCGCCTCGTTCTTCGAGAACGAGTCGACCGCGAACGCCAGATCGAGCAACAGCGAACGGCAGCCCGGCGTCAGGCAGGCCAGCAGCAGTTCCTGGATCCAGTCCGCCTGCGCAGTGCCCTTGTTGGCGCCGGCCATCGAGGTCCAGCTCGCAACGTGCCTGTACATCAGCTCGCCGCTGTACTCGTTGCGCACCGCCGCCATCATGTAGCGCGAATCCGCGCAGCCCTGCGAATGGCAGATGATGTTGAACTGCAGCAAACGCCGGCAGCTCGCCTCGTCGGCGTACGCGTGCCGCGCGCGCAATGCCGGATCGGCGCAGTACTGCTGCGTCGCCAGATGCACGCCGTCGACGACGACCGGGCTCGGTCCCTCGCAGAGAATCTCGGCAATCGTCGTGCCGGCGCATTTCCTGTACAGCAGCTGCCCGCGCCGTTCATGCGAAGCATAGGCGAGCTTGTCCGGCTGGAACACGATCACGCCTTCGCGCTCGAGCGCGGTCTTGATGCCGTACAGGTCGAACTCGGCGGGCGGCTGCTGCTCGTCGCCCTGGAATGCGCTGTCGGCAGTGCGTGACCAGGCATGCGAGAACAGGATCGGCCAACGCGTCTGCACCGGCTTGCCGCTGCTGTCCGGCGGCGCGAAGTAGAAGCTGCCGTCCGGGCCCGCACCGCTGACCAGCCCGCGCGGCGCCGCTGACGGCGCACCGTCCGCGCCATCGCAGGCCGCGAGCAGAACGCAGAGCAGCAGCGCAGCGCGTCGGATCATGGCGGGGTCGGTTGTGGCGTCGGGTCGGGTCCCGGATTCGCGAGCGGATCGTAGAGGATGTTGCTCAGCAGATCACCGACGAAGGGGACGCCGATCAGTGCGGACGGCGTTGCGTCGATCGCGTCGATCAGATCGATGAACACCTTCGCAACCGGCACCAGGTCCTTCTTCTCGACCTTGTCGAGCGTATCGGCGGCGTCATAGAGATAGTTGGGTCCGGCGATCAGGCTTGCGGTCGGAATGCCGGAGCCGCAGACGAAGCCGGCATCGGTCGGCAGCAGCCCGGTCGGGCACAGCACGTGACCCTGGATCATCGCGGTGCGGCGCAGGTCGTGCTTGATGATCGAGTTGATCATCTGCAGCTTCAGGGTCGGTCCTAGGTTCTCGATGATCGCCCGCAGCTCGGACTTGTCGGTGATCTGCAGCGCGCCGTCCGGGCCGGTGATGCCCTGCTTGCCGATGTGCTCGAGCGTGACGTTGGCAACGATGTTGTAGGGCGTGTCCTTGTCGATGATGTACTTCTGGACGAACGCGCGATGCTGCTGGTAGCCGGTGAAGTGGCTGTCGAAGGTGGCGAACATCAGCGTCTTGTCGCGCGACTCCGGCGGCTGCGACGCGAAGTACTGCGCCTGCGCCAGTACGCTGGCGGTGCCGCTGGCGTCCTCGACGGCGCCGTCGAACACCGAGTCGTGATGCGACTGCACCATGATCGTGTCGCTGCTGCGGCCCGGCAGGAAGCCGACGACGGTGCGCGCCGTCGCCACCTCGCGCGAACCTTTCATGTGCATGGTCACCAGCGGCGGCGTGGCCGCGCTGCTCATGGCCTCGCGCATGCGATCACCGACTTTCTTCGTCACCCAGAAGCCGGGAATCGTCACCTGCGTGCGTCGGTAGAACTCATTGTGGTATTTGTTGGAGTCGAAGTAATCCGACAGCACGCCGACGAAACCGACGGCGCCGGCCGCCATCGCCGCTTCGACCGCGTTCGCATAACTGGTGATGAACGGGTTGCCGATGACCAGTGTCGGTTCGACGATCGTCAGGGCCGGATCCCAGAAGAACTCCATCAGCGGCGCGAAGCCCGCCGGCGGCAGCAGGAAGCGCAGGTCGAACATCACAATCTTGCCGCTCACGTCGCGAGCCGCCATGTCGGCCGCCGTACCGCGGCCGACATCGACGACCTCCGCCGTCAAGCCTTCAGGCGCGGTCGAGAACTCGGACGGCTGGTCCAGCGTGACGAAGGTGTGTGCGGTCGGATAGCTGTCGATCCGCTCGCCGTTGAAATGCAGGCTCGAATCGGTGACCTGCCAGTTCCATGAATCGGCAGTCTCGTAGTGGACGTCGCGCAGGCCGAGCTTCTCGAACTCGCATTTGACATAGGCCGCCGCGCGCTCGCCTTCGCGCGTGCCGGTGCGGCGATAGCCGATCGCCACCAGATCCTCGATCCACCCGTAGATGCGATCCTCATCCGGCATGCCGATCTCGATCGGCCCGCTGCCGGCGCAGCTGCCGCCGGCCACCGCGCCGCCGCTGCTCCCCGCATCGTCGCTGCCACTGCAAGCCGACAGGGCCAGCAGGCAAGCGCCGCCGAGCGCGAGTTTCACGTTTGACTGGACCACGATGTCTCCTCGTGCAACGACCCGGATCGGTGCCGTCGCTTATGTGCCGCTGATGGATGGCGCGGAAACCCCCGCCACTGAACCCGCCCCGGCAATCTAGACTACGGCCTGGCGTCCGGCTTGTACCAAATGACGAAGATCGAGAACCGAGGCGAAATCGCGGCAGACCTGCCCCATCCGGCGCCGGCCGGCGTGACGATCTATTACTGGCCCTGCAGCCTGGTCCTGCTTGCGCGTTCGCTCGTGCTCGACCGGCCGACCGGTCCGCTGTCGGCAACGCTGCGGATTGCCTGTGGCGAGCCGTACAGCATCGAGGTCAACGGCAAATCCATGCGCACGCGCGCCTCGCTGGTGGCCCCGAAAGCCGAACGCAAGAAGATCGTTGCCCTGAACAGCGATATCGCGTTGTTCTACCTGCCGCTGGAGATGCCCGAGTATTCCGGCCTGCGCGAAGTGCTCGACGGCGAGTCCGTCGTCGACCTGGCCATAGAACGTTTCGAGCTTTGCCTGCCGACCATCCGGCGCGGCATGACCGAGTTGCTGTCGCCCGTCGAAGTAAAGACCCTGGTGCGTCAGGTGGTGGCAGCGGTATGCGGACAGAGCTCATCGGCACCGCCAGCGCTTGATCCGCGTGTGCTTGCGGCGAGCGCCATCCTCGATGAAACGCCGCTCAGCGAAGTCAGCCTCGACATGCTCGCCGCACGCGTGCACCTGTCGTCATCGCGACTGCGCGAACTGTTCCGCCGGCAGACCGGCTTCACGATCGGCGAATACGCGCGCTGGCGCGCTGTGTGGCGTGCCGCCCTGCTGTGGAAGCGCGGCCTCAAGCTCACCGATCTCGCCGTCGAAGCCGGCTTTCACGATCTTGCCCATGCCGACAAGGCCTTCAACGAAGTCTTCGGCATGAATCCGTCGAAGGTGATCGATCCGCGGTTCGTTTCTCTGGTGAACTGCGAGTAGGGGCGACCGGATCGATGAGGCAGACCTATTGCGGCGCTAACGGCTCGATCGTCGCGGCGGCTTCGGGACTGCTAGTTGCCGGCGTCGGAGCCGGCTGAGTGCTCGCCGGTATCAGATCGACCACCACATAGCGTGGCGGCGGCGGGCGGCTCAGGAAATAGAGCGTCGTCAGCGCACCGCCAAAGAGTGCATGCGCGATCAGCACAATGATGGTGATGCGACCCCAGTGCTTCCAGAGCTGGCGCAGTCTTTCGGCAAGACTGGGGGGTGGCGATTGTTGCTTTGCCATCATTGGGCGGTCGAATCAGTTCGGGTAGACCGAAAGCTCCAGCACGCTCGGATCGCTGCCACCTTCGGAGATGGTGTTGATCGCCGGCAGCATCGGCGTCAGGCGGGTCTGCAGCGGGTTTTCGAGATCCAGCGAGATCGATGCCGGCGCATGGGTCGGCAGATCATAGCTGGTGAGCCGCAGTTGCAGCTGGTGGCCGGCCTTGATCTCGTAGGCCGTCGGCCAGATCTCGATGTCGTAGGCGTAGTTCTCGCCGGTGTTGATCGGCGTCGGATTCACATGCGTGTGATACGGCACGAGCGGACGGCTGCGCGCGGTGTCGAGTTCGCGATGCGAGGCGCGCAGGTAGCCGTTGGTGATGACGCTTTCGCTGCCATCGGGCGCGACGTCGGAAAGCTTGACGATCCAGTCGGTGTCGGTCGTCGTCGACGCAGCGACCAGATGCAGTGCGCTCGGGCCCATCAGGGTCATCGGTTCGCTGAGCACTTCGCTGCGCCAGGTGATGCCCTGGCCGGTTTCCAGGCGCTGGTCGGTCGGGATGTACGGCGAGATGCCGACGGTGCCGTAGAAATCGAAAGTCATCGACAGGCCGGCAAGCGGATTCGTGAAGTAACTCTGCGTGCTTTCCTGTTCGGGCGCAGCGATGTTCAACGCATTCTGATCCAGATGCAGGCGCAGCGTCCGTGTGCCGCGCAGTGGCCATTGCGTGTCGTCGAGATAGTGTTCGGCCTGCTGCACATAGACGCGCACCGGCGCGCGTTCCGGCGTCGGCGTGTCGAGCAGGTACTTGGCGAGAAACTCGAAGATCAGTGCGTTGAGGTCGTCGCGACCCGGCGGATTGGTCAGCGGCGCGAACGGCGCGCCACAGCCCTTGTGCGTGCAGGGATCCATGTACAGGCGCGTCTCGACATCCGGCCGCTGCGCGAGCACGCGATACAGCTCCGGCGCACCGTGCTGCGAGAGACCATCACGCCAGCCGCCGATCAGCAGCACCGGCACCTTGATGCGGTCGGCGACATGGATCGGCGAGCGGTCTCTATAGAAGTCGTCGTCATTCGGTCGTTGCAGATAATCGAGCGCGATCGGCACGCCGGTGAGCTGCTGGATCTTGCCGGCGACCGTCATCGGCAGCAGCGCGGGATCGGTGTTGATGCCGCCGTAGCCCGGGCCGCCCTGCACAACCAGATACTGCACGTCGAAGAACAGGTTCGGGATGCCGCCGTGCGCATAGCCATCGCGATACAGGTCGGAGGTCACGACCTGCGGCGCGATCACGCGCAGATGCGGCGGCTGCTGCGCGGCAGCGAGCAGCTGCGTGATGCCGACATAAGAGCCGCCGGCCATGCCGACCTTGCCGTTGGCGTAGTCCTGGGTGGCGACGTACTCGATCACCGTCGCCGAGTCGCTGGCCTCCAGCGGCGAGAAGTAGTTCTCGTTGAGATTGCCTTCGCTGCCGCCGGTGCCGCGCGTGTCGACCGTGACGCCGATGATGCCGCGGGTCGCGAACATCGCGCGATCCGGCGCGCTGCTCAGCAGGTTGCGGCCGTAGGGCGTGACGGAGACCAGCACCGGGAACTGGCCGGGCGCGCGGGTCTGGCCGTCTTCGGAGGGAAACGTGATCGTCGCGCCGAGGCGGATGCCGTCGGCCATCGTGATTGCGATTTCCTCGCTGACCGTGTTGGCGTAGGTGGGTTCGGGCAGGGTCGGCGGGATTGCCTGCGATCCTGTGCCACCGCCAGCGGACTCATCCGGGCTGCCGCCACCGC
>CAZDPA010000114.1:0-13843 GCA_964507195.1 uncultured Salinisphaerales bacterium | reverse complement strand
CAAAACCCGCTGCCTTACCACTTGGCGACGCCCCAACTGTATGACCCAGACCTCACAGGGCGGCGATTATAAATGCTGAGCGCCGATCCTGCGCCAAGTATTTTCAACTCAATTGCAGCTGAATTTCAGTACTTCCTTGGGGAACCTCTGAATAAGTCGTCATTCCCGCTTTCGCGGGAATGACGGATCGAATTGTTCAGAGGTTCCTTAGCGGGACATGGCTTCGCGCAGCGGCGAATTGTTCAAGCCGCGCGCGATCACGTTGGTCCAGGCCGTCGGCAACTGCGCCGCGATGCGCTCCGCATTCTCGCGGGTCGCGCAGCTCAGGAAGCTCGATGCGCCGGTGCCGGACATGCGTGCCGCACCATGCTGGCGCAGGGCGGCGAGCGCTTCGCCCACACCGGGATGCCGCGCGGTCGTCACCGGCTCGCAGACGTTATCACCCTGACCGGCGAGAAAATCGGCCAGCGTGATCGGGGCGCAGTCACGCTGCAGCGCCGGCGCGGAGAAGATTTCCGCGGTGCTGACCTGAATCGGCGGGATGACAATCACAAACCAGGGTTCCGGCAGATTGACTGGCGTCAGGCGTTCGCCGATGCCTTCGGCCCAAGCCGCCTGGCCACGCACGAAGACCGGCACGTCCGCGCCCAGCGAGAGGCCGAGCGTGGCGAGTTCATCAATCATGAAGCCGAGATTCCACAGGCGGTTGAGCGCAACCAGCGTCGTTGCTGCATTGCTTGAGCCGCCGCCGAGGCCGGCGCCGAGCGGAATGCGCTTGTCGATGCGGATGTCGGCACCGAGCTGGCAGCCGGAGGCGCGCTGGATCAGGCGCGCGGCACGAACGCTCAGATCCTGCTCTGCAGCGATGCCGGCGGGGCCGTCGAAACGCTGGATTTCGGTGTCGCCGCGCGGCACGAAGTACAGGCGGTCGCAGAAATCGGTGAACTGGAACACGGTCTGCAGCTGGTGATAGCCGTCCTCGCGCCGCCCGACCACATGCAGGAACAGGTTCAGTTTGGCCGGGGCCGGCCAGGCAAAGGCGGCGGTGAATGCGCCGTGGTCGTTCAAAGGCATGTCGGTGTTTGTCGGGGGTGCGCCGTATTTGGCGCGCGAATGTACCGCAATCACCGTGGCATTTCGTGTCGCCGGTCAGGATTTCGCGGCCAGGTCCAGGGCGTCCCAGCGATCGATGACCAGTCGCAGTTGCACGTCCTGCTGCTCGGCTTCGATGCGCCCGGGCAGGGCCAGGCTGCCCACCGCCTTGTAGCGGTCGAAGCGCACGGTCCAGCCGTCCTGTTGCAGCAGGGTCAGCTGGCCCGACTCATCCAGTTCGTAGTGTTCGACGGCACCCGGCGCGGGCCGGCCGAGTGCCCACGAGCGCAGGTTGTCGAGTGGCAAGGTCCAGCCCAGGTGCTGAAGCATCCATTGTTGCGGGTCGGATGTGAATTGCGTGCCTTCCTTGCTGCGCACCTCGACGCCATCGGCCGTGCCGCTCATCAAAATCGCACCGGCGCCGAATGGTCCACTGAGCTGCAGCTCGAACTGGCCGTCAGCGCGCTGCTGCCAGCGCAGATTGCCGCCGCTGCCGCCGACCTGGGTAAACCGTCCCTGCAGCGAAAAGCCGTGTATCGCGGCCAGTGCTTCGCTGCGCTGCGCCCATCGCAACTCGGTGGCTTCCGAATGAATCGGCCGTGTCTGCAGCGGCGCGCAGCCTGAGGCGAACAACACTACGGCCAGGCACAACGCCCACCTCATGGGTTCAGGCGCTTCATCGTTTCGACCAGCGCGTTGTGATCGGGATTTTTCTTGAGCGCCTCGCTCCAGATCGACTGTGCCTGCTCGCGATCGTTGAGCGCCCACAGCACCTCGCCAAGATGGGCAGCAACCTCCGGATCCGGATACAGGGCATAAGCCTTCTGCAGCAGTGCAAGCGCCTCGTCTGCGCGACCCTGCTTGAACTGCAGCCAGCCCATGCTATCGATGATCGCGGCATCGTCGGGCTCGATCACCAGCGCGCGCTTGATCAGGTCCTCGGCTTCGCTGTAGCGCTGGCTGTGGACGACCAGCATGTAGCCGAGGGCGTTGAGTGCGCGCGCATCGTCCGGATCATTCGTGATGCTGGTCTGCAGATCCTTCTCGGCCAGCTCGATCTTGCCGAGACGCTCATAGGCGAGGGAGCGCCCGTAGAGCAGATCGCCATTGTCGACGTTGTCGGCGAGGGCTTCGTCATAGAGTGCGAGTGCGGCTTCGTGGTCGTCCGCGTTGAGCAGGATTTCGCCTTCGGCCATGTAGAAGCGCGTGGCGAACTGCGGAACGCGATCGCGCAGGCTCTGCAGCAGGCGGCGTGCATTGCTGACCTGACCCATGCGGGCAAGCACCATCGCGCTGCGCATGGCCGCATCGAGTGCGGGTGTGCCTTCACGGACCCGTGAGTAGTACTCCAGCGCCTGCGGGAACTGCGACTGTGCTTCGGCGATGCGCCCGAGCAGCAGTGCTGCATCGGTCTTGCGTGCTCCGTCATCCAGCAGCGGCTTCAGGTGCTCGGTTGCCGCGGCGTAGTCACTGTCCGTATAGGCCATGACCGCAAGTGCGTAGTGTGCGTCAGCGCCCTTGCTGTCGAGTTTGAGCACCTTGGCAAATTGTTCGCGCGCAGCGTCGCGGCGATTGTTGTCGAGCAGCAGGCGCGCATAGCCTGCGCGCAACTCGGCTGCCTTCTGGCTTTTGTCGCCTTTGACCAGGGCGTCGATACGCGCGCTGGCCTCGTCGATGCGGCCTTGGCGGACCCAGCTACCGACCAGCAGCAGGTCGTGGTCGCGTTCCTTGGGCGCGAGTTCATGCGCCTTGCGTGCCGCGGCTTCGGCCAGTTCCGGTTCGTTGAATGCCATGGCGACGACGCCATAGGCGTGGTGCGCGCCGGCTTCCTTGGGCCATTCCGTCACAAGCTGACCCATGAGGCTCAGGGCACCGGCAGCGCGGTCCTTGGCGATCGGCGTCATCAGCTGGGCGACATGGCGAAAGCCGTCAGCGATACCGCCGGGATTGCCGCGGATCAGTTCGCGGCATTGTTGGAGGGTACCGCTGAGGTCTCCGCTCTGCAGGCCGAGGCTGATGATGACTTCGCGCGCATCGGCGGCCGTCGGCGCGAGTTCCAGCCAGCGCTGGGCCGCTTTCAGTGCGAGCGTTTCGTCGCGGGCCACAACCGCCAGGGCCGTGGCGCGTTCGGCGAGTTCGACATCGTCGAGCACTTTGAGCGCCTCGACGAATTCCCTGGCGGCAACACCGGGCTGCTGCCTTCCGGCAGCCATTTCACCGGCCAGCACGTGGTATTGGGCCTGGGCCTGGGCCGTTGCCAGCGGTTGGTTCGGCGCCTCTTCGGCGAGCACGGCAAGGTCATTTCCAGGCGCCCCGACGTTCTCCATGCCGGTGACGCTGGTGTCGTCCGGGGCGGTGTTCTCAGCACCTGCGGGTGTCGTCGCGCAGGCCGAGAGCTGCAGGGCTGCACCGAGGGCGGCGATCGCGGTCAGGCGGGAACGCAGGAAGAAATATGGGAGCACGGGGGCGGTCAGTGGAGGCGATATCAAGGATAGGGACATTATCCTGAATCAAGGGTTCCCTGCGTGCCCGGCACGGAATTCGCATAACCCCCTGCTGAACCACCAGGAACCAGCGTAAAATCCGCCGGTAGCCCTCACGGACAGCCATGGCCCTCATCACGCTCGGTCTAAGCCATCACCGTGCGCCCGTCGAGGCGCGCGAACGGCTGGCCTTTACCGAATCGGATCTGCGCGATGCCTTGACGCGTCTTCGCGCGCTGCCGGGCGTCGACGAGGCGGCGATCCTGTCGACCTGCAACCGCACCGAAATCATGGCGGTGACGGCGCTGGAAGAAGAGTCGCGCCTGATCGAATGGTGGCGGCGCGAGCGCGAAGCGCCGGCCGGCTACATCGAAAAATACCTGTACACCCACCGCGACCTCGGCAGCGTGACGCACAGCCTGCGCGTCGCGTCCGGGCTGGATTCGCTGGTCGTCGGCGAGCCGCAGATTCTCGGCCAGATGAAGCAGTCCTTCGGTCTGGCGAGCGAACTCAACGCCCTCGGACCGGTACTTGGCCGCTTGTTCCAGCACGCGTTTGCGGTTGCCAAGCTGGTGCGTTCGCAGACAGAAGTCGGTGCGCATCCGGTTTCGGTGGCCTATGCGGCGTTGCAGATGGCGCGGCGCATCTTCACCGACCTGCACAACCAGACCGCGCTGCTGATCGGCGCCGGCGAGATGATGACGCTGGTCGGCCGGCATCTGCAGCAGCATGGCGTCGGCCGCATCGTGATTGCCAACCGCAGCCTCGAACGCGCCGAGAAGCTGGCGCGCGAACTGCACGGTTATGCGATCAGCCTCAATGATCTGCCGAGCTATCTGGCAGATGCCGATCTGGTGATCTCTTCGACTGCCGCGCGCGGCTTCGTCATCGACCGCGAAACCATGCAGCGCGCCACGCAGGCGCGCCGGCGCAAGCCGGTGTTCATGATCGATCTGGCGGTTCCGCGCGACATCGATCCGAAGATCGGCGATGTCGAAGACATCTATCTGTACAGCATCGATGACCTGCGCGACGTGATTGCGCAGAACCTCAAGCGCCGCGAAGACGCAGCGCGGCAGGCCGAGGTGCTGGTCAGCAATCAGGCTGCCGAGTTTTCGCGCTGGCTCGAAAGCCGCGATGCCGCTGCGACGATACACAGCATCCGCGCCCATGCGCGACTGAGCCGCGACGAGGTGCTGGAGAAGGCGCGCCGGCGCATTGCCAACGGCGAGCCTATCGAGGATGTGCTGAGTTTCGTTGCCGACACGCTCAGCAACAAGATTCTGCATGCGCCTTCGCAGGCCCTGCGGCGTGCGGACGCCGTCGAGCAGGCGCTGCTGCTCAATGCCGCGCGGCGGCTGTTCGATCTGCCGGAGGATTAGCGGCGCTCATGCGCTGCGCGGCGTGCCGGGTTCGGCGCGCTGAACAATCTTCTGCTGATCCCGAACTTTTGACGTAACGATGAAAGAATCCCTGATTGAAAAACTCGCGCAGATGGTCGAAAGGCGCGAAGAGCTGACGCATGAACTCGGCGATCCGAGCGTGATCGGCGACAGCGACAAGTTTCGTCGCCTGTCACAGGAGTACGCGCAGCTCGGGCCGGTGGTCGAAGCCTTTGACGCCTACCGCACTGCCGTGCGCGATCTTGCAGACCTTGAGCAGATGCAGCGCGATCCGGATCCGGAACTGCGCGAGATGGCGGCGAGTGAGTATCCGCAGCTCAAGGCCAGGATCGAACCGCTGGAGCAGGAGCTTCAGGGTTTTCTGGTGCCGCGCGATCCGCTCGACAACAGCAATGTGTTTCTTGAAATCCGCGCCGGCACCGGCGGCGACGAAGCGGCGATCTTCGCCGGCAACCTGTTCCGCATGTACTCGAAATATGCCGAGACCCGGGGCTGGCAGGTCGAGACGCTGTCGATGAGTGAAGGCGAGCACGGCGGTTACAAGGAAATCATCTCGCGTGTGATCGGCTACGGCGCGTATTCGCAGCTCAAATTCGTGTCAGGGGCGCATCGCGTGCAGCGCGTGCCCGAGACCGAGGCGCAGGGGCGCATCCACACTTCCGCAGCGACGGTTGCGGTGCTGCCGGAGGTCGAGGAAACCCAGGCGATCGACATCAACCCGGCAGACCTGAAGGTCGATACCTTCCGCTCCAGCGGCGCCGGCGGCCAGCACGTCAACAAGACCGAATCGGCCATCCGCATCACGCATATTCCGACCGGCGTCGTCGTCGAATGCCAGGAGGAGCGCTCGCAGCACAAGAACCGCGCGAAGGCGATGGCGCTGCTCGCGTCACGTCTGCTCGATGCGGAGCGCGCGAAGCAGCAGGGCGATGTCGCTGCTACGCGCAAGAAGCTGGTCGGCAGCGGCGATCGTTCCGAGCGCATCCGCACCTACAACTTTCCGCAGGGCCGCGTCACCGATCACCGCATCAACCTGACGCTGTACCAGCTCGATCGCATCATCGAAGGCGCGCTGGAACCGGTGATCCAGCCCCTGCTCGCCGAGTATCAAGCCGAGCTGCTGGCCGAGATGGGTGAGGCGTGACACTGGGCGAGGCCTTGAGTGCGGCTCAGGCCGCGCTGGCTGCGATCACGGACACGCCGCGCCTCGACGCGGAATGGTTGCTTGAGCACGTCACGGCGCTGGACCGCACTCAACTGCTTATTCGCGCGGACGATGTGCTCGACGAGGCGAGCGCTGCGCGTTACTTCGCATTGGTCGAGCGCCGCCGGCGCGGCGAACCGTTGGCCTATCTGACCGGTGAGCGCGGATTCTGGTCGCTCAATCTCAAGGTCTCGGCGGACGTGCTGGTGCCGCGGCCGGAGACCGAGCTGCTCGTCGAATGGTCGCTGCTGCTGATTGCAGAACTGGATCGCCCCGTCATCGCCGATCTGGGCACCGGCAGCGGCGCGCTGGCGCTGGCGCTGGCCACCGAGCGTCCGGATGCCATCGTCGATGCGACGGATGTTTCCGCTGCTGCGCTGGTGATCGCGCAGGGCAATGCCGAACGGCTTGGCCTGCAGCGCGTGCGCTTCCAGCGTGGCCACTGGCTGGAGCCGCTGGCCGATCAGGCTTACGATCTGATCGTGTCCAATCCCCCATATATCGCGGCAAACGACGCCCACCTGCAGGCGCTGCAGTACGAGCCGATGCTGGCGCTCAGCGACGGTGCCGACGGTCTGAGCGCGCTGCGCGAGATCGTTGTCTCGACGCCGTCACACCTGCGCCGCGATGGCTGGCTGCTGGTCGAACACGGCTATGACCAGGGCGCTGCGGTTCGTGATCTGTTTACCCGGACAGGTTTCAGCGCAATCGAAACCCGGCGCGATCTGGGCGGCCAGGAACGGGCGACTGCGGGATGCTGGTCCAGCGGTGCCGTGTCGGCATGACGGATTTCTCCCGCTACAGCCGGCAAGTCGTGTTGCCCGAGGTTGGCGTCAACGGCCAGGCCGTGCTGCGCGATTCATCGGTGCTGGTGATCGGTCTCGGTGGCCTGGGTTCGCTTGCGACGCAGTATCTGGCCGGTGCCGGCATCGGCCATCTGCTGATTGCCGACAGGGATCGTGTCGACGGCAGCAACTTGCAGCGCCAGACCCTGTACCGGCAGGCGGACGTGGGGCAGCTCAAGGCCACAGCTGCCGCGGCGCAGCTCGCCGCGATCAATCCGCAGATCGAGATCGAAACCCTCGACGCGCCAGCGGCGTTGACGGCGGTCTCGCGGGCCGACGTCGTGCTCGATTGCACCGACAACTTTCCCGCGCGCTATGCGATCAACGCCGCCTGCGTGCGGGCGCGCAGGCCGCTGGTCAGCGGTGCGGCGATCCGCTTTGAAGGCCAGATTGCGGTGTTTGATCTGCGCCGCGGCGGCCCGTGCTATCGCTGCCTGTTCGCTGATGTCGGCGAACCGGCGGAGCGCTGCGAAGATGCCGGCATTCTCGGTCCGGTGGTCGGCACGATCGGCAGCCTGCAGGCGCTGGCCGCAATCAAGCTGCTGCTGGGCATCGACGCAGGCGCATCGCAGCTGCACAGCTGGGATGCGATTCAGATGCAATGGCGCACGCTGAAGTTCAGCGCCGATCCTCTATGCCCCGAATGCGGAGCGACACATGTCTGAAGCCCCTTTGATCATTCCCCGTCGCCTGGCGATCCAGATTCTTCACGAGGCGCAGATTGCGCAGCCGGAGGCGATCCGCGGCGTGGTCTGCGCGCGCACGGATGAACCGTCCGCGTTCCGCCAGGGCGAGGCACAGGCGCGGACCGGCGAATCGCTGTGGGCCGTGCTGTGGTCGCATCCGCTCGCGCCGGCGGTGCCGACTGCAGACGAGCTCGATGCCGATCAGCTCAGCCTGGTGGTGTCGCTCAACACCAAGGGCGTGCTCGAAATGCGCGCCTGGCGTCTGCGCGAGGGTGCGCCGCAGGAGCAGGTGCTGAAGATCCGCGAGTAGTGCTGCAATTCATGCTCCCTTTCCCCGCTAGCGGGGAGAGGGAGAAGAATTTGTTTCCACAGGTGACCAAATGAGCGAAACCAAGATTTCTGTCGAAGCGCGTGGCCATGTGCTGTTGATCGGCTTCAATCGGCCGGACAAGTACAACGGCTTTGATCCGGAGATGTTCAACCAGCTCGCCAAGGCCTACGGTCGCCTCGACGCTGATCCGGAACTGCGCTGTGGCTTCGTCTACGCCAACGGCAAGCATTTCACTGCGGGGCTGGATCTGCCCAAATGGACGCCGACCTTCGCCTCCGGTGCCTGGCCCGAACTGGCCGAAGACGAACGCGATCCGCTCGGCCTGATTCCCGGCAAGCGCGTGAGCAAGCCCTTGGTGTTCGCGATGCAGGGCATCTGCTTCACGATCGGCATCGAGCTCGCGCTGGCGGGGGATATCCGCATCTGCTCCGAGGATTCGCGCTTCGGCCAGATCGAAGTCAAGCGCGGCATCTACGCCTGCGGCGGCGCGACGGTGCGCATGGTGCAGGAGTTCGGCTGGGCCAATGCGCAGCGCTACCTGCTGACCGGTGACGAGTTCAACGCCGCCGAAGCGCATCGCATCGGCTTCGTGCAGGACGTGGTGCCCAACGGCGAGCAGTTCGAGAAGGGCCTGGCGATGGCCGAAAAGGTCGCACGCCAGGCGCCGCTCGGCGTCTACGGCAGTCTCAAGTCCTCGCGCCTGTCGCTGGAAAAGGACATGCAGTTCGCGATGTCGCGCTTCATGCCGGACATCGCACCGCTGATGGGCAGCGAGGACGTGCGCGAAGGCGTGCAGTCCTTCGTCGAACGACGCGAGGCGCAGTTCAAGGGGCGCTAGGACGTTCTACATCCCCGTTCGTGTCGAGTGCCGGCGAAGCCGGTGTATCGAGGGTGTCGCAGAAGCGACACCAGCGCTGGCCTCTCGATACAACGCCTGCGGCGCCACTCGAGGCGAACGGAATACAGGAAGGGCGCAGGGCTCCCTACTCGACATTCAGCACCACAATCTCCTGCGTCCGATCGCGCTGCAGTCGCTTTGCATTGCGCGTGCTGGCGAACGCAATGTGACCGCCGGCGGTGCTGGGCCAGCTGTTGTTGCCGCGCGACGGAATCAGCTGCGTGTCCGTCCAGCCGTCGTTGCCGAGCACGGCCGTCATCACGCGCCAGCGCCAGTCTTCCGCGCGGGAGTCGTACCAGACAGCGCGGACACGACCGTCGGCGTCGAGGCCGAACTGCGGATACTGGGCATGGCCCAGCTCTGCGGGTGCAATGGCGGAAGGTCCGTTGAAAGTCGCGCCATCGGCTGCGCGGATGGACAGTACCGACAGGTTCGCACCCGACGACTGCAGCGGCTTGCTGTCCCAGGCCAGCAGCAGCGCACCGCTGTTGTCGTAGGCCAGCGCGGGATGGCGATCGGCAGCATCGGCTGCGCCGATCTGCTGCAGTTCGCTCCATTCATCGCTGTTTGCGGCGAGGCTGCGCACGGCGATCTGCCAGTCGTCCGGGTCGGTACCTTCACCGCTCAGGACGACGCCGGTCCACAGCGGATCAATGTCATTGCGATTGTCCTGCCAGCTCACCGCGAGCCGGCCATCGCCGGCTGCGGCGATGCGCGGCCACACCGACGCCGGGTAGCGCGCACTGCGGGTGTCGAGCAGATTCGCAGCGGCAACGGTCTTGCCGGCGTTGGACAGATTCTGCGGCGCATCGCCGGCATCCACCTGTTGCAGCCACACATCGAACGGCGCGCCGTCACGAATCTCCTGCCAGACCACAACCAGACCGTGCGCCGTGCTCAGGCTGAGATCGGGGCGCTCGGCGCGGCCGTCCGGCGCGCGCAGCACCTGCTCGGCCTGCCAGCTGATACCGCCATCGCGCGATTCGCGGATGACGATGCCCGGCTGACGCGGAAGCTGATCCGCACTTTCTGCTTGCCATGTCGCGACAACGCGCTCGCCGAGCACGGCGATGCGCGGAAAGCGTGCACTGTGTGCTGTGCTGAGCACGGTTGTGGCGGACCAAGCGCCGTTGGCCTGGCGTCGACGATAGGTAATGACGCTGCCGCCCGGCACGTGCTGCTCGGCGGCCAGATGCAGTGCATCGCCGCCGGCGGCCAGATGCGGGAAGCCGGTGAATTCGCCCGCCGTGCCAAGCGCGACCTGCGCGCCATCGTCGCTGCCGCTGTCGGCCAGAATCGGCGCCGTCGGTTGCGCGACCGCCGCGCTGGGTGAAACGAAGATGGCGGAACTCAATGCGCGCAACTGATCCGGCAGCTCGACCGGATTCGGGATCAGTGACAGCGGGATGTTGCTGGTATCGAGGTCCGCCGGCAGGCCGAAGCCACGGATTTCGGCGCGATACCAGGTCGCCGCTTCCGTCGCGACGACATCGTGGGTATAGCGCGCATCCAGCTCCAGCAGGCTGGGCGAGAACGTCGCGATCGGTTCGGTGCTGCGACCGGGTGACTGGTAGATCAGGACGCGGTTGCCCATCGCACTGCTCGCGCTCACGCGCAGCACTCCGGTGGTGCCGGCGGGGACGGTCACCTCGTCACCCGCGAGGGCTTCGAACACGCCGTCACCATCGAAGTCCGCCTCAAGCCGGACCACCGGTGCGCCGGGGCCGGCATGGACCGTGGTGTGGCCGCCGGAAATGGCCTGCAGCAGCGCGCGTTCGGTCAGCGAACGGCTGAACACTTCGGTCGTCGGCATGCCGGGGCCGGCGAGCAGCCAGAGCTCGCGGAAGTGGTTGTCGCTGGCGCCGGCGATGCCGAAGCGATAGCCGGCATTCCAGCGGTTTTCGATGTACTCGATTTCCTGGTCGACATCACTCGCGCGGTTCCAGCCTTCGACGAGGTCAATGCCGATCGCGTCGCCGCGACGGTTCGGCAGGCTGTCGTCGCCGATCTCGCCGTCGTCCGGATGCGCGGTGACCCAGATGGCGCCCTGGGTATGCGCGTCCCAGATCGATTGCTGCAGGCGCCGCAGCTCGTCCTCGGTATCCGCCCCCTGGACCACCGTGTCGACTGCGCCGTGCACGGTCGCATGTGGAGAGCCATTGGCCTCTTCGCCCGGAATCAGCAACAGATCCGCCGAGGTCCAGGTCGGGTCGTAGTGCTGGTCGTAGGTGCGGTGGTCGGTCAGCGGCAGGAACTCAAGGCCCATCAGGCGCGCAAAGCCGATCTGGTCGGAGACCGAGACGTTGCCCGGACCGCGGTCATCCAGGGTCTGGCGCAGGAAACTGCCGTCGGAGGAATGATCGTCATGCACATGCAGGTCGCCCTTGACCCAGCTGCCGTAGCGGCCGCCGTCGCTACGGGACTGGAAATGCGCGGTGACGTTGCGGGTCTGGTCGAGCGTGACGAAGCAGGTCTCGTTGCCGCTGCAATCGCCGCTCCAGGTGACGAAATCGCTGCCGGCCGCCGGTTCCGCGCTCACAGCGAGTTGGCTGCCGTGCGGGAAACGGGCTGAGCAGGGTGCTGTGCAATTCAGGCCGGCTGGGGTGGACTGGACGCGCCCGTCACCATCACCGTCAGTCAACACATTCAGCTCGACTGTCCGGTTATCCGGTCCTGGCCCTGAAGTCAGTAGATCATCGGACGAACCACAGGCAGCAAGCAGTACGACGGCGGCAATGGTGAGCCAATGATGTGTAGCGGTGTTCAAGTGTTCCCCCCGGATGGTTCTGTAGTGCGCTCTGCGGCAGATGATTGCGCACGGTTCATGACGATTGTTCGGATGCGGCCATTCGCGCGGGAGGCGGGGGGTTGGCACTCCCTGCGCGAGTTGATTGACTTGAGAGTAACTTTGCGTGCAGAGTCGCGCCGGCTGATGAAGCCAATCATACGACTGATCAAAGCGGTGACGCACGCAAACAGCGAGTGGTCACGACAGCCGACCCCCCAGCCCGCAGCCCGTTTAGCCGCCTTCGCTGCCCCGTGCAGCGGTCTGGAATAGCCGCATGAATCGTGAATCTGGGGACCCTTATCTCGAGCGCCGGTTTGACGCCATGTCAGCCAGTGCGCTGCTCAAACAGATGCCGCAACCAATGGCCGTGCTCGATGCGAGCGGGGATACCGTGCATCTGGTCAACGCCGCGCTGGTCGAGCGCTCGCGGGTTGGCGAGGCCCAGCTGATGGAACTGAACCTGCAGACGCTCACCCAGGTTTTTTCCGATGCCACCAGCGGCAGCGGCTACACCCATGCGATCCAGTTCGAAGGGCGCGAAGCCCTGCTATGGATGGCAGATCACCAGCGTCCGGAAATACTGGTGGCGCGCGACCCGATGACCGGCCTGATTTCCCGCCCGGTGCTGGAAAGCCGCCTGCGCAACGCACTCAATGAACATGCGAACGGTGCCTTGCTGCGCATCGAGGTCGACCAGTTCCTCCTGATCAACGATGCTTACGGACGGCAGGCGGCCAACGAACTGCTGAGCCAGCTTGGAACCCTGTTCCTGGCTCAGATGCGCGGCAGCGGCGAACCGACCTGGCTCGGTGGCGGCGACTTTCTGGTGCGGGTGACTGCGCCGGATCCGACCGAAGCCTGGCGCCTGGCCGAGCGCCTGCGTCTGCAGGTCGCCGCTCAGGGCTTTGAATGGCGCGGCCACTACTATGGCGTGACGATCAGCGTCGGTCTGGCATTCAACGATGGTGCCTATTACGACTTCAACGAACTGATGTCGGCGGCGGAAGTCGCCTGCCGCGCCGCACGCGAACGTGGACGCAACTGCATCGAGCAGTACCGCAGTTCCGACCGCGAGGTCTCGCGCATGCGCGGCGAGCAATCCTGGGGTGGGCGCGTGCTGGCGGCACTCGAGAACAACACTTTTGCGCTGTATCGCCAGCGCATCGATCCGGTGGTTACCGGGTCGAGCGAATCACATTACGAAGTGCTGCTGCGCCTGCCTGCAGCTACGGGCTGGACCACGCCGGTCGAGTTCGTTGCTGCCGCCGAACGCTATGGCCTGATGCCGCAACTGGATCGACGCATCATCGTGCGCGCGCTGCGCGAACTGTCGCGCATGCCGGTCGAACAGCGGCCCGTGACTTCGGTGAATCTTTCCGGTCACAGCCTGAGTGACCACGGCATGGTGGCCTATATCGAACGCATGCTTGAGCGTTTCGAGGTGCATGCCCGGCATCTGTGCCTCGAAATCACCGAAACCGCCGCGATTGCAAACACCGCCCAGGCCAGTGCGATGGTCAAGGCGCTCAAGGCCATGGGCTGCAGCGTGGCGCTGGACGACTTTGGCGCCGGCATGTCGTCTTTCAGCTATCTGAAGACGCTGAATGTCGACACCCTGAAGATCGACGGCAGTTTTGTGCGCAATGTCGCCGTCGATGACGTCGACGCTGCAACGATCGAGAGCATGGTCAAGGTTGCGCGTCTGCGCGGGTTGAAGACGGTCGCAGAATGCGTCGAGGACGGGCCTTCACTGCACCGCCTGGGTGAGCTGGGCGTCGACTATGCGCAGGGCTTCTATCTGCACAGACCCGAGAGCTGGTCGCTGCCGTAGGCGGAAAAGCTGAGGGAGCGTGGCGAGCGTCGTCCGCTAATGTAGCCCGGTTTCGCCGTGGGCGAAGCCGGGGACTCGGCTCTCCAATCAACCGTCCCGGCTCCGCTGCGCGGAACCGGGCTACGCGGCCTGCACCGGCCTGAGAGTTGGTCGCTTCCCTGATGCTCGCGCGAAGCACGCAAAGGTCGCAGAGGTAAAAGCGCTTCAGCTTGGCGGTCTTTGCGTCCTTTGCGCGAGGAAGCCGTCACAGCGTGGCAATAGCGGACCTTTGGCAGGCTGGCG
>CAZDPA010000113.1:0-13889 GCA_964507195.1 uncultured Salinisphaerales bacterium | reverse complement strand
GAAGCCGTCGAGCAGACGATTGAGTAACTCGATCTGCCGCTCGTTCATCGGCGTGCTGGCGTGCCGCTGCCAGAAGCGCGCCTTGGCCAGCACCGTATCGAGCGTGTGGTTGGACTGCTCCACGGCCCTTTGCAGGGTTCCGAGAAACCACGTCAGCCAGGCAGAGACATCAAGCGCACCCTTCTGGGTGCGCTCCAGGATGTCGTAGTAGTCCTTGCGCTCGCGCTGGATCTGCGCCGACAGGCTGTAGAAGCGCTGCGGGCTGCCGTCGGCGCGCGCCAGGCACAAATCGCCGATGGCCCGCGCGATGCGACCGTTGCCGTCATCGAAGGGGTGCAGGGTCACGAACCACAGGTGCGCAAGCCCCGCCTTGATCAGCGGCGGCGCTTTCGTTTTGCCGTTGATCCAGTCGAGGAAGCGTTTCGTTTCCGTCCCCAGCTGCCCAGCCGGCGGCGCCTCGAAGTGGACGCGTTGGCGACCGATGGAACCGGACACCACCTGCATCGGGCCGTTGGCGTCGTCGCGCCAGGCCCCGACCCTGATCCGGGACATTCCTGAAAAGCCCGTGGGAAAAAGCGCCGCGTGCCATCCGAACAGCCGTTTGCGCGTCACCGGTTGGGCGCAGCCAATGGTCGCATCAAGGATCATCTCGACCACGCCATCGACATGACGATCCACGGGCGCCAGGGCGCCGATATCCACCCCGAGACGGCGGGCAATGGAGGATCGCACCGAGTCGGCATCGAGCCGTTCGCCCTCGATCTCGCTGGTCTTCACCACGTCCTCGGTGAGCGCGGCGAGACTCGCCTGGTCGCGCAATGCCATGCCGACGTCGGCCAGCCGCCCCAGCAGTAGCCCTTGGGCATGGGAGACGCGCGCGAGCGGTTCGGCCAACCCGGCCAGGTCGTAACGCCAGGTCGGCCAGTCCGGCGCCTGCCAGATGTAGGTATATTCACCGCGCTTCATGCGGTGAATATAAGGCCTAATCGCCGCAACGCGCAATGATTAGCCGCATGATCTGCGGAGAATAGGGGGATCATTCGCCGCAGGGCGCACGACCACCGAGTGCGGTGGTTTTCTTGCTCATTCCCGTCCCTCGACGATTTGTGTTTCTGAGCTATTTCTTTGCCACCAAATCCAGAAGGGTCGTTACCGCTGCAATGGCATCGGTGATTTCCTGTTGCCCTCGATTACGTCGAGTCGTTCGCAGATCATCAGCGATTTCCGCAGGGTTGCTGCGTAGCGGTGGCGAAGTGTTGTACGGCACATCAACAGGAACCCGCGATTGAGCGGGTTTTTGATTAGTTGGCGTCTCAACTGCTTGCCATGACGCGGTGGACTCCGACTTTCGGACTAGATCGATTCGCCGATAGGCGTGACACCACTCGCGCGGCTACTGTTGTCCCGCGCCGGAGCGCTTCCCACACCCGGAAAGTAAATCCCCGGCGCCCCAGGCTGGCCCGCTCCTACTTGGGTCATTCGCCCCGACGGTTTCGATCGCTCGGGGCTCTTTTGATCTTTTCCGCTGGAGCGCGGGCAAGGCGAAAGGGAACAGATAGCTGCCGATTCGCCTGCCTAAGCCGCAGTCTTCGTCCAGGCCTTACGCGTGGTTCGGACTCTTCTCGTCGAGGCTGGAGGCGCCGCCTTGGTAACGGTTTCATGGAGCGGATGCGCCGTACGTAGGCGTGCAAAAAACTGCGGCGGGTGAAAATCCTGATCGATCTCCCGAAGGTCCTCCAGCGAGAGCGTCACATCCAAGCGAATTCGTTCACCTAATACCAATGCAACACCTTGATCAATCCCGTTAAAGTACTCAAAAAACTCGCCCTTCGTTAAGCCGGAAACTGATCCGTAGCTTCGCCACAGTGCTGCTGGTGACGATGACTTCACTTGACCTACAACGACGTTTCCCACAATAGAGCCGACCGGGCGCTTGACATAGATCCACATAGTGGAGCCGGGCGCTATGTTCATGGTCCGTCTCCGGAGCTCGACATGCTTCTGACCCGACAAGATGCTCTCGGCGTGTCGTGGCTCCAGGGAAATCAGGATGTGTTCATCTAGGTTCATGCTGAGAGTCCTTCAGCAAGAATAGCTTTGGCCTGTTCACTGTTAATCGGCTTCGTGGTTATTAGGTCGTTTGAGCGACCGCAGCCGATCCGCCTCAAGGTCGCCAAGCCAACCGGAGAGCGAAATGGGAAGATATTGTCGAATAGCGTCACTGCTTTCACGGATGATTTTCCTATCTTTTTCAGTTGCTCAGGATCCAGAACAGATTGATGCAAGTCTGATGCCTCAAACGAATCAATCATCTTGAGATATGCCTCGCGAACTCGCGCGACAGCCACGATTCCACTGCATCCTCCATTCGTACTGGATTCGTAAAAGAACATAAGTGTTCCCCGGCGGAAATGCCGTAGCGCGCGCGGCGTGCCGATGTACTTCCTGTCCTGAAAAAGCGATGCGGTTTCCCGGGGTAACAATTGACGTTGGCGGGAGTGCCCGAGCAACGGTTCAGCAAAAGTTCTGCGTACCGGCGTAATCACAGCAGGACGTCCGTCCAGACACAGAAGCGCGGGAGATAGCAGTGACTCTAGTTGATCAACCGAGATATGTCGGCGATTTCCGTCAGGAGTTATCAAGGGAAGCTGCTGGTCTGGGCCACGATAGCCTGGCGGTTCCGGTGGTAGCTTCGGACCACCAACGGCGAACAAGATGTTGTGATTGATAGGCCAGTTCGCAGAAGTCAGAACACGACCTAGGATCGACTTAGACAGATGTTGGCTCTTAGTGCTGCCACCGAAGCCTAGAACTGCAGCTATCTCGCGAAGCTGAGGCTGCTGCGGAGGAATTTCAAGATGCACTACACCTGGGCCGTCCTCGGCTACTCGGTCGACTAAGTACAGAAGTAGCATTCGCGCGCATTCCATTGCTTGGGAATGACTGGGGTCGATCGCCGCTCGAGCAACTAGACCGCTGCCTATGCCCTTACTCAGTAACGTCAAATACCCAACACACGCGGACGCAATCCATACGCCTATCTGAATCGCAATACGACTTTGTGTGCCATGAGGCAGCCACCGAATCGCAATCTCAGATCCTGACGCGTGCAAGATGTTGCTAAGAAAGACGCGGACGTCCGCCTCTCGGATGTTGTCGACAGACAGAAGTTGAATAGTGTCTTGCTTCTGTAGATCAAAACACTCATGCGACCCAAGTTCCTTCTGATCTGATTGGAAGCACCCAGAATCCAGAACCTGCACTTTGAATCGCGTCTCAATCTTCTCAGCTGCGCGCAAAAGTGCACCATCATTTGTGATGAGCCCAGAGAGCTTATTGTTGATTGCCGCCGCTAGGTGTTTCAGATCCGAGCGCTCATTCGCGTTCAGCGGGCGGGTCCGGACTGCGTCAGAGAACACGATTTCAGCCAGTTCTTTTATTAGATCTTCTGTTTGCGGCTGGGAAGCAACGGGCACATATGGGAACAAATCAACGTACGCACTCATCGGATCCGTCTGTCTGTCTGAGAGTGCAGTTCTTTCGAGCTCAGTCCGAATTTCGTCGCTTACTGCAAGCCTGCAGAAATTCATTCTCTCGGCTTGAAATAGGCCAATTGCATCCGATCTACGCGGGCGACGTGGCTTGGAGGCGTCGAATAAAACATTGAGATCAAGCAGGAACATGGGTGGTTCGCTTGATGTAGGTGCGATTAACCCCAGAGGATTGCCGTCTTCAACGGTACTGGTCGGAAATAGCTGCGGAGAGTTCAGTTCACAGCAGCGGACCAAAATTTGACGCTTCTTAGACGCGCCCCCTCGTTCTGACCGCTGGACATAGAATTGTTGCTTCTGCCAAAAGGCATTTGCCGCGACCAAGTCTTCGGCTACGCGCGCATAGATTGAGATGTAGCTCAGTGTCGTAAGTGATGAACGGAGTCGCTTAAGAAGTAGCGATGCACAACTTGAGCGACGGTACGTATCGTAAACGTACATCTGCCTGACGTGAGCTCTGGGGTAACTGACGTCAAATAGTAGGTGACCCACATACTCGATCTTTGAATGCTCCCGTTTGCACAGGACATACAGCCATCCCTTCCGAGCAAACTGCTCGAATGCACTGCGAGGCAGAAATCCAAGCTCATGTGTGTGTGCGTCTGATTCGTTGCACACGCGTTCGAGCCACGGCTGGATATCAGCGTAGCTTTCTAAAACAACGAATAACTCCGCACTTGAATCGGCTCTCGACACAGGCCCCCACCTTGTCTGGCTCCTGTCCGAATCGTACCACCATGCATAAATGCGCTTGCCAGCATGTCTCAACTGACAATGACGGTGGGCGCTAACGGTAAGTGCTTCCATAGTCCGGTCGGGGATCGAAGGAATCGAGGGACGATGCCAACGACAATATGGCCTCCTAGGCTCGAAAGCTGAGCCTGAGTCCCACACAACCGATCTGCGCGTGATGATCGCGTAGTGGTTTACGACAACAAATAAAAAAGCCCCTCTGACAGGAGGGGCTTCGGTGCATCTGCGCTGCCTTGCGGGAGCGCTGTTTGGTGGAGATGGCGGGAATCGAACCCGCGTCCGACAACCTTCCGTTCTTCGATCTACATGCGTAGCCTAATCTTTAGTTTTCGACTTCGGTTCCCGGATAGGCACGGAACGCCGTCGCTTATTCCCTTAAGGTTTTAGCAAATCGGCCAAGGACGGGCTTCAATGCGAGTTGATGAGAGTCGACATCTGATTCAGGGGCATCAACACCGTCTGGTCAGACGCTCGCCGGATTTAGGCGGCGAGGGCGTAGTTGGAGTCGTTCGCAACTAGCTTGGTTGCGGAAGAGTTTTACGAGGGCCATCCGCACCTCGGCATGCACGTTAAATTTCCAGTCACCGTCGAAGCCATGTCATCCCCGAGGTACGTGTTAAGACTACCACGAAGGGGATTGGTTCCGTTCGGAAGGGGCGATGTTTGATACGGCTCGCCCCTCATCCGGTGCTGCGCACCACCTTCTCCCCTCCAGAGGGGAGAAGGAACTCAAGAGGCGTGGCGCATGATGCGGCCTTTCTGCCGCTCCCAGTCCTTTTCCTTGATGTCCGCGCGCTTGTCGTGGTTCTTCTTGCCCTTGCCGAGGCCGATCTGGAGCTTGGCGCGGCCGTGTGACCAGTGCAGGTCTAGCGGTACTAGTGTGTAACCGGCGCGCTCGACCTTGCCGATCAGGCTGGCGAGTTCGCGGAAGTGCAGTAGCAGTTTGCGCGTGCGCGTGGCGTCGGCAATCTCGTGGGTGCAGGTCTGCTTGAGCGGGGTGATATGGGCGCCGATCAGGAAGGCTTCGCCGTTCTTGAGGACCACATAGGCCTCGGCGACCTGGGCGCGGCCGGCACGCAGGGCTTTGACCTCCCAGCCCTGGAGCATGACGCCGGCTTCATAGTCGTCTTCAATGAAATAGTCGAAGCGCGCACGGCGGTTGACCGCGATGGTGCGCGGTCCGGCTTTTTCGCCGTCTTTGTGGTCGGACTTGCCGTTGTCTTTCTTGCTCATGGTCAAATTATAGGTGGTGGCGGCTAGACTAGTACGCAAGGGCTTGCCTGATGCCGCGCCGTGTGGACAACAGTAAGGAAGACAGACCGCATGACGGATGAAGCGTACCGCTGGAGCCGGGCATGAATATCCGCGAAAGCAGCCACGGAACCTGGAGCTCGTCGAGCAGCTTCATGGTGGTTGCGGCCGGCGCAACGGTCGGTATCAGCAACCTCACGCGCGTGCCCTACCTGATGGGCGAGTATGGCGGCGGTGCTTTCCTGTGGGTGTATGTCACCGCGCTGCTGCTGATTTCGGCGCCGCTGCTGGCGGCGGAACTGATGATCGGGCGCTGGATGCGTGACGATCTCGTCGCCGGCTTCCGGCGTCTGGCCGAGGCGGCCAGGGCGCGGCGCATCTGGGTCTTCATCGGCCGCATGGCGCTGACCGGTGCGGTGCTGATCCTGTCGTACTACAGCGTGATTGCCGGCTGGAGCATGGCTTATGCGTTCCGCACGACCACTGGGGCGTTTTCCGGCATGTCGGATGCGGCGGCAACGGAGGTGTTCCTCAACCTGGCGCGTGACCCCGAACGCTGCCTGTCGTGGCACACGCTGTTCATGGTGATGGTCTGTGTGATCGTCGCGCACGGCTTCCGCGAGGGCATCGAGCGCGTGGCGATGCGCCTGATCCCGACGGCGGGCGTGATGATCCTCGCGCTCGTGGGCTATGCGATCTTCACGCTGGACCCCTGGCCGGCGATGCGCTGGCTGCTGACGCCGGACTTCGACCGCCTCGGCTGGCGCGGTGCGATGGAAGCGATCCACCAGGCGTTCTTCACGATGAGCCTCGGCTTCGGCGTGATCATGGGCCTGGGTGCTTACCTGCCGACGAATGCGCCGATCAAGCGCATGGCGCTGATGCTGATCATGATCGACGTGCTGGTCAGCGTGCTGTCCGGCATTGCGCTGTTCACCGTGATCTTCTCGGCCGGGCTCAAGCCGGTGCCGGGCCTCGCCTTGATCTTCCAGGTGCTGCCGCAGAGCCTGCCGCCGACTGTCGCCGGGACACTGTTCGGCGTCGGTTTCTTCGTGCTGATGTTCATCGTGACCCTGTGCTCGGCCACTGCGCTGCTCGAGCCGCTGACGCGCTACATGATCGACCGCTGGCGCATGACGCGGGTTTTCGCCGCGGCGACCGGCGCGCTGATCGTCTGGTATCTGGGCCTGGGCACGCTGCTGTCGTTCAGCGTGTTTCAGGATGCCGAACTGTGGGGGCGCAATTTCTTCGGCTGGGTGCAGTTCATCACCGCCAGCTGGCTCGCCCCGGCAACGGGGCTGATGGTCTGCGTCTTCGTCGTCAGCATCATGCCGCGCGATCTGACGCGGGCGATGTGGGGCGAGCGTGATCGCTGGCTCTACGGTGCGTGGTTCTTCGCGCTGCGTTATCCGGCGCGCATCGGCCTGATCCTGATCCTGCTCTACGCCTCAGGGCTGCTCAACTACCTCGTCGGTTTCTGGAACGTGCCGGTGTGAGCGGAGCTTCGGGTGGGGCGGAGCTGATCCGGCTGGAAATCGTCTACGCAAGTCCGTCGGAACAGGCAACGCTTGAGGTCGAGCTATGTGCCGGTGCGACGGTGCGTGAAGCGATCGAGCGCTCCGGCATCCTGCAGCAGTTTCCCGAGATCGACCTGACGCAGAACAAGGTCGGGCGCTGGAATCACCTCGTGACGCTGGACGAAGTGGTCAGCGCGGGTGATCGCATCGAAATCTACCGGCCGCTGCTGATCGACCCGAAGGAAGTGCGACGGCTGCGCGCAGCCAGGGACAGGAAACGCCGGTAGCGAACCCCGGAAACGAAACCGGCCCTGGGCGGGCCGGTTCGAGCGATTCGATGAAGAGAAGCCTTTTACTTCGGCGGATCGGTGATGACCACGCCGGTTTTCTGCTGGGCGTCGCTGGCTTCGCGCTCTTCTTCCTTGGCGTCCTTCTTCTCGTCTTCGATCACGGTCTTGAGATCCGGATTCTCGATTTCCGGTTCGGCGGAGGCCTTTTCGATGCCTTCCATCTTGCTCAGTTTCTGGTCGGCGCCGAAATACAGCGTGACCACGCGCTTGGAAACCTGGCCGCGCGGCGACTTGTAATAGCCGACGTAATCCCAGCGATCTGCGCGAAATGGGCTCGCAGCAAGCGGCGTACCGAGCAGATAGGTGACCTGTTCCTGGGTCATGCCGACCTTGAGCTGATCAAGCTGTTTCTGCTCGATAACGTTGCCCTGACGGGTCGGCAGCTTGTAGATGATCTGGCAGCCGCCGAGCAAAACGGCACAAATGAGGACGACAAAGACGCGCATCGGGTTGCCCAGTCTGAAGGAGCGAGGATAATAGCCGAAACACTCTCAAAGGCGCTGACGTGGAAACCTCCGACCTTCGCAATGCCGGCCTCAAGGTAACGCTGCCGCGGCTCAAGATTCTCGAGCTGCTGGAAAACAGTGACATGCGGCATCTCTCCGCAGAAGACATCTACCGCAAGCTGATCGACCTCAACGAAGACGTTGGCCTGGCCACCGTCTACCGCGTCCTCACCCAGTTTGAAGCCGCCGGACTGGTCCAGCGCCATCATTTCGAAGGCGGCTCCGCCGTGTTCGAACTCGACCGCGGCCCACACCACGACCACATGGTCTGCCTCGAAACCGGCAAGGTCATCGAGTTTGTGTCTGAAGAAATCGAAAAGTTGCAGCACCAGATCGCCGACAAGCACGGCTACATCGTCGAAGAGCACAACCTCGTGCTGTACGTGCGGCCGAAGAACAAGACGGCGAAGCGCTGAGTTGATTGGCAGCACCAGAAAGCCCGGCGATGCCGGGCTTTTTTCTGGAAAGGCATCCTGCGTGGTCAGTGGCGGGGTCTCGATACGCCGCGCGTTGCGCGGCACTCGACCCGAACGGGAATCTGGGACTCCGCAAAGAAGCTCCGTTCGCACACGTGCCTGCCTGGCACCGTAGCCCGGTTCCGCGCAGCGGAGCCGGGGATGTAGTACCTGTCGGACTGTGCTTCCCGGCTTTGCCTGCGGCAAAACCGGGCTACGAAGGTTCCATCAAGAAACTCCGTTCGCGTCGAGTGCCTGCGTAGCAGGTGTATCGAGATGCCCCTGCGCAGGCACCGTAGGCACCGTAGCCCGGTTCCGCGCAGCGGAGCCGGGGGTGGACTTGTCGGACTGTGCTTCCCGTCTTTGCCCGCGGCAAAACCGGGCTACGAAGGTTCCATCAAGAAACTCCGTTCGCGTCGAGTGCCTGCGTAGCAGGTGTATCGAGATGCCGCTGCGAAGGGCCGCCGTCGTGCGAACTAAGCCGCCGCAGCCCGCTGCAGCAGATCCCGCGCATGCTCAAGCGCCGCGCTAGACACCGCGACGCCACCCTGCATGCGTGCAATCTCTTCAACGCGCTGCTCGGCATTCAGGCGCTTGACCTGGGTGTAGGTCTGTCCGGCCTTGACCGTCTTCGCAATGCCGTAGTGGCCGTGGCCCTGCGCTGCGACCTGGGCGAGGTGGGTGACGCAGAGCACCTGGCGCTCGGCGCCGAGGGCGCGGAGTTTCTGGCCGACGATCTCGGCCACGGCGCCGCTGATGCCGGCGTCGACTTCGTCGAAGATCATCGTCGACGCGCCGCCGGACTGCAGGCCGGTGACCTGGATCGCCAGAGAGACGCGTGAGAGTTCGCCGCCGGACGCGACCTTGGCGAGTGCTTTCGCCGGCTGGCCGGGGTTGGCGGTGAAGTCGAAGCGGATGTCGTCGGTGCCATGCGCGCTGACCGGCGCGGCGCTGTCTGCTTCAACCACGGTGATGAACTGTGCGCTGGCCATGCCCAGCGTCTTGACCACGCTGGTGACGCCTAGCGAAAAGCGCTTGGCGGCCTTCACGCGTGCGGCGCTGAGTACGCTGCACTGCTTGCGATAGTGGGTGACGGCGTCCTTGCGCTTGCGCTCCAGCGCCTCGAGATTCTCGGAGGCGTGGGCGAGGCGGTCGAGATTTTCCGCAAGCTGGGTGTGATGCGCGCGCAGCGAATCCGGACGCACGCGATGTTTGCGCGCGGTGTCGTGGATCGCCTGCAGGCGCGACTCGACGGTCTGCAGGCGCTCGGGGTCGAGCTCCATGTGATCGAGCACGCGGCGGATGGTGTCGGCGGCGTCCTGGATCTGCGCCTGTGCGCCGCTGATTGCGTCCGCGGCGGACTGGAAATCGGTGTGCAATGGAATCAGACCGCCGACCAGACTCTGCACCTGGCTGAGCTGGTCGTAGATGGTGTCGTCGCCGCTGTAGAGCTTCTCCTGCGCAGTGCCGCCGTCCTGCAGCAGGCGGCCGGCGCTGGCGAGGCGGCGGTGATCGATGTCGAGCTGTTCGAGTTCGCCGTCTTCAAGCTTGAGTGCATCGAGCTCCTGCACCTGGAAGCGCAGGAAGTCGATCTGCGCCGGATCGCCCCTGGCGGCACTGCGCAGGGTTTCGATTTCAGCGTCGATGGCGGCGACCGCTTCGGCAGCGCTGGCGACCGCCTTGAGCTCCGCAGCGTGTTTGCCGTAGCCGTCGAGCAGTTCGCGCTGGATGTCGGTGCGCAGCAGGGTCTGGCTTTCGGACTGACCGAAGATGTCGACCAGCAGCTCGCCCAGCGCACGCAGCTGCGCGGCAGTGACCGGCGAGCCGTTGACGAAGGCGCGGCCGCGGCCACCGGCCTGCACCACGCGGCGGATCACGACGGTCAGTGGATCGTCGGCGTCTTCGAGGGTCTGTTCGCGCAGCCAGCGCAGCGCGGCGCCGTCCTTGTCGATCTGGAACTCGGCGCTGACTTCGGCGCGCTCGGCGCCGTTGCGGACTTGGCCGATGTCGGCGCGGGTGCCGATGGCGAGGCCGATCGCGTCGATCAGGATCGACTTGCCGGCACCGGTTTCGCCGGTCAGGACGTTGAAGCCCGGAGCCCACTCGAGGTCGAGCGAGTCAATCAGGGCGAGATTTGAAATATTAAGTGCTTTCAACATGCTGGAAGCGACACTTCAACTGGTTTCAGAATTCAGGATCGGCCCACGGCCCCAATGCAGCTTGTTGCGCAGGATGTTGAAGTAGCTGTAGCCCTTGGGGTGGATCAGGCTCATGCGCGATGGCGCCGCGCGCACCTCGAGGATTTCACCGGGGCCGAGGATTTCGCTGTTCTGGCCGTCGCAGGTGCACATGGCGACGGCCGAGACGCTGCCGCGCAGGATGATGCGTACGGCCTGGCGTGCGCCGACGACGATCGGGCGGTCGGACAGCGTATGCGGGCAGATCGGCACCAGGGCGATGGCTTCCAGCCCTGGATGCAGCACCGGGCCGCCGCCGGAGAGTGCGTAGGCCGTGGAGCCGGTCGGCGAGGAGACGATGAAGCCGTCGGCGCGATGCTGGGAGATGAACTCGCCGTCGAGCCAGGTCTCGAATTCCAGCATGCGGATCGACGCCTGGTTACGGATCACGACGTCGTTGATCGCAAGAAAGGGTCCGATCGTGCGATCACTACGCTGGATGCGCGCCTCAAGCAGCAAGCGCTCCTCGCGCTCGTATTCGCCGGCGAAGACCGCGCGCAGGGTTTCGCGGATTTCATCGGGGGCGACATCGACCATGAAGCCGAGACGGCCCTGATTGACGCCGAGGATCGGCACGCCATGCGGGGTCAGCGCGCGGGCGACAGACAGCAGGGTGCCGTCACCGCCGACGACAACGACCAGATCGCAGCGTTTGGCCATTTCCGCACGCGTCGTGCGCTCCGCCGCGCAGGCTTCCAGACCGACAGCGCCCTGTTCCACCAGCACCGTGCGGCCCAGTTCGACCAGGCTGTCGCAGAGCTGGAGCAGGGTCGGTGCCACGCGCGTGTCCGCGCGGCGGCCGATCAGCCCAACGGTTTGGAAATCAGACATGAGGGCCGGGAGGGACGTCGGGCAGGAGGGCGGGAAAAAGGTAGCACGAATGCGGTGCGATTCTCAGCGCCGCAATTCTGAGGCCCCCAAGCTTGAAAAGCGCGCCCGACTGCTTCATTTTCACTGTATGTCCCAACCCCCAGACAAAGGCGCGCTGGATCCACGCGCTGCCGAGCTGCTCAAGTTGCTGGTTGAGCGATACATCCATGACGGCCAGCCTGTCGGTTCGCGCACGCTGTCGCGGATGGCGGGGCTGGGGCTGTCGCCGGCGACGATCCGCAACGTGATGGCCGATCTCGACGAGATGGGTTTCGTCGCCTCGCCGCACACTTCGGCCGGGCGCATTCCGACTACGCGTGGTTATCGCTACTTCGTCGATACATTGCTGGCGCCGGAATCGCTGAGCGATGCCGAGCAGGAGCAGATTGTCGAAGATCTCGTGCCCGGCGATCGCAGCGTGCCGGACATGGTGCAGGCGGCCTCGAACCTGCTGTCGCGGATGACGCAGATGGCCGGCGTGGTCACCGTGCCGCGGCGCAATCTGGCGATTCTGCGTCGCATCGAATTCCTGTCGCTGTCCGGCAGCCGCGTGCTGGCGATACTCGTCGTCAATCAGCGCGAGGTGCAGAACCGCATCCTGCACACCGAGCGCCCGTATGGCGCTGACGAGCTGACCCGCTACGCGACGCTGCTCAACGAGCGCTTCGCCGGCCATGATCTGGTCAACCTGCGCCAGGCCCTGGCCCAGGACGCGGGTGATACCCAGGCACGCATCAATCTGATGCTGCGCGACGCCGCGACCATGGCCGAGCGGGCGATGAGTGATGTCGGCGAGAGCGACTACGTGGTGGCCGGTGGCCCCAACCTGATGGGTTTCCATGAGCTGGCCGATGTGGGCCGCCTGCGCGGCCTGTTCGATGCACTGGACCGCAAGCGCGACATGCTGATGCTGTTCGATCAGTGCCTGGCCGCGGATGGCCTGCAGATCTTCATCGGCGACGAGTCGGGCTACCGCGTGCTCGACGAGTGCAGCGTCGTCACCACGCCGTACTACGTGGCCGGGCGGGTGGCGGGCGTGCTCGGCGTGATCGGGCCGACGCGCATGTCGTATTCGCGCATCATTCCGCTGGTCCAGGAGACTGCCCGCGCACTGTCTGCGGGCTTGAAAGCCGAGAGCTGATCCCCAGTTAGGTCTCGCGGGGGCGGCGTTCGCGACGCCGCCCAGCTATGATTGCGCCCCTTTTCGCGGCCGCGCCGGCAGTTTTCGGGCGGCTTCCGGGGCAAAAGACCCACGCGCAACACAACAGATGACGATGAGCCAACAACCGGACACCCCAACGCCGGCTGCAGACGATGCAGCGGATACGAGTCCTGAATCGCCGCTCGATGCGCTGACGCGCGAACTCGCGCTGGCCCAGCAGCAGGCGCAGGACGCCAAGGACGCACAGCTGCGGACGATGGCCGAGTTCGAGAACTCGCGCCGGCGTCTGGAGCGCGATGCGCAGAGCAGTCTCAAGTACGCCAATGAAAAGCTCATCGGCGAGTTGCTCGCGGTCATCGACAGCCTGGAGCTGGGCATGCAGGCCGCCGTTGGCGCAGAAGGTCCGGCCAAGGCCATGGCCGACGGCATGCAGCTGACCTGGCGTCAGCTGATGAGCGTGCTCGAGAAGGGCGGCGTTCAGGCGATCAACCCGATTGGCGACGCCTTCAACCCGGAACTGCATCAGGCGATGACGATGGCGGAGTCGGCAGACCTGCCGCCCAACCACGTGCTCAATGTGATGCAGAAAGGCTACCGCCTGCACGAACGCCTGCTGCGCCCGGCGATGGTCGTGGTGTCCAAGGCGCCGGCTGCGGCCCCTTGAAAAACCGGGCCTAGCCGCAAATAACTGGTCACAGCATCAACGAACAGTGCCGCCAGGCGCTGTTTCCCACACAAATCTGAACCCTGCATATTTTCGGAGCACCCATGTCCAAGATCATCGGTATCGACCTCGGCACCACCAACAGCTGCGTCGCCATCATGGACGGCGGCAGTGTTCGCGTGATTGAAAACGCTGAAGGCGAGCGCACCACGCCGTCCATCGTCGCCTACACCAACGAGCCGCAGCCGATCGTCGGCCGCGCCGCCAAGCGCCAGGCCGTGACCAATCCGCATGACACGCTGTACGCGGTCAAGCGTCTGGTCGGCCGCCGTTTTGACGACAAGGAAGTGCAGAAGGCGATCAAGCATTCCCCGTTCAAGATCATCAAGGCCGACAACGGCGACGCCTGGGTCCAGGCCAAGGATCAGAAGCTGGCTCCGCAGCAGGTGTCGGCGCAGGTCCTGATGAAGATGAAGAAGACTGCCGAGGACTATCTCGGCCACCCGGTGACCGAAGCGGTCATCACGGTGCCGGCCTACTTCAACGACTCGCAGCGCCAGGCGACCAAGGACG
>CAZDPA010000112.1:3864-13978 GCA_964507195.1 uncultured Salinisphaerales bacterium | reverse complement strand
GCTGCTGGATCGTGACCGGCCCATCCGCGAGGCGACGATCATCATCGAGCATCTCGCCGTGCACTACCCCGGTCCGGGGAAGCTGATTCCGTCCGACCCCGCCGCCGCGGTCGATGTGCGCTTCATGGATCGCTTCTTCGACAACTACGTGATGACGCCGCAGCAGAAGTTTGTATTCAACAGCCTGCGCCCGACCGAGCACCGCGATCCCTACGGCGTCGAGGAAGCGCGCAAGTTGCTTGACACCGCGTATCGCTGGCTGGATGTGCGCATGAAGGATCGCGAGTGGGCTTGCGGCGACACGTTCACGCTCGCCGACTGCGCGGCGGCGCCATCGCTGTTCTATGCCGACTGGACGCACGCGATCGCCGACGAGTTCCGCCATCTGCGCGCTTACCGTCAGCGCCTGCTCGCGCGACCGTCGTTCGCCCGCGCAGTTGACGGCGGACGGCCGTATCGCAGCTGGTTTCCGCTCGGCGCGCCGGATCGCGACTAAGGCAGCTTCAGCGCGTCGACCACCCGCACCCAGGGTACGAGCTTGAAATTCTGCGGCTCGGCCGGCGAAACGTTTCGGCCGTCCTGCACGACGAGCAGGCCCTGGGCGTAGGCACCACCGAAGCTCGCACTGCTGACCTCCAGGCCATCGGTTTCGCTGGCGCCGTCGATACCGGAAGCCGGATCGGCGACGATGCGGAACTTGCCGACATAGCGATTGGCCCCACTGCGCTCGTAGACCGCATAGGCATCCTCACCCTGGCTGGAGACAAGCAGATAGCCCTGGCCATAGGCGCCGCGCCACAGTGCGATACCTTCAACGTCGTCGATCAGATGACCGCCGTCGCGCGTATGGTCGATCAGGGTCTTGTCGGCAGCAGCGTCCGGCGCTGCACTCAGGCGCCACAGGCCGACATCCTCTTCGCCGGCATAGAGCACACCGGTCTCGTCGTCGGCAACGCAGCCTTCCGGCTGCGACTCAAAGCGGAACTCGCGGCGCCAGACTATGCGCACGCGACCCTTGGCTGTCGCGAGCAACTCGCCCTGGCGATAGCGGCCATCGCTATCGTTGACGAACACGTAGTACCGCGCGTCCGCGCTCCGGTACAGGCACAGGCCGTAAGGATCGGCGACATCGCGCAGCACGCCAGCGGCATCGATGGCGTACAGCGACACGCTGTCGTTGCTGCGATTGCTGCCGGCGAGAATCGCGACGTTCTTGCCACCAAGTCTGAAACCCTCGCGCAGATCGACGTTGTTGATGCGCCCCGCCGGGATCGACTGCAGGAGCTTGCCCTGCAGCGAATACACCAGCAGGCCGTACTGCTTGTTGGTGCCGATGATGCGGCTGCGCGACGGGTCGGTCGGATGACGCCAGATCGCCGGGTCGTCGGCAGCGTCACCGTCGTTGGCCATCGCTTGGGTTTCGGCGTTGGGTGTGACGCTGGCCAGCACGGGCACTGGAGCGGCTGCGGCGGTCGGGACCCGCACGTCAGCCAGCAGGCTGCGCGGATCGAAAAGCTTGAGGCGTGCACCACCCTCGGTCGCGCGCTCATCGATCCAGGCCAGCACACCAGCAGGGAACGAGGTCGCGAATGCCTGCGTAGCCGCAGCGAGTGCGCCGGCCTCACCGATGCCGAGACGATCGAACGACAATGCCGCGCGTTGCGTGTGCGGCGTTTCGCGATCGAGTACGCGCAGCACGCCCGCGTCGCGGTCGACAACCAGCATCGCCTCGCCAGCCAGGGCTACGGCCTGCGGCGACTCCAGCGGCCCAATGGGTCCACGCACGGCAATCGGCATACGCGCGATCTCCGCCTCGGGATCGCTGCGATAGCGCCACACCGCCGTGCCTGATTCGATCAGGTACAGCGCACCCGCACGATCATCGGCAACACAGGCTTCGACCTCGGCACCTACACTGAAGCTGCGCACCGGTCGCGCCGCCACCTGCTGACCCTTGGCATACAGCTGCCACTGCGACACGCCGCCGTCCCCATCGACGACAAACGCGAACCAGGCGTCGCCTGTCGCACGCTGCAGACAGACCGCGCTGGGTTCTGCATCGAGTTTCAGCACGCCGAGCGCGTTGAGCCTGTCGCCGTCTACGCCGTAGAAACCCAGGCGTCTCCCCTTCTCATCGGCGACCGCCAGCAGCTGCATGCTGCGTCCGCCGACAGCAAAGCCGTCGCGCAGATCAAGACCTTCGACCGCACCGATCGCATGACTGGCGGTGCGCCTGCCGGTGGCATCGTAGAAAGCCAGGCCGGCATCGTCGTCGGCGACGATGATGCGGTTGCGCCGCCCATCGTCGGCATCGACCAACACTGCCGTTGCGCCGAGCTGGCGATCGCCCGCCGCTTCGGCAACAACCGTCGCCTGTCCTTGCGCGCCGGATCCCGTCGGACCACGCAGCGGCACGCAACCGCCGGCCAGCAGACCGGCAAGCGCAACTCCGAAGACCGCATGCTTTGCTCGCATCGTGTTCACATCCCTGTCCAGATCGACAGCCTAGCGTTTTTTCTAGAAACGCCCGCGCAGCGTCACGATGAAGACGCGGCCGACGCTTTCGGTTTCGCGCTCGAACTCCTCCAGCGCGCCATCCGGCAGATCATCCTCGAAGATCTGGAACACTTCATCCTTGTGCGCGTCCAGCAGATTGTTGCCGTTGAGCTTGATCGCCAGCGCATCGTTGAATGCGTACTCGATGAAGGCTTCGAGGTTGCCGTCGTAGCGCACGCTGCCAATCTCGTCGGGGGCGAATTCCAGGCCGCGGCCCTGCTGCTGGAAGCTCGCTCCATAGGTCACCCGCTGGGCAACGCGGTGGTTGAAGCCGAGATTGAACACATAGATCGGCTGCAGCTGGAAGCGGCGCTCGATGCCCGTTGTCGGATCGGCGACCTCGGACTTCTGGTAGCTGTAGTTGCCGTAGACGTTGAAATTCGGCAAGCCGACAAACTGCAGCGGGAAGCTGGCGTCGAGTTCGATGCCGTAGACCTTGCCGTCACCGGTGTTGTCCGGCGATTCGACGTCGTCCGCGACCTCGACGATCTCGATCAGATCGCTGACGTCGCGGTAGAAGACGTTCGCGCCAAGAATGCCTGCCTGCTTGGCGAAGCGATGCTCGAAACCGATGTCGTAGCCGATTGCGCTTTCCGCCTTGAGTTCGGGATTGCCGATGAAGAACTCGTCGTCGTCCTCGGCCAGAAATGGCACCAGTGAGTTGAAGTCCGGCCGGCGCAGCGTGCGCGCGACGCTGGCGCGGATCTGGTTGTTCGGCGTCAGCAGCCAGCGGTAGTGCAGATTCGGATTGACCTCGGTCTGACTGTCGTCGGCATCACGGCGGTTGCCGTCGGTGTCGTAGCCCTGCTGTTCGAGCTTGGTGCTCTCGACACGGACACCGAAGTCGATCGCGTGGCGCTCGTTCAGCGTCCAGCTGTCCTGGACCCAGGCGTCGTAGCGCGACTCCTTGATCGCATACAGACCGTCGATGTCGCTGTTGTCCTCGAATTCGCCGCTGTCTTCGTCAAACTCGGCGGCAATCGTTGCGCTGTCGCGATCCTTGCGGCCGAGTGCCAGACCTAAGCCCAGCTTGTGCGCACCCAGCGGCAGCGTCAGCGAAGGCGTAAGGCGGGCTTCCTCATCGCTGGTGGCTATGGTCTCGGTTTCCAGCGCGAGTTCGGCGTCGTCCTCGACTTCGCCGGCGATGTTGTCGATGTCCAGATCGAGCTTGTTGTAGTCGAGCACCAGACTCAGTGTGCCGTCGCCGAAAACGCTGTCCTGGTAACGCAGCGCCGTACCCCAGGTGTTCTCCTTGATGCGCTCGTGCTCGTACTCGATCGCGTCGAGCTCGGCGATACCCTCTTCGACCACGAACACCGGCGACAGCTGATCCTCGTCGCGGTCGGTGCCGACTGTATAGCCGTCGAGCGACAAGGTCGCTCCTGTACTGAGCAGCCACGACAAGCTCAGATTGCCGGCAAGGTCCTTGGAATCGCGAACATCGTCCTCCTGCAGAAATTCGATCAGTTCGCCGTCCGGATTGAACAGCTGCGAGCGCTTGTCCTTGGCGTTGTAGCGACCCTGGTAGTTCAGCGAACCCAGGTAACTGAAGCGTCCATCCTGGCCGCCGTAGCTCAGATAACCACTGCCACGCAGGGTGTCGTCACCGCTGCGGAACAGGCCGGCGCGATACCCGCCGCCGCGCAGCGTCGCACCATCCTTGAGCACGATGTTGATGGTCCCGCCGACACCCTGCGAGTCGAGCTCGGCGGTCGGCGAGCGGATGATCTCGATGCGCTCGACGATCTCCGCCGGAATGCGATCGACAAACACGCCACGATCGGCTTCGGCGCCAGCGACACGCTGACCGTTGATCATGATCTGGGTGTACTGGGTGCCGATGCCGCGCAGCTTGGGCGCATCGTACTCGCCGACGTCGCTGGTGAACGCGACGCCCGGCACCTGCTTGAGCATATCGCCGACCGACAGCGGCTCGAAACGCGCGAAGTAGTTGGCATCGTAGATCAGGCGCGGCGAAACACTGTCACCGCGGAAGCGGAAGTAGTCTGCGCTGTCGGTTACCGTCAGATCTGCGAGCCGCACCGGCTCGTCTGCCGCGGGTACAACCGTCGCCTGCACGGCAAGCGCCGCGCCCATCATCCACCTGACTGTACTCATCTCGCCCCCGGGGCCGGGCCATCCGGCCTGAAGGCGGAACCTTAGTCAGCGCTTGTGAATGATCCGTGACGTCGGCATGACAGGCTGCTGACGTTCGGCGGGGCCCCTCACCCTGGCCCTCTCCCCGCATGCGGGGAGAGGGAAACAAGAAGACGAGGACCTCAGTTGCCGTTGCGGTCCTGGCCCACCTGCGTGGCCTGCTGGAAGGTCGGGCGATTGGTCCAGTGGATCGGCGGCACCGGGATGAAGCTGAATGAAGTGTGGTCGACGGTGTCGCAGGACTCGACGACACCGCAGTCTTCGCTCTTCGGGTACCGCAGCTGCGTCCCATCCCAGGCCGCCTGATTCGACAGGCCGCCGAGATCAATGAGCGCCTGATCGAGCGCGCTCAGCACACCGGCGCGGCAGCCGGCGAGCGTGCCATCGGCACACTTGATCACGCGATACGGCGTCACCCCGGGTTTGCCCTGCACCGTGTCGATCGCACGGATCATGTGCTGGAACCAGCCTTCCTGATACGCCGATCCCTGCGCGCGCGGCGCGTCGTAACGACCGGCCAACGCTGACGCACCGGCGGCTTGCACCGCAACGAGTTGCGGCATCAGCGCATCGATCAGGTGCGGATACCAGGCATCCATCAGCACAACCTGCGCCCGCTGGTCGTAGGCGCCATCCGCGTCGCGGTCGCGGCGCATGCTGCCCAGACCGTTGCTGCTGTCGATCCATTCGTGCGAGCCGCGATCCATCCACTGCTGCAGCAGATCGGCTGCGGCGCGCTGGTCGTCAGTGAGTTCACCGCCTTCCATCAGGCTCAGCAGGCGCGGCAACAACTCCTGTCCGCGCAGATCGGTGTACGCGGCATCGCCCATCACCTCGATCATCGTGCCGATGTCGTGCTTGCGGCCACTGGCCTTGAACGCAGCAAGACGGTCGCGCAGCATCGCCATGCGATGAGTCGGACCATAGGTGCCGTTGGCATCCGCCGCCCACCAGCCCGGCGCCGCGGAGTTGTTCCAGTTGGCGAGATAGCCCTGCGCCGGATTGGTGTCCTGCACATGCGCTGCCAGCGGCAGATAGCCCGGCCACTCGAAATACCCGTCCAGCGCATCGCCTTGAACCTGCGGTCGCGCGCGGCTCGGGAATGCGAGCGCCCCATCGTTGCCGTCACCGCCATAGAGATCGAAGAAGTCTTCCGGCAGGTTCTGGTCAGCGACCCACTCGTAGTTGCCGTCGCCCCACACCGGCAGTTCCGGATGCTGCTGCGGATGACGCAGCGGATACAGACCTGACTGGACGAACGCGAGATCGCGACTGTCACTGTAGATCCAGTTGAAGGTGCTGGTCATGCTGTTGAACAGTTCCTTGAATTTGCGCTCGTTGACCTGCATGCCCTGCGTCGTCAGCAGCGCGAACGGCGCCGTGGTGTCGACGTCGCCATTGAAGGTGCTGCGCTGTTCGGAGATCGCCACCGGCGCACCGTTGACGGTGGCCGTTGCGGTGACCGGGCCGTAGTGCGTACGCATCACAAAGCGCCTGACGTTCTCCGGCAGCGCCGGGCCACCGAGCGCGATGCTCGCCAGCGTCGGCGTCGCGACCCATTCGTCGAGGCGCTTGTAGAAGCGCACGCAGCGACCCTTGTATTCGTAGCCGTCGGCATCCGGGAAACCATCACCGTCGTTGTCGTCGCGCGATGCCGCCGAGCCGTCGGTGTTGCACATCATCGACACCCGGGTGTCGATCAGATCCGAGCCGGCCGACGTCGCGCTCCAGCCGAAGTCTAGGCCATGGCCGATGACGACGTACGGCAGATTCACCGTGCTGATGCCGCGCGCGGCGAGATCGAGTGCAGTGCCGCCGTTCGAGTAGACCGCAAACTCCCACAGCAGCTGCGGATTGAAATAGCTGGTCTGCGGACCGGCAATGATGATCGGGTGGCCGGATTCGGTCTGGTCGGCGTTGACGCCGATCCAGTTCGACGAGGTCTTCGGCAGGCCGAGCGAGTTCATCGCATCCTTCATCGCCATCGTCGGATCCGCCGACGCAACGAGCTTGATGCCTTCACCGGCCGCAGCACGCAACGGCGGCAACACGGTCTGCGTCTGCAGGCGCGCATCGACCGCGGCGATCCAGCTGCGCTTCTTCTCCTGCGCTGGAGGTGCAAACGGACCGATGCCGATGCCGACCGTGTCGAACAGACCACCCGGCAGCGGGCCGATCAGCGGCAGGCCAAGGCCGGCGCCGGCATGGTTGATGAACTCGCGGCCACGCAGACTGCCGACATCCCAGATCGCCGCGCCGGCCGGCAGGGTCTGCGGGCAGGTTTCGTCGACGCTGGGCGGCGACTGCGTGAGGAAGGTCTTCTGCGTCGTGTATGGCGTGTCCGGCGCATTCGCATGGCGCAGGTCGCGCCACAGATCGCAGGCCGCCTTCGGAATCGTAGTAGCACCCGCTGTAAAGCTCGCATCAAGCTTCTGCAACAGGTCGAGGTTGCTGGCCTCGCTGCCGCCGCCACGACCGAACTGGGCCTGGATCAGCACCGCGTTGGCGACGATGTCGTTGAGCGTGAACGGCCGTGGCGGATACACCGGCGGCACCTGCAGCGCCAGCGTCGCGTACTCGGGCGGTGTCTCCAGCAAACCTTCCGGTGTCTGCAGATAGTCGAGGTACGCATTCATGCCGGCGACGAAGTTGTTGGTGTCGTCGAGGAACACCGTGCCGAGGCTGCCGATCTTGTCGATCGCAGCTTCGACCATCAGCGTCAGTTCGGCCTCGCTGTAGCCACCGGCGGAACCGAACTGCAGATCGAGGTCATAGGTCGTCGACGCCGGTCCGAGGAATTCCGAGGCCTGGCCGCGACCGGCACGGCGCAGCACGTCGAACAGCCACAGGCGGTCCTGCGCGGCGGCGAAACCGACGCCGTACTGCGTCGACGAACGATCATCGCCTTCGATGTACGGAATGCCCCAGCCGTCGCGGCGGATCACGACCTTCTTGCCGTTCGGCGCCGTCAGCTCGCGGCTCGACACCGCATCCGCATCGCCGAGGCGGATGTCGGCGCGCTTGAAATAATTGCAGGCCTGATCCGAAGACTGCGCGTGCTCGTCAATGTTGCGCGGCGGCGCGCAGGTCTCGCCCTTGAGGCCGACCTTCGCGTAGGCCAGATTGCCGTACATGTCGAGCTGATCGCGGAAGTTCGCCGGATAACTCAGGGTCGGCACACCCGGCACCGGCGTACCGACGCCGCCTGCCGAGTTGCCGTTGGCACCTGGCGGCACGATCGTCATGAAGATGTTGTCGACCGGCGCGCCTGGCGTCACCGGATCGCTGCTGCCGCAGGCAACCAGACCGGCTGCGGTGCCGGTAAGCAATGCCACCTTCACGACACGCGGCAGCACGCGAAACTTGCGTAGTGTGATCACGGTTACTCTCCTCAAATCGTCATTTTTATGTGCCGGGTCATGCCCACGCACTGCATGTGACTGTATCTTTACACCCCATGGAAGCCACTAGGAAATCCGCCTCCCAGCCCGAGGCGCAAGCCATGCCCAGCGTCGCCGGCCTGGGCGTAGCGCACCTGCGCTCCCTGCTGACCCTCTACGGCCTGCAGATCGAAACGGTCGCGGACGGCGAACCCATCCCCGGCAGTTACTGGGGCGAAACCGAAGCCGGTCTGATCGGCAACGTGCTCTACCTGCGCGGCGATACGCCGGTTCACTCCGCCCTGCACGAAGCCTGTCACTACATCTGCATGGATCCGCAGCGCCGCGACGAAGTCCACACCAACGCCGGCGGCGATGACCTCGAGGAAACCGGCGTCTGCTACCTGCAGGGCGTGCTCGCTGACCGGCTCCCCGGCTACTCCCGCGGCCAGCTCTTTGCCGACATGGACGCCTGGGGCTACACCTTCGTGCTCGGCAGCGCCGAGGCATGGTTCGAGCGTGATGCGGAGGATGCGCGGGCGTGGTTGATAGCGCAGCAGTTGGTCGACCAGCAAAGCGCTCCGACCTATCGGCTGCGAATCCGCGCTTAGAGATTTGTACTGGATGTTGAAAAGCAAGCGGGAGCCCTGCTGAACAACCGAGAAAATCTGTGCGGAATAGCGAAACGAACTCGGAACCCAGCCAGCAGCAAGGTCAGTAGTAAGCACGATGGCACCATCGAACCAGCCCCTGAATCGTCGTTGGATGCTGCTGCCTGCGCCGTCGCCGTTCGCACCGGCAGATCGAGACGTGTACCCGCCAGCTGGATGTTCGAGCGCCAGGGTTCGATGTCCGGCTTGAACGTCGGAAAATCGACCGACGAAATCGTCAGCACGATGCGGTGGCCGGTCTCGAAGCGATGTGCGTTGGGCCAGAGCCTGAAGCTCACCTGCTTTTCCAGCGGCCCGGAGATGGCGCCGCGCCAGATCAGCTGCGCGCCGTCGTCGCTCACGTCCCAGACCTTGGCGGCGAACTGCTGCACGACGAGGCGCGTCGAATCCTGTTCGATGGTGAGTTCGGGAGCGCCAGCGACGCTGAGTGGCTCGGTGAGCGGCGCAGACGTGTAGGTGATGGTGTCGAGCGGGTTCTGGCCCTCTGGCACCTGCCGCAGGATGTCATTGAGGCCGGGCACATTGGCGGCAATCTCGAAGGTCAGCGCGTCGTTGGCAACGTTGAGCGTGAGGTAGTCGTTGATCAGTGCTGCGGTTTCCGAGGCTGCAGCGGGCGCACTTGCGAGCGACCCATCCGCGTGCGGATGCAGGCTGAGCGTTTTCGCATCGGGAATCGGCCAGGCCGCTGCGGTGTAGTGCTCCCACTCGCCTTCGGTCCGCGGCGTTCCGGAGATGCGCTGCCAGTAATCAACCTTGGGGCGCCTGCCAAAACCGCGATCGTCGCCATTGAGGTACTGCTCGAACCAATCGAGCATCGCCTGCTCGCGCAGTTCTTCTTCGGGAAGATAACTCGGACCGGCAGCATGCCCGCCGGACGCAAACCAGTAGTGCACCGGGATGTCGTGCGCTTCGAGCAGGGAAAGAATGCGTTCGGGATGATCGGCCGGAAACAGCTGATCTTCCCAGGCATTGGTCCAGAACACCGGCACGCGGCGTTCGATCAGCGCGTCGACATAGGTCAGCGGCGAGTGCGCCGCGAGATCGTCTGTCGTGGAGGCGAATGGCGGCAACGGGATGTCTTCGGTGTCGGTGTTGAGCTGCGCACCCCAGCGTGCAACCAGCGTGTAGTCGACCAGTGCGCCGCTGACGGAATACGCACCGACAAAGATGCCGGTAGCGAATGCGAACTTGTAGGCGTCGTTTGGATTGAGCGCGTAGCTCAAATCCGAGAACGTGTTGCCGACCGCAAGCGCCTTGACCCGTGCATCTTGCTCGGCCGGTAGCAGGGATTCGCCGCCACCTTGCGAGTAACCGGCAGCACCGACATTGTTGGTATCGATTTTCGCGTCG
>CAZDPA010000112.1:0-3854 GCA_964507195.1 uncultured Salinisphaerales bacterium | reverse complement strand
GTCGTAGTTTGCAGCCACCCAATCGAGCATCTCGGAGAAATCCCGCGTCGTACGCGGGCCGAAGAAATCGAAGAGGCCGCCCGAATCTCCGTGGCCGCGCGCGGAGTAGGTCAACAGCGCGAAGTGATTGGTCGCAACAGCCTTGAGGCCATACTGCACGTCGTACGGGCTGTCCTTGTTCGAGCCACCACCATGCTGGCGCACGATCAGCGGGATGCGCTTAGGGCTGGGCTGCCTGGGAATGTAGAGCGACGCATCCAGCTCGACGCCGTCGCTCATCGAAACCCTGGCGTCGTAGCGATCGTAGTTTTGCTCGCCGGCCTGCAGCGGCGCGGCAAGCGAGAGAAAACCGGCAATGAGCATCTTGCCGAAAAGCGTGCACGTGTTGCGCGCAGCACAGTGAAGTTGACGCATATCTCCCCCCGAAGATGATGTGGTGCCGCCCGATGCCGCCGACGGTACGGCCATGATCATGCACTGCCGCGGAGCGCCCTGATAGGCCGGGAATCAGGGTCGCCTCGCTACCGCGACAGGCGGCCGCAACAGGAGTAGTTTGCTAGCGCGCAATGGATCCGGTTGCGCGCCATACCTTCGAGGTGTCACATGAACAAGCCCTTCCAGTTTGTTGTGTACGCGTCGCTGATGCTCCAGGCTCAGCTCGCCCTGGCAGAAACCTCCATCACTGCAGCTGTCCCGGAATCCGCGCTGGCGGCCACATTCAATGACGCATCGCTGAAGTGGGTCCCTTGTCCCCCATTCATCCCGAAGGGCTGCGAGATCGCGGTGCTGCACGGTGATCCATCCAAGCCGAACGTGGATGTGTTCTTCAAGGTACCGGAGAACTTCACGATCCCGAATCACTCGCATACGTCCGCAGAGCGCATGGTGCTGGTGTCCGGCGAGCTCACGGTGACCTATGAGGGCCAGGCACCGACAGTGCTGAAACCCGGCTCATATGCCTATGGCCCGGCCAAGAAGCCGCATTCCGCGGTCTGCGCCAGGGGCGCGCCCTGTGTACTGTTCATCGCATTCGAATCACCGCTCGATGCGACACCGACGGAGGGCGCGGCGAAGTAACTCGCCACGCGTTTCGCCTGACTGCAGCGGGCATCCCGGTACGTGGAGAAGTGTTGCTGGGGCTGACGCCGTGTAAAACACTGCTGCCCACTTCGGCGCTACAATCACCGTCATGCGTATCAGGCCAGGCAGACAGTGGCTATTGATCCTGGCCTTGCTGGTCGGGCAGTGGCTGCTGGTCGCACATACGCATTCGCATCCGGCGATCGAGCTCGAACAGGCTTGCGAGATCTGCGTACACGCCGGAAGCATCGGCAGTGGCGCACTCGCCGCCAAGCCGGCGGCGCTGCCCATCGCGCCGAAAACAGAAGCGCCATTCACTGCCGTCACCCCGGTCACGCAGACCGTTGTGCTGGCACTGGCGCGCATCCGCGGTCCTCCAGCGCAGTCCGGCCAGCTCTAAACACCGCCGACTGTCGGCACGCCGATGCGTGCCTTTGCTTGCAGGATTGCCATGAACCTCATTGCCTTCGGCGCAGCGCCTTCGCGCATGCGTCCACGTTTCCTTCGTTGCACCCCGTCCGTTGTCGCGCTTGCCGCAGCGGTCTTCCCCATGCTGGCGCTGGCGCAGACCGCCACGCCTGCTGATCCATCGTCGGCCGCGCCAACCCGGCTTGATGATGTCGTCGTCACTGCCGGACCACTCGGTCGTACCGCCGACGAACTGGCTCAGCCGGTCGACGTTCTCAACGGCGATGCCCTCAACCGTGCGCGGCGCGGCACGCTCGGCGAAACTCTCGAAAACCAGACCGGGATCTCGACGACCGACTTCGGCGCCGGCGCCGGTCGGCCCGTCATCCGCGGCCTTGGCGGCCCGCGCGTCGAGATTCTCGACAACGGTCTGTCGACGATGGATGCCTCCGACCTGAGCCCCGATCACGCCGTCGCCATCGATCCGGCGCACGCCCAGCAGATCGAGATTCTCAAGGGGCCGTCGACGCTGCTCTACGGCAACGGGGCGTCCGGCGGCGCCGTCAACGTCATCGACGAGCGCCTGCCCGATGAAGTCACGCCCGGCTTTCACGGCGCACTCGGCGCCGAGTACGGCAGCAACGGCGATGTCGTGCAGACCCACAGCGAGTTCGACTACGGCTTCGGCAATCACCAGTTGCATGCCGACTACGCAGGGCGTGACAGCGGGGACTACGACATCCCGGGCGCAGCGGACATCGACGGCGAAGGTGCACGCGACACGCTGCCGAACAGTGCGGTCGAAAGCGCGACCGGCGCATTGTCGTACAGCTACATCGGCGACGCCGGCGACGTCTATGGATTTTCGTTTGGCCGCTTCGACACGCAGTACGGCCTGCCGTTCGCGCATGGCCATCACGAGGAAGAGGAAGGCCACGACGAAGCCGAGGAACATGAGGAACACGGGCATGACGAAGCACCGACCGGCTTCATCGATCTCGAACAGAACCGCTTCGACACCCGCATTCTTCTGATGAGGCCCTTCGGCGGTTTCGAATCGCTGAAGCTGCGCGCAGGCTATTCGGACTACAAGCACATCGAGTTCGAAGCGCCGGGCGAGATCGGCACCGTGTTCAACAACGAACAGGTCCAGGCCCGCGCCGAGGCCACGCACCAGCCGCTGGCCGGCCTGCGCGGCACGATCGGGCTGCAGCTCAATGATCGCGACTTCGAGGCACTCGGCGACGAAGCCTATGTACCTCCGGTGCGTAGCCGTTCGCTTGGCGTGTTCGTCGTCGAAGAGCGCGACTTCGACTTCGTCCGCCTCGAAGCCGGTGCGCGCGTCGAGCGCACGCAGACCGATCCGTCCGGTGGGATGGCGCGCGACTTCACGCCGCTGTCGCTGGCGGCCGGCGCGGTGTTCACCCTCAGCGAAGCCGCGCACCTGAAGCTGTATCTGACGCAGTCGGAACGCTCGCCGGTTCAGGAAGAGCTGTATGCCTTTGGCCCGCACGCAGCGACGGCGACCTTCGAGCGCGGCGACGAACAGCTCGGCATCGAACGCTTCCGCAATATCGAGCTGGGTCTCGACCTGCACCAGGGCCGCTGGTCGTTCGCCGCCAACCTGTTCTACAACCAGGTGCGCGACTACATCTATCTGTCGGAGATCGACGAAGGCCTCGGCGCAGACGGCAGCGGCACCGCCGGCAGTGATGGCGTCGCCGACCGGGTCGGCGACGACGGTGATTTCGAGGTGGACGGCGAACTGCTGCTGCTCGACTATCGTCAGGCGGATGCGCAGCTGCACGGCTACGAGCTCGAAGCCGGTTACGCCCTGATCGCGGACGGCCCCGTCCAGCTGCAGTTGCAGGTTTTCGCCGACGAGGTGCGCGCCACACTGGATGGCGGCGCGCAGCTGCCGCGCATCACGCCGCGCCGCTTCGGCGTCGGACTGGAGCTGCAGAGCGAGCGCAGTAACAGCAGCCTGCGCTATACGCAGGTCGACGAGCAGAACCGTATCAGTGCGCTGGAGACACCCACTGACGGCTATGGCCTGCTGAGTGCCGACCTGTCCTGGCGCCTGTTCGGCGATGCCGGCTATGGCCAGCGGCTCGAAGTCTATGCGCGCGGCAGCAATCTGCTCGACGAAGACGTTCGCCGCCACACTTCGTTCATCAAGGATCTGGTTCCTGCGCCTGGCCGCTCGGGTTCCTTCGGACTGCGATATAGCTTCTAGAGAATTTTTGATTCAGATGGATACGCCTTGCCCCCTCTCCTCGCTTGCGGGGAGAGGGTTGGGGTGAGGGGCACGCCGCAGGCGCATACACAGGCAAAAGCGACCCGTCATCCGCCCTTCGGGCACCTTC
>CAZDPA010000111.1:0-14155 GCA_964507195.1 uncultured Salinisphaerales bacterium | reverse complement strand
CCAGAGCGGAGAGTGCTGCAGCGCATTCCCTGGATTCCCGCTTTCGCGGGAATGACGGTGGGTTCATTCAAACCGTCCCCACGCACATGCAACCATTACTCAACGAGGAGAGCGGATCGTGATGCTGCCTGAGGCCAAGCTGTACATCGACGGTAAACTGCGTAGCGCAGCCGGCGGAAAAACCTTTGACAACATCGGCCCCTGGACCGGCGAAGTCGTCGGCAAGGCCGCGGATGCGTCCGCCGATGACGTCAACGAAGCGATTGCCGCCGCACGCAAGGCCTTCGACGACACCGACTGGTCGCTGCCGGAGAAGCGCGATGCGCGTCTTGCGCTGATGAAGAAGTACCGCGCCCTGCTGCAGGCCAATCGCGACAAGCTGGTGCAGATCGCCCGCGTTGAAGCAGGCTCTGCGATTGGCGCGGCCGCACGCGCGCAGATCGACGGCGCGCTCAGCGGCATGGATGGCCTGCTCGAAAGCTTCAGCCAGGTGACCTGGGAAGAAGATCGTGGCTCGAAGAACGAATACGGCTTCGACACCCGGCGCCTGATCGTGCACGAAGCCGTCGGCGTCGTCGCCGCGATCACACCGTGGAACGTGCCGCTCTACGTCAACATCGGCAAGGTCGTCGCCGCCCTGCTCGCCGGTTGCACGGTGATTCTCAAGCCGGCACCGGATACGCCGCTGATGGGCGCCTACATGGGCGAGCTCGCTGTCGAAGCCGGCTTCCCGGCCGGCGTCTTCAACATCATCACGTCCGCAGATCCGGCGATGGCCGGCGAGATGCTGACGAAAGACCCGCGTGTGGACCTGGTCTCCTTCACCGGTTCCACTGCAGTCGGCAAGCGCATCATGGAAAATGGCGCGGCGTCGCTGAAGCGCGTGTTCCTCGAACTTGGCGGCAAGTCCGCCTACATCGTGCTCGACGACACACCGAATTTCGCGATGGCGGTCATGGGCTCGATGGTCGTGTTCCATGCCGGCCAGGGCTGCGCCTACCCGACCCGCCTGCTGGTGCCGCGCAGCCGCTACGACGAAGCAGTGAAGGCCTTGCAGATGGCCTACGCCGGCTTCGCCAGCAAGTGGGGCCTCTACGAAGAGCCGACCTGCATCATGGGCCCGCTCATCTCCAAGCGTCAGCTTGAACGCGTCGCCAACTACGTCGAGATTGGCCAGAAAGAAGGTGCGCGTCTGCTCGCCGGCGGCAAGGTCCGCACCGACATGGGCGGCGGCTTCTTCATCGAGCCAACCTGCTTCGTCGACGTCACCAACGACATGCGCATCGCCCAGGAAGAAATCTTCGGACCCGTTCTGGTCGTGATCCCCTACGAAGATGAAGAAGATGCCATCCGTATCGCCAACGACAGCATCTATGGCCTCGGCGGCGCGGTATTGGGCAGCACCGAACGCGCACTGGCGATGTGCAAGCGCATCCGCGCCGGCGCGCTGAGCGTCAACGGCGGCATGAGCATCACCGGCGATCTGCCGTTCGGCGGCTACAAGCACAGCGGCATGGGCCGCGAATGGGGCCGCGAAGGCATCGAGGAATTCCTCGAGACGAAGGCAATCGGTATTCGGGTGTCCTGATCAGTTCGACGAAGCAATAGGCGTGGACCTTGCACGGGTCCCCGCCTTTTTGTTCGGTGACACGACGAGTCACTTAGAACGGAAGGTACAGCGTATCCCACCTTTTGCGTTCATCGAGCCCCACAAATGGCGATGACTCCCGACCTACGCACTTAGAACCTACTAGACTCGTCAATCATCACCGCTAAGTAGACGTGCGCATATGCATTGGGATGAAACATGTAAGCGGCTGCGCGACTGGTCGGATAGCTCGGCGCAAGCAGAAGCGCTGTCTCGGCAGATCATCCTCAGCGCTGGCTTCACCTTAGTCGACCCTACCCATCCGCGCGGCGGCCCTGACGGCAAGAAGGACGCTCTATGCCAGGTTGGAGAAGAGCGTTGGATCATGGCGTCGTACTTTCCTCGGGGGCAAAAATCGACATCTGAAATCACGGCGAAATTTCGTGATGACTGCATGGGCATTCAGCGTAACGGTGCCGCTGGATTGGCGTTCGTTACCAACCAGGAAATCCCCGAGAGCGTTAGAAAAAAGCTAAAAGGAATTGCGCGGCCTGGGAAAGCGGAAATCTTTCACCTTGACCGATTAGCGACAGCACTCGACCAACCTTCTATGTCCGCTGTTCGTCGGCAATTTCTGGGTATTGCGGACGATCTGCCAGTGCAAATAGCAATGGGGGGGCACGGCGGCCAAGCCCCGGGCGCCGGCGGGGGGGGAGGTGCAGCTATAGGGCCAGGGGCACGAGCTGGAAGCGGCGGCCCGGGAGGGCGAATCCTTGACGCCAAAGAACTCGATGTAGAAGCGCTGCTGGCGCCATGGAAAGATGGGAGATTCCCCGGCGCTGGTGGTGGCGGAGAGGCCGCAATTGAGCCTGGTTCGTGGGCTGGCAATGGTGGCGGTGGTGGAGACTATCTTCGAACTGTGCTGGACATGGGCTTACTGCAACGACTCGGAATCGCTCGCTTCTATATGCGCGTCGGAAAGGCTAGCGAAGGCAGGCGGACCGCTCAGCCGACCGGATACGACCTGATCGACGATCGTGGGAACATTATCATTTCCGTTAATGCCCCCGCTGGCAATAACGGAGATGTTCCAACTGCTCAGACAGTTGGTCCCGAGACGGAAATTCTTGTAAGTCAAAGTACGACCCGAGTACAGGCGGCTTTCCTGGCGAGTTCGGTCGAACTCCACGACGGGCTATTCTCTGTCTTATTGGGTGGATGGGATACATACTGGTGCGATGCCTTGCCAAGCCAGTTTCAGTGGCCTCTTGTACTGCACATAAACATCGGAGGCATTCGGCCCGGCGGCGAGATGCGGTTACTAGTCGTTCTGATCGATCCGAGCGGGGCTGAAACGTCACTTCAAACTCTTCAGATAAGCCGGAGCAATACAGATAGCAATCCCTATTGGACTGGGGCACTCAGTTTGCACCCGACCATCACGCACATTGGAAGGTGGATCATTTCAATTCGGTCTGACAATCAAGAGCTCACCAATGTCCCAATTGACGTGAAGCTTCGAGCCTAGCGCCTGCGGCGCAACACTACAGACCATCCGAGATTGGCATATTACAACCGCTCCCCGAATCAACAGAAAACATTCAACTCAAAGAATAAAGAGTAATGTGCCCATTTCCGTCACCCGATGCGATAAGAAAGTAGCGGTTAAGCACCCGCTTGTTGTATCAATCGTTGGTGCTGTAGTCGGCGCGGTCATCGCGAGCTAATGTCTAGCAATTCATTCAAGTCTCCGGCCCTGACGGGCCGCGGCGTGCGCTCAAACGTCAGGCACCAACCATAGATCAACGAGGGTTCAAACATGCAATACGAGGTCTATGGTGAGTTTCCGATCACCAGAAATGGCTCGCTCATCTCGCGCAGCAAAGAGGACAAAAGCCGATTCTGGGCACAAGTGGAAGAAATGGAACCGGACTTGTCTGAAGCGTGCGGGTGTTACGTGTTCGTAATACGGGGTCGTGCTTGGTACGTTGGAATGGCAGAGAAGCAATCCTTCAAGCAAGAGTGCTTCGCATTACACAAAATCACGCAGTACAACGAGGCCTTGGGTGAAGTAACGGGCAATCCATCACTCATCCTACTTCCAAAAATGACACCTGGCGGACGGTTCGCAAAGCCAACAAGCCGGGGCCACTCCGATATTCGCTTGCTTGAAAACATGCTAATCGGCTCTGCTCTTGGTAGGAATCCAGATCTCCAAAATGTAAAAGGCACCAAGCTTTTGCGCGAAATGAACGTTCCAGGATTCTTGAATCCCCGCCCCGGTCAAGCTCGGGCGTCCATGGTGCAAGCGTTTAAGCGCGCAATGGGTGCCTAACAATTCATATATGTTCAAGCCGCCGTGCGTGGCGCACGCCGGCGGAATTCGTTTGGCGTCACGCCAGTGATGCGACGGAATGCAAAGCAGAAACTCGATGGCGACGAGAATCCCAGCGAGTAGGCCACCGCCTTGACGCTGTGATCGGACAGCAGCATCTGCTTGGCCAGTTCAATCCGCGTGCTGGCGATGTGCTCGCCGAGCGAACAGCCGCGGCTCGCGCGGAAGCCACGCGTCAGCTGTCGCACTGATACACGGCAAAGCGTTGCCAGCTCCGACAGCGTCGGTGCCGCGGTCACTTCGCGCAAACGCTCGTCGATCAGGCGCAGGCGCCAGCCCGCAAGACCACTGCCCTTTTGCATCTCTTTGACGTTCGCGCAGTAGCGAGCGAGTTCGATCGACAGCTGGCCGACGATCATCTCGACCAGCGCCTGACTCGCGAATCCCGGATGCCGCACTTCCTGCGCGAGGCGCAGCAGCAGGCTGCGCACGCAATCATCCTTGATGTCGAGGGCTGCCTGCAGCTGGCTGTCGGTCCATTCCAGTCCGTCGTCACACCAGTGGCTCAGTGCGTCCGGCTGCAGATGGCACAGGATCGAGGTCTGCGACGAGCCGCCATCACTGCGCGCCTGCACGGTCTGGCGCGGCGGCAACAGAAAGACTTTGCCGAGACGCTCGTAGCGGTGCGGACTCCAGCGCTCGCGGTAACAGGCTCGTGCGTTGCTCGGGCGCGGCGTAAGGCAGAGATCAAGCCAATAGGCATCGTCATGACGCACGACATTGTCGGCCGGCTGGGTCATGTCGAAGCGGACGAGCTGCACGGTTGCCGCCGGCACGCGAATCTCGGCGCCGACTGTCATCGAAGCTGCTGCGGCAGATCCCATGTCGTTCTCCTCCGATGCTGGCAATCGGGTCTGCCCCAGTATAGGTGATCAACACTGCTGTCCGTAGCACCTTGCTGTCTTCAACGCTTCGATGGCACATCGCCTGTCCCCGCCGATCGGCGAGGCCGGCAACGGGCATTGTGTCCGGACATCGACACAGATCGCCGTTGTTCTCTGCCACCGTCGCCGCGAACAATGGGCTCTGCTTAACGTCCGGAGCATCGCATGGCAAAGGGTCTGTTCGATCTGAGTGGCAAGGTCACCGTCATCACCGGCGGCAACAGCGGTCTCGGCCTGGGATTTGCCCGCGGCATCGCCAAGCAGGGCGGCAGCCTTGCGATCTGGGCGCGCAATGCGGAGAGGAACGCCGCGGCCAAGCGCGAACTCGAGGCGTACGGCGTCAAGGTGACAACGCATCAGGTCGACGTTTCCTCCGAACAACAGACGATCACCGGCTACGAGGAAGTGATGAAAGCCTTCGGTCGCGTCGACTGCGTGATTGCAAATGCTGGCCTGCCACCGCCGCAGACGCGATCGATGCTCGACCTGTCGACCGAGGAGTTCCAGAGCTTCCTCGATGTCAGCCTCACCGGCGCCTACCTGACCCTGCGCGAGGGCGCGCGACTGATGGTCAGGCGCGCCGAAGGCGGTGAACCCGGTGGCTCGCTGGTGTTCTGCGGCAGCCTGTCGATGTTCAAGGGTCTCGCCGGCAAGCCGTCGTATGCCGGTGCGAAAGGCGGCATGGGCGCGATCGTGCGCTCGATGGCGGTCGAGTTCGGCAAGTACGGCATCCGCGCCAACTCCATCGCGCCGGGCTACGTGAAAACCGGCATGACCGGCGAAGGTGAGCTGAGCCCGCTCGACAAATTCATGCTGATCAAGAACGCGATTCCACGTCCGGGCACCATGGCCGACTTCGAAGGTGTCGCCGCCTATCTGGCGAGCGACGCGTCGTCGTTCCACACGGGTGACACGCTGACGATCGACGGTGGCTGCATGGTGATGCTGTGATGCATTGCCTCTCGATAGCCGCACACATCCCGTTCGCATCGAGCGCCGCGCGCGGAGCGCGCGGTGTATCGAGATGCCGCCACTGTTGCGCTGGTGTCTCGATACACCGTACCTACGGCACGGCACTCGACACGAACGGAGAATAGGAGCAGTCCAATGGGCAAGATTCTCAACATCCACGGTATCGACGACATCCGGCTCGATGCGATCGACACGCCACGTCCGGGCGCAGCCGACGTCGTCGTCCAGGTCAAGGCCTGCGGCATCTGCGGCAGCGATCTCAGCTACATCAGGATCGGCGGCATCCACCGCAAGCCCGATGGCGTGACGCCGCTCGGCCATGAAGCGGCCGGCGAGGTCGTCGCGGTCGGTGACGCGGTCAAGGGCGTCAGCGTCGGCCAGCGCGTCGTGATCAACCCGATGATGACGCCGAGCTACATCGGCAGTGGCGGCCCCGAGGGCGCGTTCACCGAAACGCTGCTGGTGCGCGATGCGCGTATCGGCGACAGCCTGCTGCCGATTCCGGACGGCCTGCCGTACGAGATCGCGGCGCTGACCGAGCCGCTCGCGGTCGCGCTGCATGGCGTCAACCGCGCGCAGGTCAAGCCGGGCGACAAGGTCGTCGTCTTCGGCTGCGGGCCGATCGGCCTGGGCATGATCCTGTGGCTGGCCGATCGCGGCATCACCGACGTCGTCGCACTCGATCTCGCTCCGGAGCGTCTCGAACGCGCACGTGCGCTGGGCGCGCGGGCGGCGTTCGACCCGACGCGCGAAGACCTGCGCGCACGCCTGCAGGAACTGCACGGCTCTGCACGCGTGTTCAGCCGCGCGGCGGTCGGCACCGACGCGTTCATCGATGCCGCCGGCGCGCCGAACATCCTGTCCGATGTCGTGCGCATTGCGAAATACCAGTCGCGGATGGTCGTCACCGCCGCGTACCTGCAGCCCGTGCCATTGGACCTCGGCGCGATGCTGACGACCGAGATGACGATCACGACGGCGGTCGGCTATCCGACCGAGATGCCCGAGGTCGTCGCTGCACTGCCGCGCCTGCAGGACAAGGCGGCGGCGCTGATCAGCCACCGCCTTCCGTTCGCGCGCGTCATCGAAGCCTTCGGCATCGCGGCGACACCGGCATCGGCCAAGGTGATGATCCGCTTCGACGACGGAACGCCGGCATGAGCCAGAGTCCGGAAGATCCGACGCCAGCGCTGGCGTCGCTCGTGAACGCAGGCGCTGCGCAGACCGCGGCAACGCAGGTCGAGGACTTCATCTACATGGTGAAGGACATCTCCAATGCCTATCTCGTCAGCACCGGCGACGGCGATCTGCTCGTCAACGCCGGCTTCATGGACAGTGCAGAACGCAACCAGGCCCTGCTGCAGCCGCATCGCAGCGGCGCGCTGCGCCACATCGTCATCACACAGGGCCATCCCGACCACTACGGCGGTGTGCCAGTGCTGCGCGAGACCCAGACCCGGGTCGTCGCCCAGGCGCACTTCGCCGACACCTGCGCAGACTTCCGCCTGCTGGCGCCGTACTTCCGGCGCCGCTCGTTCAAGCTCTGGGGCTCGACGATCAAGCGCAAAGGGCCGCCGGGCGAACCGCCGATGCCACCGGAGATCGCACCGGACATCGTCGTCGACCGCCACCATGTCATCGAGCAGGGCACGCGGCGCTTCGAGCTGATCTCGACGCCGGGCGGCGAGGCGCTCGATTCGATGGTCGTGTGGATGCCCGGCGAGCGCGTCGTCTTCACCGGCAACCTGTTCGGGCCGGTGTTTCTGGCAATGCCGAATCTCGTCACCGTACGCGGCGACCGGCCGCGCTCGGTGCGCCGCTACCTGCGCTCGCTGGCCACCGTGCGCCAGCTCGGCGCCGAACTGCTGATCACCGGGCACGGCGATCCGATCCGCGGTGCGGATCAGATCCGCAGCAGCCTAGACCGCATGCATGCTGCAGTGACCTTCGTCCACGACGCCGTCATCGCCGGCATGAACGACGGCAAGGACGTGCACACATTGATGCGGGACATCCGCCTGCCGGACGGGCTCCAGCTTGGCGAACAGCACGGCAAGCTGGCGTGGGCGGTGCGCAGCATCTGGGAGGAATACTCCGGCTGGTTTCACTACGACTCGACGACGGCGCTGTACGGCGTGCCACGCAGCAGCGTCGATGCCGAGCTCGCCGAACTCGCTGGCGGTGCGACGGCGCTGGCCGTCCGCGCACTGGCGCGGCTCCAGAACGGCCAGCCGCTCGAAGCCCTGCACCTGCTCGATGTCGCCCTGCGCGCGCAACCCGACCACGCCGACGCGCTGAGCACAAAGAAGATGGCGCTGCGTCAACTGCTCGACGCATCGGGCAACCACAACCTCAGCGAAACGATGTGGCTGCGCTCCGAGATCGCGCTCGTCGATGCGGCGCTGCAAGGCGGAGAGCCGAAACCATGAATGCGGCAGAACTGATTGCCATCGCCAGCAGGACCACCGGCCTGACCGACCTCGGCGATCCGAAGGCGGTCGAAGGCCTCGAAGTCCTCGTCCGCGCCTCGACCGACGAAGCGCGCCTGTCGCCGGCCGGCGCGATGCGCTGGCGCGAGAATCTGGTCGGCATTCTTTGCAACCGCCTGCGCATCGTCGACTACCTGAAGAAACATCCCAAACTGCTGCAGCGCCCGGTCGAGAAGCCGATGTTCGTGTTCGGCCTGCCGCGCACCGGCACGACGCTGACGATCAACCTGCTCAGCGCCGATCGCGGACGCCGCTGCCTGCTGCGCTGGGAAGCACTCAATCCGGTGCCGCCGGCAAGGAAGGGTGAACTGCAGACCGACCTGCGCTGCGGCGCGCAGCGCCAGATGCTCAATGCGATGCTGCAGATCGCGCCGCAGATCGCCGCAGCGCATTTCGAGGAAGCCGACAGCCCGACCGAATGCCAATATGCGATGCAGCTGTCGTTCTGCGCGGAGATCTTCGACTCGATCCTCAACATCCCGAGCTACAGCGACTGGTTCCTGCATCAAACCCGCTATCGGCACGCGTTCGAGTTCCACAAGCAGCTGCTGCAACTGCTGCAGGAACACAACGGCGGACGCTGGACGCTGAAGAACCCGTGGCACCCACTGTTCCTCGACGATCTGACCGCGGTCTACCCGGATGCGCAGCTGGTGATGACGCATCGCGATCCGGCGGAAGTCGTCGGCTCGGCCTGCGGGCTGCTGCGCCTGGTGCGACCGATGTACAGCGACAAGGTCGACCTGCGCGAGATCGCGCAGACGCTGCTGCATACCTTCGACCTGATGATCGAGCGCCAGAACGCGTATCGCGCACAGCATGGCGAGCATGCTATCCATGACATCCAGTATCTAGACCAGCTGCGCGACCCGGTCGGCACGATGCGCCGGCTCTATGCGCACTTCGGCGAGGACTTCACCACGGATACCGAAGCGCGCATGACGAAGCTGGTCGCGGAGAATCCGCAGAACAAGCACGGCAAGCACCTGTACTCATTGGAGGAATTCGGTCTGACCGCAGCAGGCGTACGCACGCATTTCCGCGACTACTGCGAGCGCTACTCGATTCCGCTGAAGTCGTGAATCATTCGTCATTCCCGCGCAAGCGGGACGCAAGCATTCCTTCTCCCCGCATGCGGGGAGAAGGTGCCCGAAGGGCGGATGAGGGGCGGCTTCTGAATGCGCGTGCCTGTACGCCTGCGGGAGAGACGGAGATCAGGTGTTGAGGCTCGTGGCCAGGTTCCGCGTAGCGGAGTCGGGGTGCTCCCTGTCGGGCGGAGTCTCCCGGCTTCGCCTGCGGCGAAACCGGGCTACTTCGCCCTTGCGGAAATGGCGAGCGATGGCGTGATCGTCAGTCCCAGCGCAGATGCAGCGAATCGACGCCGACGACGTGGCCGCCGTGGAAGCGCGGCGCATGTGCAGGATCAAGCCGGAAGGTCGGCAGCCGCGCGAGCATCTCTTCGTAGAGCACCTGCAGTTCGACGCGCGCAAGGTGCGAGCCCAGGCAGCGGTGCGGCCCGGCATTGAAGGCGATGTGGGTCTTGCTCTCGCGGTTCATGTCGAAGCGTTCCGGATTCGGATACTCCCTGGCATCGAGATCGGCGGCCGGCAGGTACAGCATCGCCTTTTCGCCCTTCTTCATCGGCACACCCTCGAACTCCATGTCCTTGCCAACGCTGCGCGGCGGCCCGGGGAAGGGGTAGCGACGCAGCAGTTCCTCGGTCGCATCGCCGATCAGCGCAGGGTTGGCGCGCAACTGGGCCTGCAGCTCCGGATCGCGCGCGAGGTGGCGCACGCCGTGACCCATGCCGTTCATCACGGTATCGAGACCGGCGATGAACAGCAGAACGCCATAGTTTTCCATGTCCTCGAGCGTCGTCGGCTTGCCGTCGACTTCGACCTTCCACAGCAGGCTGAGGATGTCGTTCTGCGGGTTGTCGCGCCGCTCGAGCATCGTGTCGCGCATGCTGGCCGCGACGCGCATCATCTTCTGGATCATCCTGCGCGGATCGAGATTCGAGTCCGCGAGGTGCGCGCGCACCAATTCACGATATTCAACCTGACGTTCGAGCGGCAGGCCGAGCATCTTCAGGAACACCTGCACCGGCAACGGCTCGGCGAGCGCCGTCATGAACTCGCAGTGACCGTCGGCCTTGATCTGGTCGATCAGTTCGCCGGCGAGCTGGCGGATGCTGTCCTTGAGCTCGGCAATCGCCTTGGGCGAGAACACCCGGTTCAGCGGCATGCGGTACTTGGTGTGATCCGGCGGATCGAGGTTGATCGGCACCGCGATCGGAATATGCGGCGAACCCGGCGGCAACATCGACTTCAGCATCGCGAGTTTCTCGGGCGGAATGAACTCGCTGGAGAACGATTCGGTATCGCGCGAGGCCTTGAAGTTCACTGCATGGCTGATGAGCATCCAGTGGCCGCCGTTGCGCGGCGTCCAGAACACCGGTGGCGCGGTCTTCAGCAAGTCGAGGATGCGTTCGTGCGGATCGGCCAGCAGGCCCGGATCGGCAAACATGTCGAAGTCGTAGACCACCGCGTCCGGTACGTGCTCTGGCTTGGGAACGGCAGGGGTCAGGGTAGCTGCTTGGGACATGATTTCTCCGGGGTGTATCGCCATGCGCGGAAGCGGCTCCGCGGCACCGGCCTATTGTCGAAAGTCCAGAATTATAATACAACAGTGCTGTTCATTATAAATTCCCATCAGAAGGGCGCTCCCGGCGCCCGTGCAGCGGAAGCGAGAACGACATGGGCGAGCCCGGCAAACCGGATCAGAGCTACGATTTTGTCGTCGTCGGCAGCGGCGCAGGCTCGATGTGCGCCGCATTGCAGATGCGCGCCGCCGGCAGGCGCGTCGTGATCCTCGAGAAGACCGCGCTGGTCGGCGGCACGACCGCGAACTCCGGCGGCGTCATGTGGATCCCCTGCAACCGCTACATGAAGAGCGCAGGCATTGCGGACAGCGCCGAGCAGGCCAATGCCTATCTCGATGCGGTGATCGGAGATCGCGCCGACATGCCTGGTGCGAGCACCGAGCGGCGCCGGACCTATGTCGAGATGGCGCCGCAGATGGTGGATTTCCTCGTCAGCCAGGGCATCCGCCTGCGGCGCCTGCCGTCGTGGCCGGATTACTACGAGGTGCCAGGCGCGTCGGTGCCCGGCCGCACGGTTGTCTCGGAACTGTTCGACATCAAGCAGCTCGGCGCGTGGAAGTCGAAACTGCGCCCCGGCTTCCTGCCGCTACCGGCAAACCTCGACGAAGCGATGCAGCTGCCGCAGGTCAAGCGCAGCGGCGCGGCGAAGAAGATTCTCCTGCGCATCCTCGGTCGCGCGCTTGCCGACAAGCTGACCGGCCGCGCGCGCAGAACCGCCGGCGAAGCGCTGCAGGGACAGATGCTGCATGCCGCGCTCAGGGTCGGCGTCGAGATCCAGCTCGAGACCAGCGTCAGACAATTGATCATCGAGGATGGCCGCGTCAGCGGCGTCGTGGCCAGCATCAACGGCACAGAGCAGCGCATCACCGCGAAGCTCGGTGTGCTGGTCAACGCCGGCGGCTTCGCGCGCAACCAGGCGATGCTCGACCGCTACATTCCCGGCACATCCGCATCGTGGTCGAGCTGCATCGAAGCCGATACCGGCGAGATGATCGAGGAAGGCATGCGCATCGGCGCCGCGACCGCGCAGATGGGCGAGCGCATCGGCATGCAGATCTCGCTGCCGCCGGGCAGCGCCGACAAGGCGGTCAAGACCGCCATGCAGAACGACATCTGCAGACCGCACGCGATCGTCGTCGACCAGACCGGCACGCGGTACGCGCGGGAGTCGAGTTCGCATCCGGTGTTCACCGAGCACATGATCGAGCGCAATCGCGAGGCACCCGCCGTACCGAGCTGGATGGTGTTCGACAGCCAGTACCTGAACAAGTACATGCTCGCCGGAACGATGCCGGGCGCGAAGAAACCGCAGTCGTGGACAGCCGAGAATTTCCTGCGCCGCGGAGAAACGCTCGAAGCGCTTGCTGCGGCCTGCAGCATCGACGCGACGACGCTGCGTGCAACGGTCACGCGCTTCAACGAGCTGGTGCGCCAGGGTCGCGATACCGACCTGCAGCGCGGCGAATCGGCTTACGACCGCTGGGTCGGCGATCCCTTGAGTGCCACATCCAACACGCTCGGCACGATCGAGGAAGGTCCGTTCTTCGCCGTCGCGCTGTATCCCGGCGACGTCGGCACCTTCGGCGGCCTGCTGACCGATGCGCAGGCGCGCGTCCTGCGGACTGATGGCTCGCCAATCACCGGTCTGTATGCAACAGGCACATCGACCGCCTCGGTGATGGGCGGCGTCGAGCCCGGCCCCGGCGGCAGCATCGGCCCGGCATTCACCTGGGCCTATGTCGCAGCCCGACACGCATTACAAGCCGCTGTGACCTAGGGTCAGCAGCCATCGCCCAGCACGCGGACCATCGCAAGCCAGGCACGAGGAGAGCAGCAATGATGAATGCAGAGCATTTCTACAGCCTCGAAGGTCCGCTGGACTCGATGCCGGTGGAGCGGCAGATCCGCGCTGCCAATCTCAGTGGCTTCGGCGAGCTGGTGCGTGAGCTCGGCGGCGAACCGCGCGGCATGCTGGACCGGCACGGCATCGACGCGCGCGCGCTGCGCGATCCGGATGCCTACATCGACAGCCGCGCTGTCGTCGAGATGCTCGAAGACTGCAGCCAGTCGTTCCGGGATCCGCTGTTCGGTCTGCGCCTCGCCCAGTATCAGGAACCTGATGTGTTCGGCGCCGTCGCAACGCTGTGCCGTTCCGCCAGCAGCGTGCGCGAAGCCCTGAACAGCTTTGTCGATTTCATTCCGGTCGTGCATTGCCCACTGGTCGAACTCGAACTGGTCGAGGGCCGTGAGATCGCCGAACTGCGCTGGCGCATCCGCACCGACGTCGGCCAGGCCGACCAGGCGCAGCACAAGGGCGCGCTGATGAACATGAAGCTGCTGCGCCAGCTCGGCGGCCGCACCTTCAGCCCCAGCTACGTGAACCTGACGGTCGATACACGCCAACAGGACAGCGACGACGTGGCGCGGCGTTATGGCTGCGCATTCAAGGGCCGGACGAAGACCAACGTCATCGCCTTTCCCTCTGCGGTGCTGGATCAGTCGGTGCCGAGCGCCAACCGATTGCTGTTCAAGCTGCTCGGCGGCTATCTGGAGCGCGTGCGCACCGCGTCGCGACGCAGCACCGTCGAGCGCGTCGAGGACTATGTGCGCGGCGCGCTGTCATCCGGCAATTGCGCAATCGAGCACTGCGCGAAGAAGATCGGCATTCCGGTGCGCACGCTGCAGGCCAGCCTGAGCAGCAAGGGCCTGCGCTTCTCGGACATCCTCGAACGCCAGCGCATCGAACTGGCGAAGAACCATCTCGAACAGGGCGAACTGACGATCGACGATCTTGCTGCCGTGCTTGGGTATTCCGAACAGTCGAGCTTCGGTCGCGCGTTCAAGCGCTGGACCGGCGCCACACCGCAGGGCTTTCGCCGCGAGAACAGATCGCGGGCCGCGGCGCACTAGACTCGTTTCAGTTCCGGCGCAGACAAACTCCGTTCGTGTCGAGTGCCGCGCGGAACGCGCGGTGTATCGAGACACCAGAGCCGCCTCTTCACCTTGCTGCTGTTGCGGCATCTCGATACGCCTGCTCCGCAGGTACTCGACGCGAACGGACCTGGTATTGCCCTCAGGCAGCGACGGCCTTCGCGGCCGGCGTCGCGCCTGCGCCACCCTTGAGATAGCGATCGAGTTCCTGATGCATGTTGAGGATCATCTTTT
>CAZDPA010000110.1:0-14179 GCA_964507195.1 uncultured Salinisphaerales bacterium | reverse complement strand
CCGCCCCAAGGACGGGCGCTACGGCGAAAACCCGAACCGCCTGCAGCATTACTACCAGTATCAGGTGGTGCTGAAACCCTCTCCGTCCAACATTCTCGATCTGTACCTCGGCTCGCTGGAAGCGCTCGGCTTCGATCTGAAACAGAACGACATCCGCTTCGTCGAGGACGATTGGGAAAACCCGACGCTCGGCGCGTGGGGGCTGGGCTGGGAGGTGTGGCTGAACGGCATGGAAGTCACGCAGTTCACCTACTTCCAGCAGGTCGGCGGCATCGAGTGCAAGCCGGTGGCTGGAGAGATCACCTACGGCCTCGAACGTCTGGCGATGTACATCCAGAAGAAGGAATCGGTCTATGACCTGGTCTGGTCCGAGCACAGACTCCCGGACGGCAGCGTCCGCGTCGTGACCTATGGCGACGTCTATCACCAGAACGAAGTCGAGCAGTCGCATTACAACTTTTCGCACGCCGATACGAGTGGGCTTTTCGAGCGTTTCAGCAAGGCCGAAGCCGAGGCCCAGCATCTGCTGTCGCTGGAGACGCCGCTGCCGCTGCCGGCCTACGAGCGCACGATCCAGGCCTCGCACGCGTTCAACCTGCTCGACGCGCGCGGTGCCATCTCGGTCACCGAACGCCAGGCCTACATCCTGCGCGTACGCACGCTGGCGCGCGGTTGCGCCGAGGCGTATTACAACGCGCGGGCGAAAATCGTTGGCTTCGATCCGCTGCCGGCCAAGGCCGCGTAGCGGAGCCGCCGCATGATCCTGATCGGCATGTTCGATTCGCCGTTCGTGCGCCGTGTCGCGGTCAGCATGAAGTTGCTCGGTCTCGCGTTCGAGCATCGCAACTGGTCGGTCGGCAAGGATCAGGCGGAGATTCGCAAATACAACCCGCTCGGCCGCGTGCCGACGCTGGTGCTCGACGACGGCGAATCGCTCGCCGAATCCCTTGCGATCCTGGATTACCTCGATCAGACCGTCGGTCCTGCCAGAGCATTGCTGCCCGTCCACGGTCGCGAACGCCGTGATGCCTTGCAGCTGATGGCCCTGGCCAGCGGCGCCGCCGAAAAGGGCGTCACGCAACTCTACGAAGGCATTTTCCGACCGGCGGAGAAGCGTCACGAACCCTGGGTCGCGCGTTGCGCCGAGCAGATGCACGGCAGCCTGCAATTGCTCGATCAGTACTGCGCAAAAGCTGCCGGATGGCTGGTCGGTGGCCGCATGACGCAGGCCGATGTCACGGGCGTCACCGCCTATACCTTCCTGCATGAAGCGCTGGGATTCGACGCCACGCTCTATCCCGCACTGCATGCCCACGCGCATCACTGCGAAACCCTGCCGGCGTTTGCCGACACGCACGTCGCGTTCTTCAAGCCGCAACCGGCAACCTGATCGTTCAGGTCTGATCGAGCGCTGCCAATAGCGCCGGGTCGCGGTTGTAGATGTCCTTTTCGAAAACCACCTCGCCGGTGGGCGTCACATCGACCGTCGAGTAGTGCAGCAGCACCGGGATCACCCGGTTCAGCTTGACCTCCCTGGTCTTGCCCTCGCTCACCAGTCGCTGCAGATCGGCCGTCGTCGCACTGTCTTCGAGTAGCAGCCGCGCCAGTTCAAGTGCATTCTCGACGCGTATGCAGCCGCTGCTGTTGGCGCGCGCATCTTCTTCGAACGCCGAAGCGCGACTCGGCGTGTCGTGCAGATAGACCAGATATGGATTGTCGAACGAAATCTTGACCTGCCCGAGCGGATTCGCCGGCCCCGGGTCCTGACGCAGGATCACGCTGCGCGAGTCGCTCCAGTCGATCGAGTCCAGCGGCACTTCGTTGCCCTGGCCATCGATCGCGCGCAGATGCTTCTTCTTCAGCGTCGCTGCCGCGTCCTGCCGTGCCTTGGGTGCGATGTCCTTCTCGAAGATCGTCGGCGGCACGGTCCAGGTCGGGTTCACCGTGAGCCTGTCGATCTCCGAGCGGAACGCCGGGGTCTCGCGGTACGGCCGTCCCACGACAACCTTGCTTTCCCAGACCTCGCCGCCCGGTCGTAGATAGCGCACGCGATAGCTGGCGATATCGACCAGCACGTATGACGCCGGCAAATCCTGGAACAGCCAGCGCGTGCGCTCGAGATTGACGCGAAGCTGTGCGGATTTCTGCGGGTCGGTCGCTTGCAGCGCCAGCGCCGAACGCAACTGCTGGTAGAGCGGCGCCGCAGGTCGCACCTGCGCAAACGCACTGCGGACGGCGCCGATTTGCGCCACAAGCGCAACCCAGTCCATCGCCACGCGCTGATCAATCGCGCTCGGCGCGGTTTCCCACTGCGTCCCCACACTGGCCGGATTGACCTTGCCATAGGCGACGTTCGACAGGGCACGCAGATAGCGACGGCTGATCTGCAGATCGAACGTGGCGCGTTCCCGGGCAACGACGCCGTCGGCATAGATCTGACGGCCATGATCGGCCCAGCCGTCCAGAATGTAGTTTTCCGCGCGCAGGCCGTCCTCCGCGAGCGCACCGAAACCGGGACCCATCAGCGAGGCAAGAGCCGCCGGATCGTTCCACAGCGCCTGATAACCGCGTGCTGCATAGAGTGCGTCGAGCGCGCGATCCATTGCAGAATGCGGCTTGCTCAGCGGGATGTCGGTACGCGCCGCCAGGTCCTCGCGGATGGCCCGGGCAATCGGTCCCTGCGCGATCTGCGAACTTTTCCCCGCGGGCGCTTGTCCCATCCCGCAGCCACACAACAGGGCTGCAAGCAGTGCTGCGATTCCCTTCTTCGACATGCCGCACCTGACCGTTCGTCATTCCACACTGGTCGTGGAAATTCGCTTTAGCTAGCCTGTGCATGCGTGTACCTCTGATTAACCGGCTGCTTTGGCAGGCGTTCTCCGCAATCCCGTCAGAAAAAGGATTTCCGACTTGATGCTGTGCCTATTCCGGCGTGCAGTTTTCGCCTGCGGCCTTTTTGTTGCCCCCGGCGCCCATGCCGGCGTTGCCGCGCTCCAAAGCGATGAAACGCTCACTGCACTGCAGGAATCCCGGCTCGATGCGGAAATTCTGCGCCAGGGTCTGGAGGCGGTGAGCTGCGCGGAACGCAAAGGCCTGCCGCGCGCTGAGCGCCTCGCCCTGATCGATTTTCGCCTGCCCTCGACGGAGCGCCGTCTGTGGGTGCTGGACCTGACTTCGGGTGCGGTGCTGTTTCACGAGTACGTTGCACACGGTCGCGGCTCTGGCGACGCGCAGGCTTCGCACTTCTCCAACGTCAGCGAAAGCTATACGTCCAGCCTCGGCCTGTTCGAGACGCTGGAGCCGTACACCGGCGCCAATGGCTATTCGCTGCGCCTCAGGGGTCTGGAACCCGGCATCAACGACCGTGCCTACGATCGCGCGATCGTGATGCACGGCGCGGATTACGTCAGCGAGGGCTTCATCAAGACCTCCGGCCGCCTCGGACGCAGCTATGGCTGTCCGGCAGTCCGTGCAGAAATCGCCAAGCCGCTGATCGATGTCCTGCGCGGCCACCAGTACCTTTACGCCTACGCTGAAAGCACGACGTGGAGCGGCACTCCGGCGACGCTGGGTTGCGAAATGCCCGCCAAACTGCTCAAGACAGGCGGCCGCTGAAAGCTGCGTTGACCAGCCTCAATTTCTGCACATTCTCTTCAGCCACCGCTAAGCCGGCACGCCTCAACATTCGCTCATCGCATACCGCGATGGAGCCAAGGCAATGAACAGGATTCTGATGGCCGCCAGTTTCGTACTGGCCTTGTGGGCGGGTAGCGCGTCGGCTGCGAATGTCGGCGTGTCGATCCATATCGGCGACCCCGGCTACTACGGACGCATCGATCTCGGTTACGCACCGCGACCGCAGCTGGTCTACGCGCAGCCGGTGATTGTCGGCACTCCGGTTGTCTACGGCGGTCCGGTCTACCTGCGCGTGCCTCCGGCGCACAGAAACAGATGGAGCACGCATTGCGGCTACTACCAGGCCTGCGGCATGCCGGTGTACTTCGTGCAGGACCATTGGTACGACACGGTCTACGCCCCGGCGTATCGCGAACGCCACGGGCACCGGCAGCACGTCCGATACGATCACCATGACCGCCACCATTCACATGATCGCCGCGACCGGCATCATGATCGTGGCCACCGGCGCGATCATGACCGTCGACACGATGGCCGCGGGCATGGCCGCCGGCACAACGATTGACGGTTGACGCGATCGGCGGCGCGACAATCGACGACTGAAAGCGCCAAGGGCGTGAGCCGGAACAATCCGGCTCACGCCCTTCTGCATTTTCAGCCAGACCGCGCCTGACGGTCTGCGATCACGCCAGATCGAAGCGATCGAGATTCATCACCTTGCTCCAGGCAGAAACAAACGCATTGACGAACTTCTCCTGCGCATCCGAACTGGCATAGACCTCAGCCAGCGCACGCAGCTGCGCATTCGAGCCGAAGACCAGATCGGCACGCGTACCCGTCCATTTGCGCGCGCCGGTCTTGCGATCCACACCTTCGAAGATGTCCTGCGCATCCGACAGCGCTTTCCACTCCGTGCTCATGTCGAGCAGGTTGATGAAGAAATCGTTGGTCAGTTGCCCAGGGCGTCGGGTCAGCACACCGTGCGGCGACTGTCCGGCATTGGCCTCGAGCACACGCAAGCCACCGATGAGCACCGTCATCTCCGGTGCAGTCAGCGTCAGCAGCTGAGCGCGGTCGACCAGCAGGGCTTCGGTCGGCACGGCGTAAGGCGCTTTCTGGAAATTGCGGAAACCGTCGGCGAGCGGTTCCAGCACCGCGAAGGAGTCGACATCGGTCTGCGCCTGCGTCGCATCCATGCGTCCCGGCATGAACGGCACGGTCACCGCACTGCCCGCGTTCTTTGCCGCCTGCTCGACACCGGCACCCCCGGCCAGCACGATCAGATCCGCAAGCGAAATCTTCTTGCCGCCGGAAGCGCCGGCGTTGAAATCGCGCTGGATGCCCTCGAGCACGGCCAGCACTTTCGCCAGTTGCGCAGGCTGGTTGACCGCCCAGTCCTTCTGCGGAGCCAGACGGATGCGCGCGCCGTTCGCACCGCCGCGCATGTCGGAGCCACGGAATGTGGACGCCGAAGCCCAGGCGGTCGCGACCAGCTGCGAGACGCTCAGGCCCGAAGCGAGGATCTTCTCCTTCAGCACGGAGATGTCCTGCGCACCGACCAGTGCATGGTCGACCGCCGGGATCGGGTCCTGCCAGATCAGCTCTTCCGCCGGCACTTCGGGGCCGAGATAGCGCGCACGCGGACCCATGTCGCGGTGGGTCAGCTTGAACCAGGCGCGCGCGAAGGCGTCGGCGAACTGGTCAGGATTGGCCAGGAAACGGCGCGAGATTTTCTCGTAGGCCGGGTCGAAGCGCAGCGACAGATCGGTGGTCAGCATCGTCGGCAAGCGCTTCTTCGCCGGGTCGTGGGCGTCTGGAATCGTTGCTGCAGCACCCTTCGCGGTCCATTGATGCGCGCCAGCCGGGCTCTTGCTCAGCGCCCACTCGTAACCGAACAGGTTCTCGAAGAAGTTGTTGCTCCAGCGCGTCGGCGTCGTTGTCCAGGTAACCTCGAGACCGCTGGTGATGGCGTGTGCACCCACGCCGGTCTCATGCGTGCTGCGCCAGCCGAACCCCTGCGCGGCGAGGTCGCCAGCTTCCGGCTCGACGCCGACCAGCGCCGCATCGCCAGCGCCATGGGTCTTGCCGAAGCTGTGGCCACCGGCAATCAGGGCCACGGTCTCTTCATCATCCATCGCCATGCGCGCGAAGGTCTCGCGGATGTCCTTGGCTGCGGCAAGCGGGTCGGGATTGCCGTTCGGGCCCTCCGGATTCACATAGATCAGACCCATCTGCACGGCGGCGAGCGGGTTTTCGAGATCGCGCTCGCCGGAGTAGCGCTGGTCTGCGCCCAGCCAGGCCTTCTCGGCACCCCAGTGCACATCCTGATCCGGCTCCCAGACGTCCTTGCGGCCGCCGGCAAAACCGAAGGTCTTGAAGCCCATCGTCTCCAGCGCGACATTGCCGGCCAGGATCATCAGATCGGCCCAGGAAATCTTTTGGCCGTACTTCTGCTTGATCGGCCACAGCAGGCGGCGCGCCTTGTCCAGGTTGCCGTTGTCCGGCCAGCTGTTGAGCGGTGCGAAGCGCTGCTGGCCGCGACCGCCGCCGCCACGGCCATCACCGGTGCGATAGGTCCCTGCGCTGTGCCAGGCCATGCGGATGAACAGCGGGCCGTAGTGACCGAAATCGGCCGGCCACCAGTCCTGAGAATCGGTCATCAGCACCTGCAGGTCCTGCTTCAGCGCCTTGAGGTCGAGGCTTTTGAACGCTGCCGCATAGTCGAAGTCCGCGCCCAGTGGATTGGCCTTGGAGGAATGCTGGTGCAGGAGGTCCAACCGCAGCTGTTGCGGCCACCAGTCGCGATTCGAGCTTGCTGCAGCGGGCTTGTTGTGGAACGGACACTTGCTTTCGTTGGACATGGATCTCTTCCTTGGGTCATTGGGCTCAAGCGTCGATGCAGGACGGCGCCGGGGCATCGAAACGGTCGCGACTGAAAACGCGGGGCAACGTCATCCTGCGCGCAAGCGCGCCATAATAGAAATTGATTGTTGTAAACACATCAATAGCTAATAGGCATTGCATTCCGGGCCAGGCGCGCGCGGGCGCTGCACCGCAGAGTTGGCGGAATCCCGGTGATCACGGAGAATTGCGCGCTCTTTTGGCTGACCCACACAATGTCGCGCGATCTCCTGCTTGAAATCGGCACCGAAGACCTCCCGGCACGCTACGTCGTGCCCCTGGCCGAAGCCCTTGCACAGGGCATTGCCGGCGGTCTGTCGCGCCGAGGTGTCGCGGTCGGGGCAAGCCAGACCTTCGCGACACCTCGGCGTATCGCCGTTCGCCTCAGCGCCGTCGCGCCCGAGCAGCCGGAACAGGTCATCGAACGCAGCGGCCCGGCGCTGGCCACTGCGCTGAAGGATGGCCAGCCGACACCGGCCGCACTGGGATTCGCCAAGTCCTGCGGCGTCGAGTTCCCGGCCATCGGCCAGAAGGACGGCAAGCTGCATTACGCCATCAGGCAGGCCGGCAAACCGACCACGGTGCTGATCGCCGAGATCTTCGACGAAACCCTCAAGCAGATGGACGCACTGGTGCCCAAGCGCATGCGCTGGGGTGCGGGCACCGAAACCTTCGTGCGTCCGGTGAAGTGGATCGCCTGCCTGTTCGGTTCGGAACGGGTGCCGCTGCAGCGCTTCGGCATCAGTGCCGGCACGCAGACATTCGGTCATCGCTTCCACGCGCCTGACGCGATCATGCTGAGCGCGCCTGCTGACTACGAAGCGAAGCTGCGCGCCGCCAAGGTGTGGGCCGACGTCGCCAGCCGCAAGGCTGAAATCCGCCGCCAGATCGAAGCCGAGGCCAGGCGCCTGAACGGCAACGCGCGCATCACCGAAGACCTGCTCGATGAAGTGACCGCTCTGGTCGAATGGCCGACCGCCATCACCGGCCATTTCGAGGAGCGCTTCCTCGAACTGCCGCCGGAAGTGATCGTTGCGACGGTTGAGACCAATCAGCGCTATTTCACCGTGTTCAGCGACGCCGCGATGACGCAGCTGACCAATGCCTTCATCACCGTCTCGAACATCGAATCGCGAGACGTGACGCAGGTGATCACCGGCAACGAGCGCGTGGTTCGTCCGCGCCTCAGCGATGCGTTGTTCTTCTGGCAGCAGGATCTGCATCAGCCGCTCGCCGCGAACAGTACCAAGCTCGCCGCAGTGACGTTCCAGAAGGACCTCGGCAGCACCGGCGATCGCATCGTACGCCTGCGCGCACTCGCGAAGCACATTGCCGGCACGCTCAAGACCGGTGCCGATGCCGAACGCGCCGCCGAGCTGTGCAAGAACGACCTCGTCAGCAAGATGGTCTACGAGTTCCCGGAGCTGCAGGGCATCATGGGCGGCTACTACGCGGTGAAGTCCGGCGAGAGCGCCGCAGTCGGTCGTGCGATCCGCGAGCACTATCTGCCGACGCAGCAGGGCACGCCGATTCCGCCGACCGTCGAAGGCCAGATCGTCGCGTTGAGCGACAAGCTCGACGCACTCGCCGGCATCTTCGCGATCGGCCAGAAGCCGACTGCGAGCAAGGATCCGTACGCTCTGCGCCGCGCCGCGCTCGGCATCCTGCGCATCTGCATCGAAGGCAGGCTTGCGCTCGACATCAGGACGCTGCTCAGCACCGCGCTCGCCGCACAGCCCGCCGGCAAGCGCGATGAGGAAACCCTCAAGGCGCTGGTCGAGTTCGTGATGGAACGCCTGCGTGCGTACCTGGTTGGCCAGAGCATCGACGGCCGCAGTGTCGGCGTTGAAACTTTTGAGGCGGTTGCGGCGATGAACATTTCGCAGCCTTACGACTTCCACCAGCATCTGCTCGCCGTGCATGCCTTTGTCGCCGATCCGGCTGCGGCCAATCTCGCCGCGGCCAACAAGCGCACGCGCAATATCCTCAAGCAGGCCGGCGCGGTAACGACCAGCGTCGATTCCAAGCTGTTCGTCGATGACGCCGAACGCGCGCTGTTCGCCAAGCTCGCCGAGCTCGAAGCGCTGAACGCAAAGACCGCCGACTACCGCACGCAACTGCTGAACCTGGCGAGCCTGCGCGAGCCGGTCGATGCGTTCTTCGACCGCGTGATGGTCAACGCCGACGATGCGGCGGTGCGTACGAATCGTCTTGCGCTGCTCGCACGGCTTGATGCGCTGTGCCACTCGGTCGCTGACCTGTCGCAGTTGCCGGGCTGATGCCGGATGCGCTGAGCATCGAACGCGCGGTCGCGCTGTTCAGTGCGATGGCGATACTGGCGGCGCTGCCGAGCACCAGCGTGCTGGCTGTGACGGCGCGAGCAGCGAGCAGAGGCTTCCGGCATGGCGCGGCAACCGCGCTCGGCGTCGTTGCCGGTGATGTGCTGTTCATCCTGCTGGCGATCTTCGGGCTCGCCATGCTGGCCGAGACCTTTGGCGCGGGTTTCCGCATCCTGCAGATCGCCGGTGGTCTGTATCTGCTGTGGCTGGGCACCGCGCTCGCGCGCACGCCGGTCTCGACACCGCAGATGCCGGGTGCGGTTCCCGGCACGTTGTACGGCAGCTTCATGGCCGGGCTGCTGATCACGATCGGCGACCAGAAGGCCGTGCTGTTCTATCTCGGGTTTCTGCCGGCCTTCGTCAACCTGTACGATGTTGGCGCCATCGACATCGCCACGATCATCGTCATCGCGGTCGTCGCCGTCGGTGGCGTCAAACTGGTCTATGCCGCACTCGCCCACCGGGCTGCTCGCCTGCTGGGTCCACGCTTCAGCCGCGGCATGAACCTGCTCGCCGCCGCGATCATGTTCGGCGTCGGCCTGTGGCTGCTCCTCGGAGCGATACCGCCCGTTTCCGCATGATCCGGCAGAGCGGTGCCGGCACACGATTTGCCGTCGCCGCTCTGCCGTGAAACAAGTCAGTCCGTCTCGATCACGTCGATCCGATAGAGCGCCGTCGTGCCGCTGACTTCGTTGCCGACCATCAGCATCGGCACGCCGATCGGGCTGTCTTCCGCAGCGACGAACTCCAGACCCTCGGGGCCCAGATCGCCAGCGTCCGGATCATCGCCCGGCGTACGGCCGAAATCGCGCGAGTTGATGTACTGCACGAAGCGCGCGCGCTGCGGATTGGTGATGTCGTAGACCATGATGCCGCTGATGCGCTCAAGGCCGACAAAGGCGAAAGTACGCCCGCCGATCTGGCCTACCGTCAGTCCTTCCGGCTCCGGACCTTTCGCATCGCTGCGTCCTTCGGCGTCGTTCTCGTCGTGGCTCGCATTGAAGTTGTCCGGATAGCGCTGCGCGACGATGCGCTCGATTTCCGAACCGCTGTCGAACAGCTGCGCGCCCTCTTCCGTCCAGATCGAGAACGAACGGCCACCGAGCGAGTACAGCGCATCGAAATCGCCGTCGCCGTCCGTGTCGCCGGTGTAGGTCGTCACTTCGAGGCGGCCGAGCGCTTCGTCGGCCTGCAGCGAGACGGCATCGGGAAATGCCTCCGGATCGAGAGTCAGGTCCTTGATGCGCGCGGTCTCTTCGCCTGGAATGAAGTCGTTGCGATCGTCGCCCTCGTTCGCCGTCACGTAGTAGTTGCGACCATTGAACATGTAACCCGCGACCGTATCCGGCTGATACATGCCCAGCAGTGGCCAGTTGCGGATGTTGATGCCGCCGTCGCGGTCGCTGACGTCGAGTTCGTTGCCCAGCACGCCGTGGTTCTTGTAGCCCAGCGGGATGATCCTGCTGATCTGCGGCGCTGCGATGTCGGACAGGTCGAGCAGGCCGATGGCGTTGGCCTCCTGCAATGTGACCCACGCGGACTGACCATCCTTGGCGACCGCGATGTATTCCGGCTCCAGGTCCTGCGCAACCGACGCACCGGGACCGTAGATGCGCACGCCGGCTTCGCGCAGCTCTGCGGCGTCGGCGTTGAATCCCGCAAAACCGGCGGTGGCGACAGCCGGCGCCGCAAAACCACCGCTGACGTCGATGACGCTGACCGAGCCGACCGGATCGACCTCGTAGCCCTCGCTGGCCTCACCTTCGTTCGCGACGAGCACGGCCTTGCCGTCCGGCGTGAACGTCAGCATGTCGGGCAGCGCGCCAACTTCGGCCTCGCCGATCTTGGCCAGCGTCGTCGTGTCGTAGAACACGACCTTGCCTGGATCGGTCTTCGGATCAGCCTGGATCGCAACCGCGAGCACACCGCCGAATACATCGACGCTGTTCGCACTGTCCCCCTCGGCGCTCGCATCGATGGTCTCCAGCAATACCGGCGCGCTCGGATCGGCAACGTTGAGGACATCGACCGTAGTCGCAGCCGCGTTGATGACGAACAGACGCTTGGTCGACGCATCGAAGGCCACGATTTCCGCCGCACTTTCATCAAACGCACCGGATGCGTAGCGGCCAACCAGGCTCAGATCGAGCGTCAACTCGCTCTGACCAGGTGCGCCCCGATCGCCGTCCCGCCCGTCGTCGCCGTCGCAACCCGCCATGACCGCAACCGCCGCCGCGATCACCCACACTCCCAGCTGCCTGTTCAACATCGTGAATCTCCTGTTCGTACCGCTTCCTGGACAAGGTGACGAACGTAGGGAGTTCACATGACGGCGCCGTGACAGAGAGCAGTCGGTGACCGAGCCGGTATCAGCGAATCGGGTTAAAGTCGAAGCATGAAGATCGTCATCCTCGACCGCGACGGCGTCATCAACGAAGCCTCCCCCGACCGCATCAAGTCGGTCGCGGAGCTGCGACCGATTCCGGGCAGCATCGAGGCCGTCGCCAAACTGAGCCAGGCTGGCTTCCGGGTGTTTCTTGCCAGCAACCAGCCGGGTCTGGGTCAGGGGCTGTTTGATTACGATGCGTTCTGCGCGATGAATGATCGCCTGCAGCATCTGTTGTCGGAGTTCGGCGGCCGCATCGATGGCATCGCTTTCGCACCGGACGATCCGCAGGCGCCGACGCCGATGCGCAAACCGGCACCGGGCATGATCCTCGACATTGCACGGCGCATGAATGTCAGCGCCGAACTGATCCCCGTTGTTGGCGATTCACTGCGCGACATCCAGGCTGCGCGCGCCGCCAAGGCGCGCCCGGTGCTCGTACGCACCGGCAATGGCCGCGTCACCGAAACCGAGCACGCCGCCGATCTACGCGGCGTTGCGATCTACGACAATCTCGCCACGTTTGCGACCGCATTGATCGCAGCACAGCATGCGTTGCCGGTGATCCCGCAGGGATTTCACTGAATCCTGCTGCGCCCGGGGCGTAGCCCGGTTCCGCGCAGCGGAGCCGGGAACTTGCCAGCAGTGCCTCCCCGGCTTCGCCGTTGGCGAAACCGGGCTACACGAACTCAGCGCTTCCTCAGCGCCTCGCCATTCCAGGGATGATCGCCGAGGCGGAAATACAGCGGCGCTTCGTCCGGCAGATTCTTTTCCAGCCAGGTCAGCATGTCGGCCCAGATGCGCTGTTGCTGCTGGTTGCTCGGCATGATGCCGGCATGCGGCAGTTCGAGCGTGATCACCGGAATGCCGATGTTGATGCCGGCGAAGTTGCCGAGCGATCCCGGATAGGTGCCAAGCTGGTGCAGGTGCAGGTAGCCGAACCGATCCGGCGGATCGCGCGGGCCGTCGAAGTCGAGCACGCCGTAGGGCGCATGCACCGCGACGATGGCATCTGGCCGGTAGCGCTCGATCTCGCGCACCAGCATCCGCGTCTCGGCTTCGGACAGTGCTGCTTTGCCCGGATAACGGCGCGGATCGCTGTGCGTGCGCTCCTCCCAGTACTGCAGCGCCTTGGCCGTCCAGTCCTGGGTCGGGAAGTTGCGGTTGAGATCAACGCCATTGGCGTTCATGCGCGTCGGTGGCCGGGCCAGCAGGCCATCGGGATTGGTGCAGGGCATGACGCGCCAGTGAAATGGCTGGAAGCGGCTCTGCGCGAGTTGATCCATCCAGCGGAACACGATGCTGACCGACGACAGTTCATCGCCATGGATGCCGCCGATCATCAGTACGCGCTTGGGAGTCATGCGCCGGGCGGTGGGCAGATAGTCGCGGTACAGCAGGGGTAGACCCTGAGCGCTGGAACCGGCGACGGCCTCCAGACCGGAACGCTTGCAGTGTTCGGCGCCGACGCTCTGCAGACGCCCGCCGATCAACTCACAGGCCATGTCGATCGTCGCCAGCGGCACTTCGACGCTGTCAGCCGGCGCCGCGGCTTGCGCGGCAACGCTCGCTACAACAAAAAGCCCGGCAAGAAGCCGGGCTTTGCTGTGTTTGAGAAACGGCTTAACGCTTCGCACGTTCCTTGCGTACCTTCTCGACCAGCATGTCGATCACTTCCGTCACTTCCTTGAAGCCACCGGCCATTGCTGCGCTGGTCGTGTACTTGCCGCCAACGATGATCGTCGGCACGCCGGTCACGCCGTAGCTCATCGCCAGCTGCTCGGCCTTGCGCGTACGCGCGTCCACCGCGAAGCCGGTCAGCGTCGACTTGGCGATATCCGGCATGACGCCGGCAACCGTGGTGAAGGCCTGGGCGATCTGGTCGTCGGTGGCCAGCGGGTTGTGCTTGTTCTGGATCAGGTCGAACAGCGCCGGATGCATCTTGTCGAACACATTCAGCGCTTCGGCGGCGTAGAAGGCCTTGGCATGCATGCGACCGACCGGGCGACCGAGGGTGGCCGGATAGCGGACGAAGTCGACATCGCCGGCGCGCTTCTTTTCCCAGGCGTCGATCGTCGGATCGAACGCGTAGCAGTGCGGACAGCCATACCAGAAGAACTCGGTGACTTCGACGCGCTTGGAATCGACCGGTGCCTGTGGCTCGCGGACGGCCTTGTAGTGCTTGCCATCAACGTACTTGCTGGTGCTGTCCTGTGCGGAGCACGCAAAGGCCATCAGGCTCAGCGCTGCTGCCGACGCTACACGAATGATTGATCGCATCATGATTCCTTATTGGAGGCCATTCACGTATGACGCGAGCGCTTCGATCTCGGCATCCGTGAGCTTGCCTGCGACCGTCGCCATCGTGCGCAAGTTCCCGTCCGGGAGTTCGGCTTTGGACAGGCTACGGAAATCACGCAGCGCCTTGGCCGTGTAGGTCGCGTGCTGGCCGCTCAGCTGCGGATAGCCCGATGCGGCGACACCCGCACCATTGGGCAGGTGACAGGCGGCGCAGGCCGGAAGTTCGCGCGTGGCATCGCCACTGCGATAGATCTTCTGTGCGGTCGAAACCGCGGCTTCGCTGGCGACGCCGGCGCTGAACGGCTGCGCGGCAAAATACGCGGCGAGGTCGCGCATGTCCTGGTCGGACAGCGCCGCGGCCTGCGCGCTCATCAACGGATTCTTGCGAAGACCGCTCTTGAAGCTCTGGAGTTGCTGATAGGTGTATCGGGAACTCTGACCGGCCAGCTTCGGCCACTCAGGATTGCTGCTCTTGCCGGCCGGGCCATGGCAGGCCGAGCAAACCGCCGCCTTGGCGGCGCCGGCTTCGACGCTCCCCTGGGTAAACGGGTCATGGGCCGTTTCGGTGGCCAGTGCCATGGAGGGCACCGCCATCGGGATGCACAGTGCTGCCGCC
>CAZDPA010000109.1:2835-14180 GCA_964507195.1 uncultured Salinisphaerales bacterium | reverse complement strand
GTGGGCAGCGCGTCGGTCGCTGTGCTGTTCGCCGCCATCATCTTCATGGCGGGCGGCGTGCTCGGCCCTTTGCACCACCTGTACTTCGTCGGCACACCGACGGGGGTCGTGGCCCTGGGCGCGAGCTTCAGCGCACTGGAAGTGGTGCCGCTCGCCTACATCGGCTTCGAGGCCTACCACACCTGGAAACTGAGGCAGGCCGCACCGTGGATGGCGAGCTATCGCTGGACGGTCATGTTCTTCCTCGCCGTGTCGTTCTGGAACCTGGTGGGCGCAGGGCTCTTCGGCTTCCTGATCAATCCGCCGTTGTCCCTGTATTACATGCAAGGTCTGAATCTCACGCCACTGCACGGCCACGCCGCACTCTTCGGCGTGTACGGCATGCTCGGGATCGCACTGATCCTGTTCTGCCTGCGCGGACTGCGCGGTCAGATGGTGTGGAACACCAGGCTGCTGGGGACGGCGTTCTGGTCGCTCAACATCGGCTTGGCACTGATGGCGCTGCTGACCCTGCTACCACTGGGCACGATGCAGTTGCTCGCTGCGATCGAACATGGCTACTACTACGCACGCTCCGCGGAATTCATGGGCCAGCCGATCGTCGAAGTGCTGGTCTGGATGCGCATGCCAGGCGACGTCATCTTCAGTATCGGCGCGCTGGCATTGGCGTGGTTTGTGATTCGACTGTGGGTTGCACCGACGCCGGAACCCATCACCGGCGGTGAGACGCGGAAGATGTAACGATGACTGAAACAGCAGCCAGCGGACTCTCGCTGCGCCACCTGGGTGCCGCGCCGCACCGGCTGCTGTTCTTCGTCGGTGCGGCGAACGTGCTTCTCGGCATGACGTGGTGGACCATCTGGCTGGTGTCGGCTAACGCGGACTCGCACTGGCTATCGCAACCGCGCATCCCCGCTGGATGGCTGCACGCATTCATCATGCAGTACCAGATGCTGCCGAGCTTCATGTTCGGTTTTCTGCTGACCGTGTTTCCTCGATGGATGGGCCTCGCCGAATTGCCCCGTTGGCGCTATGTCCCGGTCGGGGTCGGCCTGTTCGGCGGACAGCTCGCAACGCTGCTCGGCGCTGCGGGCTTCGATCCGGCGCTGTACGCCGGCTGGGGCCTGACCGTACTGGGCTGGTTCGCGGGACTGCTCGCTCTGGCACCCCACCTCTGGCGCGAGCGCGCAACGACCTGGCACGCGTGGTCGTGCTTCGGCGCACTCACCGCCGGCTTCATCGGCCTCGTCATGTTCGGTGCATTCCTGTTCGGCGGCGATCCGTCGTGGCTGTATTCCAGCATCAAGATCGGCTCGTTCGGACTGCTGCTGCCAATCTATCTGACGGGGGCTCACCGGATGTTCCCGTTCTTCGCGGGCAATGCCGTTGCCGGCTATGAGCCCTGGAAACCGCTGTGGCTGCTCATCGTGTTCTGGGCAGGATGCATTGCGCACCTCGCGCTTGAACTGGTGCATGCATACGCGGTGGTCTGGATCATCGACCTGCCAATGCTGTTGCTCACCACCTGCCTGTGCTGGCGCTGGTGGCCCCGGCCCGCAGATGGACAGCGCCCACCACCACTCCTCTCAGCGCTGTTCATCGGTCTGCTGTGGCTGCCGGCGACGTTCGCGCTATACGCGGGACAGAGCCTCTTCTTCCTGCTGACCGGCGTGTTCGAGTTGGGGCGCGCGCCGGCCCATGCGCTGTTCGTCGGATTCTTCGGCAGCGTCCTGGTCGCGATGGTGACGCGCGTCACCCAGGGCCACGCTGGCCGGCCGCTGGTTCTTCCTGCAATCGCGGCGTTTGCGTTCGTTGCTGTCCAGGTCGTGGCGGTCATTCGCATCGGCGCAGAGGTGCTAGCCGACACGATGTTCTGGAATGCAGCCGCTGGCATCGGCTGGCTACTGGCGCTCGGCCCCTGGGCGCTCTGGCTGGCGCTGACCTATTTGAGCCCGCGAACAGACGGAAGGCCCGGCTGAATGATCGAGTTCTACGCTCAGATCAAGCTGGTGCATGTCACGACAGTCCTGCTCAGCGGCGGCTTTTTCCTTGTGCGCGGGCTTCTCGTCCTCGGTGACCGACAATCCTGGGCCCTCGCGCCGCCGCTGCGCTACACCAGCTATGTCATCGACACGATCTTGCTCACGGCAGCGCTCATGCTGGTTTCCATTCTGCCCAAGGCACTGTTCGCGAACGGTTGGCTGATCGCCAAACTGATTCTGCTGGTGCCTTACATCATCCTGGGATCATTCGCGCTCAAGAGAGGCTCTACGCTGCGCGTCCGCCAGGTCGCTTTCATCCTTGCGCTGATTGCCTTCGGCACGATGTTCAGCATTGCGCGGTCACATCACGCTCTCGGGTTCCTGCTCGGTTAGTACGGTCCACTGATCAGTGCGTTCGGACTGCGGGAACGCAGGCCACAGATGGCGACAAGAAGAAGCCCCGCACTGCGGGGCTTCCTGTTTGCACGGGCTACTTCTGTTTCCAGCCTCCGGCGTCCTGGTACCACCAGCCGCTCTGCGCCTTGGCCACCCATCGCTGTGCGAATACGCTTTGTATCTGGCCAGCCCACTGCGGCTGGCCGTTGGCGTTGGCAATCTCGCGGTAGAGCGCGGCACGGTCGGCATTTTCGTCAGCGATCACGCTCTTGACGACGTTGCGCTGCGCCAGCGGTACGGCATTGGCTTCGCGCAACGCGATCAGGCCATCGCCTGTCAGCCCAACGGCGCCGGAATCAAGGAAGGGCTTCAGGCGGTCGAAGCGCGCCTGCATCGAGTCCTTGACGCGCTGTACTTCGGGCGAGCTGATGTCGATGTTGGGTTGCTGCGCCTCGGCGCGCGGAATCACGAGGTCAGCGGCAGCGACCAGCACGCGCACGGGCAGACTCGAAGTCGGCGGCGGCGTGGTGGCCTCGCCCGCTGGCGTCTGCCAGACGTCGTCAATGATGCGGTCTGCGGCTTTCTCCGCAGCAGCAGCGGGGAAATAGACGTTGATCGTGACGCAGGCCGTGATCAGAAACGTGGCTCCGAAAAGCCAGGCGGGTATCTTGCGCAACATGTCGAATTCTCCTCGGAGCGTCATTGCATTGTGGACTCGCCCGCTGAATGCCGGGTAAATCATTTGGGCTGTTGACCGAGTTGCGGGCCATCGGAAGCCTGTGCCGCCTTCAGCTGGTTGAGCAGACTGTTCCACGACACCTTCTGAGCATAGCCGACCACGTCGATACGCGGCAGCAGGCGTCCCTTGACGATGTAGTAGGCCTTTTGGTCGCCCTCGCCGGCTGCCGCTTCCACGCCATCCATGGTGCACACGCCGTCCCGCAGCACGCAGCTCAGGCCCAGGCGATCGTAGGCGAAGTCGTCGAACACACTCAGAAAGCCGCGCGCGAGTACTCCGGTGGGGCCGCCGCCAATCGAGGAGATACTGTCGATGGCGCGTTGCGAAATGCGCTTGCGGGTTTTGTCGCCTGGCGTGGAATAGATGCGGCCATCGAATGCCACCGGGCTCCAGTTGAGCAGGCGCAGGCCGCTGACATCGCCATCAAGCCGGCCGGTGATGCGACCGAAAGAGAATGCGCCGGTGAGACGCTCGAGGTCGAGTCGGCGCACCTGCAGGTCAGCCATCACGCGCGGCAGCGCACCGAACGGCTGCAGCGCGCGCAAATTGTCGATGCGGATGCTGCCGTCAAAGACCCGCGCTTCAAGTGCGCCGTCGATGGCCCACACGTCATCACGCACGCTGAGGCCCGGCAGCTTGCCGCTGAGCGTGCCGGAGAACAGAGGCCATCCCAGCGCCTTGCACAGGGCGGTGAGATCGATGGGTTCAACAGCGCCTTCGAAATCTGCACTCAACTGCGCTCCGCCCAGATCGTCCAACGCCAGCCGGGTCACGCTGAGAGCGCCGTTGAGCAGGGGCTGGCGCCAGGGCTGCAACAGTTCCAGGCTTTTCGCCTGCGCGCGAAACACCATTTCAGACGGACCCAGCGGGATGCGCTGCAGGGCGCCGCCGCTCCAGCTCAGCTTCGAGGTTGCGGCAGTCTCGTCCGACCACTCGACCTTTCCGGCAAGGCCTGCGATTTCCAGTCCGAGTTTCTCGGAACCGATCCCGACCTTGTCCAGTGTTGCGGCCAGTTTCTGTATCGCGCCCTTGCGCAGTGAAACCTGCGTATGCGCCTGACCGCTCGCCGTTGCGCCATCGAGTCGCGTGCCGATGAGGAAAGGCTGCACATACGCACCCACCACTGCCGCGAGGTCATGCGCCTCGATCTGCAGGTCAAGTTGCTGCGGCCTGAAGTCCTTGCCGATCAGCCCGCTCGCGTCCAGGGTGCCGACAGCGCTTTGCGCCGCATGCGCATGCTCGATACGCCAGCCGTCCGGCACCTGCGTGAGCGTGGCCGATGCGCGCAGAGGCAGTGCATCGAAGTCGAAGAACACCGGATCCGCGTAGGCCTGCCCGCCGAGCGCGGCGAGATTGATCTCCCAATGCCGGTTGTGCCAGCGCAGCTTTGCGTCGAGCTCAAGATTTTCAGCAGCGTATCGGCCGGTGGGCTCGTCGTAGTTGAATCCCCGGATGCTCAAGGCAGCTGTCAGCGTCGCACCGCTCTGGTCGAGTGACAGCCGCAACCGACGCGCGGGGATTTCCACTTTGGCATGCCAGCGCTGCGCATCGTGGAACTGCCCCTGCAGACGGCCTTGCACCTTGCCCCAGCCGGGTACCAGCGCCGTGAAATCTGCGCGGTCACACTGCATCCCCTCGCCCGTCTGCAACGGCTCGCAGCGCAGCTGGAATTTCTGCAACGGCGGCTGGCCGGCGATTTCGATGGATGCAATGGACAAGCTGACGTTGCCGGGCGGAATGAAGTCGAACTGCACACCGCGCGCCGTCCACGACGGTGCCTCGACGGCACTGATATGCACACCCAGGTCTGATCCTTGCGCCCGCACGCTCAGCACCATCGTCAGCGTGAGCAGCAGCTTCGAGATCCTTGACATGAGCTGATGATCGCACGCGTGGCAAGCGCTCCCAAGTGCGTGTTTCTGCGCCGCGGCCACAGGTCGGCGATGCGGCTTTGGAAACAAGGCACCTCACGCCTCGATGGCACTCGCTGAACTACTCAGCGTCACGCTGATGACAAACTGCAGCATGACGGCGGAGAGACGCAGATTGCCGGCATGGTCGCGCTTCTGCGCGTGTCTCTCGCGGCATTGTCGGGGCGCCGTTACCGTTGCCAGGGGAGACAGGCCGCAACTCCCCAGGCGCGATGCCTGACAATCCCGTCACGACTCCTGATGGTCGCCATCGAGCGAATACAGCAGCAGGCGACTCAATGCAGCGCGCCAATAGGCGTGAACCTAAAGAAACTCTGAATAAGTCGTCATTCCCGCGTACGCGGGAATCCAGAGCGGAGAGCGCCGCGGTGTATTCCCGTCATTCCTTCAGCGGAACGCCCCCGCTTTTGCGGGAATGACGGATCGACTTATTCAGAGCTTCCCTAAAGGTAACTGGAAACGAGGGATCCCATTGTCCAGATCGCCCAGCCGGTAAACACGCTGGTGGCGACACAGATCAGTTGACCCAACCAGCGCAGGTCCGGCACATCGACTTGCAATGATTCCGTTGGCGCCACGTACGGGCGGTAGGCAATTGCTTCCAGGCTCTTCATCCGGCAGCCCGCGAAATCGACCGAAAACTGATTGGCACGTCCCATCGCAATTCTCCGAACAGAGTCATATCTGCAGTCTGGACACAAGGAGCGTCAATGTGTTGCCGGTTGATGTGCGTTCGTCGGGACTATCTGTACCGTTCGCCCGACAGTCTTCGAAATCAAATGCGCGGTTTCAGCGCCAATCCTCCGGCACCCCCTCAAAGCGGGCATCACGTCCGGCGCAATACGACTGCTACGGGCTGCACGACCTGGATTTTGATTCTTGACTGACCGGTCAATGCAGGCGCTGCGCGAAAGTGCGCCGAACAATGCGAGCAACAACAGGCCGAGGCCCGTCAGATCGACGGCACCGCCGCCGGAAGATGGCTCAGTTTCAGTGATCGTGTCCCGGTTGCCGGAGCCATCATTGCCGGAGATCGGTGGATAGAGTTTGGCAATGCCGGCAATGTCGTCGGTGCCAAGCGAAGCACCACGTCCGTCGGCGTGAAGCGTGGGGCGCATCAGCGCTTCATTCTCTGCGGTGCCAGCAGTGCAAAAACTGAGTAAGCCTTCGCCGCAGGAATGCTTGAGTCCGAGGATATGCCCGATTTCGTGGGCAAGCAGTTCCGCAGAGTTGATACTGCGGTCTCCGCTGAACAGGCAGGAAATGCCGTCCTGCACGACGATGTCGCCTTCGCTGATGATCCCGTAGGTCTCGCCATTGAACGAACGGCTGCTGTAGGCGCGCCATTTGCCGTACGCACCAATCCCACCGATCAAGCAGTCGAAGACCCCGAGTAATTCATTGTTGGGATCGTTGAACAGCACCTGGGTGACGCCGTCCGCGACGTCGAGGCCGGATGACTTTGTACTGATGCCGCTGTACACCAGCGACACGGCACTGCCCGGTGCCGCATTCCAGGCATTGATAGCAGTCTGCAGGTGGCCAACATCTGAACTCGTTGCGCTGCTTTCGTTGGCGTAGATCGAAACGCTCAGATTGTCCTGGAACTGGAACCAGCGCACTTTCGGGTTGGTAAGCTGATACTTGCGATCGGGAGCGGCATCGGCATCCGACCAGTAGGATTCGTCGTCAGGTTTCCCCTGCGCGCGGGCGCGCACCCAATCGACAAAGCGCTCTGCATTGCGAAAGCGCCCGCTCGCCGGTGACTGACCGGGAGAGCTGATTACCTCGGCCTGTTCGAGATCCTGGATCAGGATGGACTTGCCGGCGACATCCTTGCCGATGCGGAATATGCCGAGCAGCAACTGATTCGGGCTGTAACTTCCATCGGCGTGTTGATTCAGGAACAGCAAGACCGGCTCGTCTGCCGCAAGGCGCGGCATGCCGGGGATGATCAGTGCACCGTCCGCAGTTTGGTCAAATGCGCCGGGCAGTCGAATATCCAGATCGCCGGGACCCACCGTGCCTTTGAGCACTTCGTCCTGCTGTAGCCGGTAGCTGGTCTCATCAAGTTCCCGACCGGCTGCGCCGCGTACTTCAACAATCGTGCCCCTGACGACGACATCCGAGGAAGCCAGCAGCGCCTCATCGGCCATCGGCACATAGCTCATTGCCAACGCCGAGGTGACGGGGATCAGTGCGAGTGACAGGCCACAGAGTGCGCGCCGCCAAGCGTGCAACAGGATTGCGGAGGCGTTGGCAGGATTGATGAAACGGTTCACGGGAAAACTCGCTGTAGGAAATCACTGACACAGCCTATGGCGAGACACCTACATATTTATCCGGGAACTTCTGAACGTTCCAGAATGACCGCTAAACGGTTTGGCATGCCGGATTTGCCTGGGCCATCGCCATCTCCGTGCTTGATGTACGCCTGAGCGATCTCACGAGGAAGCGACGTGTTCTTCCTTCTGCGAAACGCCGGGACTGTGCGCCCGCCTGCCCTTCCGCCGTCTGCCAGTTCAGTGGAATCAGTGAGGGCGGGAATGACGGCTGATTCGGAGGTTCCCTAAATGAACGCCGAAAGTCGCCGCCCAAACGCGGACATTGAGGGCCATCGCTTAGGACGGTGACAGCATCCGATATCCCACACCGGCTTCCGTCAGTATCAGCGCGGGTCGCTGCGGATCTGCCTCGATCTTCGCCCTCAGCTGGCGCACATACACTCGCAAGTACTGAACGTCGGCGTCCAGGCTGCTACCCCAGACTGCGTTCAGCAAGAACCGATGTGTAAGCACCTTTCCAGCATGAATGGTCAGTTGCTGGAGGATGCCGAACTCCTTTGGTGACAGATGCAGGTCGGCACCATCGACCCTGACATGGCGGCGCACCAGGTCCACCTCCAGACGGCCATTGCGATAAACAGGCTGTGTTCCCTGTTGCTGCAGCCGATGCCGCAACGCGGCACGAATGCGGGCCATCAACTCTTCGGCTCCGAACGGTTTCGTGACGTAGTCATCAGCGCCTCCATCCAGCGCGTCGACCTTGCTGCGCTCGCCATCGCGGCTGGTCAGCACGATGATCGGCAGCGCCGACTCTGCGCGCAGTTCGGCGAGCACCTCGAGGCCATCACGATCTGGGAGTCCGAGATCGAGCAATATGAGGTCTGGCTTGTGGTTACGCGCAGTGACCAGCGCCTGAGCAGCATTCGCTGCCTCAATGATCTCAAAGCGGTGCGCTTCCAACGTCGTGCGCAAAAGACGCCGGATCGGCACTTCGTCGTCAACGACCAGAATCCTGCCGGCGTCCATAGTTCAGGTGACCTGTGTCGGCTCCAGAAACAGTGAGGATGGTAGTTCGATCTCAAAAATACTTCCGACGCGGTCTTTGCGATTACTCGCCCGGATTCGACCGCCCAGCGCGTGGACGAATCCGCGGCAAACCGCGAGTCCGAGGCCAATACCCGCTCGTTGGCGGTCGCCGCCTCTGATGCGAAAGAAGGGATCGAAGATCCTCTGGAGGTCGGCTTCAGCTATGCCGGGGCCTTCGTCGCGGATCTCGACGACGAGCGCATAACGGTGGTGCTGTACCGAGATTTCGATACGGCTTCCTTCGGCTGAATACTTGCCGGCATTCTCCAGCAGATTCACCAGCACCTGTTCCATCAGCACGAAGTCCAACATCAACATCGGCAGCTGCGGTCCGTACCGGGTAATAACCTGGTGCTGAGCCAGCAGGCGCGAGGTGCGGCGTAGCGCCGAGCCGACAATCTCCTGCATGTCACAGCTTTCGCGGCGCGGCTGCAGCGCGCCGGCATCGAGGCGCGTCATGTCGAGAAGGTTGCCGACAAAGCGGTGCATCCGCTCTGTCTCGTCCTGGGCGGTGGTCAGCAACGCTTCGCGCTGCTCGGCATCGTAAAGCTTGTCGTAAGACCGCAGCGATGAGATCGCGCCCATGATGCTCGCCAGCGGCGTGCGCAGATCGTGCGAAATCGAAGTCAGCAACGCGGAACGCAACTGCTCGGTCTCGGTCAACATGCGGGCCTGGTCAATCTGCTTGGCGAGCCGGATGCGCTCGACAGTGATCGCCGCCAGATCGGCGATCGTGTCAACCATCCGCCGCTCCGACGGATCGAGCAGGGTTTCGTTGCTGCTGTGCCTGACGCTGAGGACGCCGACGATCCCAGCTGGAGCGCGCAGCGGCACGAACAGTCGACTGGCGCCCGGTAACGTGTCGGCGCCGCGGCCGGTGGCCTCGGACTTCTCGAAGCACCATTGCGCCGCTGCGAGATCCTTGTCGTCGAGTGGCCTGAGGGGGTCGGCGAGCAGGCGCTTCCCGCTCTCGTCAGGCAACAGCACTATAGCCTCCAGATCAAGAATTCTCGTCGTCTGCTCGGCAGTGACCAACTGCAGCTCGTCGATTTTCCGCATGCCTGCGAGGCGTCGCGTGTAGTTCAGCAGCTCGGCGGTGCTATGCGCCTGTTCACGGGTCGCGATGGCTTGCACGCGCAGGCGCGCCATCAGCTGGCTGACCAGCACCGATACTGCAATGAAGAAAATCAGGGAGAGTACGTTCGCCGGGTTGGCAATCGTCAGTGTGTATCGTGGCTCGAGGAAGAAAAAATTGTAGGCAAAGCTGCTCGCAAGCGCCGCGTACAGGCTGGGAAGCAGGCCGTAGCGGGTCGCGCTGAGCATCACTGCCGCCAGGAAAATCAGCGAGACGTTGTGGGCGTGCGTGGCTGCGTGCAGCAGCCAGCCGAGACCGGTTGCTGCAGCAACCAGCAGGCTGACCGGGAACAGCGCCGCGAGCTGCCAGCCGGTCGCCACAAGACGCGGCCGTCGTGAGGAACGCGTCTCCACTTCCGGATCGGCGATGACATGGATGGAGATGTTGCTGGCGCTGCGCACCAGCTTGTCGACCACCGAGCCATGACGCAGCTCGAACCAGCGGCTGCGGCGCGATTTTCCGGTGACGATGTGCGTGATGTTGTGCTCTGAGGCGTAGGCCAGCGCGTCCGCCGCGATGTCGCTGCTGCCGGGGATCGACAGCGCATTGCCGCCCAGGCGCTCGGCCAGGCGCAGTGTCTCGGCGATCTGGTCGCGTTGCCGTTCGTCGAGCTGCAGGCTGCGCGCGGTCTGCAGATACAGCGCGGTCCAGGGTGCGTTGTATCGGTCGGCGATCTGCTTGGCGCGACGCACCAGCCCCAGCGCACCTGGTGATTCGTTGACACAGACCAGCACGCTGTCGGCCGCCGCCCATACTTCGCGGATGCCTTGCGCGCGGCGATGATCGCGCAGCTGCGCATCGACGCGCTGCGCAGTGCAGCGCAGCGCCAACTCGCGCAGCGCGGTGAGATTGCCGGGAGTGAAGTAGCCACGCAGCGCACGTTCGCCACCGTCGCCGTGATAGACCTTGCCGTCCTGCAGGCGCTCAATCAGCTCCTCCGGCGTGATGTCGATGACTTCGATCTCGTCGGCCAGATCGAGGATCGCATCCGGCACCGTCTCGCGGACGCGCACATGCGTGATGCTCGCGACGACGTCATTGAGGCTCTCCAGGTGCTGGATGTTCAGCGTCGAATAGACGTCGATGCCGGCGGCAAGCAGTTCCTCGACATCGAGATAACGCTTCGGATGGCGACTGCCGGGTGCATTGGTGTGGGCCAGCTCGTCGACCAGCACCAGCTGCGGCCGGCGCCGGAGGATCGCGTCGAGATCCATTTCCTCAAGGGTGTGACCCTGATATGTCACGTGCTGGCGGGGAATGACTGCGAGACCGTCAAGCAGCGCGGCCGTCTCGCGCCGACCATGAGTCTCGACGATACCGACGACCAGATCGGCCCCGTCGCTGCGCTTGCGCTGCGCCGAGCTGAGCATCTCCCAGGTCTTGCCGACACCGGGCGCGGCACCCAGAAATATCTTCAGGCGACCCCGTTCCTCGCGTCGTGCGCGCTCCAGCAGCGCCTCCGGAGAGGGGCGTGCCGGCTCGGCCGAGACGGGACTTTTCATGCGCTCATTGTAGTTCGTCCAGCGCCAGGTTCAGAGCCAGGACATTGACGACCGGCTCGCCGAGAATGCCGAGCAGCGGTACTTGCGTGTGCTCGACAACAAGATCCGCAATCTGTGCTTCGCCGACGCCGCGTGCCGCGGCGATGCGGGCGATCTGGAATCGCGCGGCGGCGGGGCTGATATGCGGATCGAGGCCGCTGCCCGAGGCTGTGACGAGGTCGGCCGGCACGGTCTGCTGAGGCCCGTCGCTGCGAGCCTTGGCGACATCGATGCCGATGCGCGTCATCAG
>CAZDPA010000109.1:0-2825 GCA_964507195.1 uncultured Salinisphaerales bacterium | reverse complement strand
GGCGGAGGTAGGCCCGAGGTTGGAACCGCTGGACGCCGCCGCGTCGTAGCCATCGCTGCCGGCGGCCGAGGGACGGCCGTGGAAGTATTTCGGCGACGAGAAGCGCTGGCCGATCAGTGTCGAGCCGATTACGCGCTGCTCGCGCTCGATCAGGCTGCCATTGGCCTGCGGCGCAAACAGCAGTTGGCCGAGGCCGGTGACGACCAGGGGATACAGGCCGCCGGTGAGCAGACTGAAAAGGGCGAGCAGAACCAGAGCGGGACGCAGATGAGTCAGCATGGGATGGTCTCCGGAGGACTTCAGACGATGCCGATGGCAACGACGGCGAGATCGATCAGCTTGATGCCGATGAAGGGTGCGACGATGCCGCCAAGTCCATAGATCGTCAGATTGCGCGCGAGCAGCGTAGTAGCCGGTGCTGGCCGATACGGCACGCCGCGCAGCGCCAGCGGAATCAGCGCAAGGATGATCAGTGCATTGAAGATGATCGCCGACAGGATCGCCGACTGCGGCGAGGCCAGGCGCATCAGGTTCAGCGCATCGAGCTGCGGATAGAAGGCGATGAACAGCGCCGGGATGATCGCGAAGTATTTGGCGACGTCATTGGCAATACTGAACGTCGTCAGTGCGCCACGCGTCATCAGCATCTGCTTGCCGATGCCGACGATCTCGATCAGCTTGGTCGGATCGGAATCGAGATCGACCATGTTGCCGGCTTCGCGCGCTGCAGCCGTACCGGTCTGCATCGCGACGCCGACATCGGCCTGCGCCAGCGCCGGTGCGTCATTGGTGCCGTCGCCGCACATCGCGACCAGCTTGCCCTTGGCCTGCTCGTCGCGGATCAGCTGCAGCTTGCGTTCCGGCGTCGCCTGGGCGAGGAAGTCGTCGACGCCGGCTTCGGCGGCAATCGCCGCCGCCGTCATCGGGTTGTCGCCGGTGATCATGACGGTGCGGATGCCCATGGCCCGCAGTTCGGCAAAACGTTCGCGGATGCCCCCCTTGACGATGTCCTTCAGGTGGACGACGCCGAGCACGCGGCCGTCGCGGGCGACCGCGAGCGGCGTGCCGCCGGAGCGGGCGATCTGTTCGGCGATCGAGTCGAGCTCTATCGGAAGGTGATGCAGTCCGCCGTGCGATTTCACGTAGCCCTTGAGGATCTGCTGGCCTTCGATGTCGACGCCGCTCATGCGGGTCTGCGCGGTGAACGGCACGACCGTCGCGTCAAGTTTGGCCAGACTGCGACCGCGGAGGCCGTAGTGCTCTTTGGCAAGAACGACGATCGAACGGCCTTCCGGAGTCTCGTCGGCGAGGCTGGCAAGCTGCGCAGCGTCGACGAGTTCGTGCTCATTGACGCCGGGCAACGCGATCAGCGCAGTGGCCTGACGGTTGCCGAGCGTGATCGTGCCGGTCTTGTCGAGCAGCAGTGTGTCGACGTCGCCGGCGGCTTCGACGGCACGGCCCGAAGTCGCGAGCACATTGAAGCGCATCAGGCGGTTCATGCCTGCAATGCCGATCGCCGACAGCAGTGCACCGATCGTCGTCGGAATCAGCGTCACGAACAGTGCCGCCAGCACGATGACCGACACTGTGCCCTTGGCGTAGTTGACGAAGGCCGGAATTGTCGCCACGGCGAGCACGAAGATCAGGCTCATGCCGGCGAGCAGCACATTGAGCGCGATTTCGTTCGGCGTCTTCTGCCGCGCGGCGCCCTCGACGAGCGCGATCATGCGGTCGAGGAAGCTCGAACCCGCTGCGGCGGTGATGCGTACGACGATGCGGGCCGACAGCACGCGGGGGCCGCCGGTAACGGCGGAGCGGTCGCCGCCGGCTTCGCGGATGACCGGCGCCGATTCGCCGGTAATCGCCGACTCGTCGACCGTCGCCATGCCTTCGACGATGTCGCCGTCGCCGGGAATGATCTCACCGGCAAGCACTTCGACCTGGTCGCCGATCTTCAGCTCGCCGGCCTCGATCTGCTCGGCCTTGCCTTCGCGCAGGCGCTTGGCGAGCGTCTGGGTCTTCGTCCGGCGTAGTGCAGCGGCCTGGGCCTTGCCGCGACCTTCGGCCATCGCCTCCGCAAAGTTCGCGAACAGCACGGTGAACCACAGCCAGACGATGACCTGGCCGGGGAACAGCAGCTGGTCGCTGCCAGCCATCGCGTCGCGGACAAACAGGATGGTCGACAGCGTGGCGACGACGGCGGTGATGAAGATGACCGGGTTGTGTGCGAGCTTCTGTGGTGCGAGCTTGCGCAGCGCATCGACCATCGCGGTCTTCAGCAGCACCGGATCCAGCAGGGCGTTCGTTCTGGTTTTCATGTTGGCTCCACGATCAGTAGCTGGCGCCCTGCTGCAGCGCGAAATGCTCGGCGACCGGCCCCAGCGCGAGCGCAGGGAAGAAGGTCAGGCCACCGACGATCAGGATGATGGCGACGAGCAGGACGACGAACATCGCGCCATTGGTCGGGAAAGTACCGATCGACGCGGCAACCGGCTTCTTTGTCGCCAGAGAGCCGGCAATCCCCAGCGCCGGGACGATGATCGCGAAGCGGCCGAGCAGCATCGCGATGCCCAGAGTGGTGTCGTAGAACGGCGAGTTGGCAGTCAGGCCGGCAAAGGCGCTGCCGTTGTTGGCCGCCGCCGACGTGAAGGCATAGAGCATTTCGCTGTACCCGTGCGGACCCGCATCCTGCAGTCCCGCAATCCCGGCTGGCAGCACTGCGGCCAGCGCGGTGAAGCCCAGCACGCAGAGTGGCGAGATCAGGATCGCAAGAATCGCCAGCTTGACCTCGGGCGCCTCGATCTTCTTGCCGAGATACTCCGGGG
>CAZDPA010000108.1:10260-14242 GCA_964507195.1 uncultured Salinisphaerales bacterium | reverse complement strand
AAGGGCGACGCTCTACCAGCTGAGCTAAGCACCCTGATCCAACGGCAGAAGCAGCAAGACGGCTACTTTAACATGTCCTTCAGCGCCTTGCCAGCTTTGAATGCCGGCGTTTTGCTCGCTTTGATCTTGATCGTGTCGCCAGTCTTCGGGTTGCGGCCAGAACGGGCGGCGCGCTCGCGCACCATGAACGTACCGAAGCCAACCAGCGAAACCTTGTCCTTCTTCTTCAGCGCCTTGCCGACTACTTCAAACAGCGCATCAACGGCCTTGCCCGCATCTGCCTTGGAGATTTCCGCCTTGTCGGCGATAGCGTTGATCAGGTCTGTTTTGTTCATGTAAAGCGTCCCCTCAAAAATGTGAAGCCAACAGGCTCGAAACTCTCGATGCCGGCCAATCGGTGGTGCACCTTCACAGACTGGACACGTATGGTCCGGACTCTGCGGAGGGCGAACGTTCCCAAGCATGCCGGCGGCATCAGATGACAGATGAACACACCGCTCACGGCGGAAGCCGCAAGCAATGCTCGACATGGGTTGCGGCGCTTTATAACAAGCAGTTTTTTAAGCGTCAACAAAACGTGAGCTTGAATTTCTCTGCGCTGAAGCGATTTCGACAACGCAAGAGGGTTGACCCTCATTAAAGCGTGCGAACAGGACGCACACTGCTCAACCGGACCGGAAAACTGCAAGCCCGTCACGGTCCGATCTGTTCAGCGCAGCCTCAGCCGCGCAGGCTAAAACGCCAGATGACAATACCGCTCGTCGAGCCACTGCAACCGCAAGTCGACTGCGGACTTTTGCCCCAGCCCATTTGATACACTCATCTTTCCCCATCGCCAGCTCAAAACGCATGCGCTCGATTCGTGGCCGCAGGGTCTCGTTACTTATTGTTGCTGCACTGCTTCCGTTGTCCCTTGCCGCCGCCGAGTCGCCCGACACCACGGAGCGTGCGCTGCGCCTGGACCAGACGATCCAAAGTCTGAAGGATGAGGTCATCGAACTGAGTCGCGAAGCCCAGGATATTGAGAACACTGCCCTGGTGCCTGACTACCAGCGCCTGTCGGTTTACCTGCGTGTTGGTGTTCGCGGCCTGCTCATGAGCGAAGTCACCGTATCCATCGACGGCAAGACCATAGACGTCTATCACTACGACGACCATGATTCGCGCGCACTGCTCGCCGACAACAGTCTGCAGCGTCTGCTGCGCACCACGGTCACGCCGGGCCCGCATCGCATCCGCATCGAGGTCACCGCCAGGTACGCTGACGACAAGGAAGACACGCCGCCTTCCAAGACCGAGTTCGAGGCGATCTTCGACAAGGACGAGCGCGAAACCGAACTTGAAATTGCCGTTACCCGCGCCAGCCGATTTGGCAACGAACTGCGCCTTGGCATGAAACAGTGGCGGAGACAGTCGTGAAGGCGCTCTTTGCACTGCTTGCATTGGCACTGGCCCTGCCGGCCGCGGCTGCCGATGTCTACGTCTCGGGCAGCAAGGATGACCCGCGCCTGCGCGCGTCGGAATTCCTGGGGCGCGATGACCGCTATTTCTCGGCACTGACCGAGCTGCGCCTGATCGACGAAGGCGCAGACCCGCAGCGGATGCCGGCCGAGTATCAGTGGCTGCTCGCGAACAGTTACATGTCGTTCGGCATGCGTGATCGCGCTGAAGCCCTGTACCGCAGCCTCGCCGCAACGACGACGGATCGCGAACTGGTCGGCAAAGCCCAGCTGCGGGTTGCCGAGTTCGAGTACCAGCGCGGTTACCTCGCGGAAGCCCGGGCGACGCTGTACCGTATGCGCGAAACCCTTCCGCAACCGCTGGTCGTCGACTGGCAGGACCTGCTCGCCCGCGTACTGATGGCCGAAGGCCGCTATGGCGACGCTGTTGAAGTGCTCACGGATCTGAACAACTCGGATCGGCAATCGCCCTACACGCGTTACAACCTCGCCGTCGCGCTGATCAATGATGGCCGCGCCGCCCAGGGCCAGACCGTGATGGACCGCGTTGGTCGCATGACTCCGGAAGACATCGAAAAGTACGCACTGCGTGATCGTGCCAACCTCAGTCTCGGCTTCAATTTCCTGCAGAGCGAACAAGGCGGCACCGCCAAACCCATTTTCATGCGCGTGCGCTCGGAAGGCCCGTTCTCGAACCGCGCCCTGCTCGGTCTCGGCTGGACCGAACTCGCGCCGCAAGGCGAGCGCGTTGCCAAGGTGCAAGTGGGCGACGAAAAGCCGGATGCCACGCCATTCTCGACCTTCTCGACACTGGGCGTCCTGCTGCGCCCCGGCTTTGCCGAGGAAGACATCTTCAAGCGCGCCGGTCTGAGCTCGTTTCGCCTCAAGAAGGCCAGCAAGGAGGATGAGGACGCCCTGCGCCGTGCGCTGGTGCCGTGGGTGGAACTGATCTCGCGCGATCCGATGGATACCGCAGTGCAGGAAGCCTGGCTCGCCATCCCGTTCACCCTCGATCGCCTCGGCGCCTACACCCAGGCACTGAGCTATTACGAGAAGGCCATCACCGTGCTGGAGAATGCCCGCACGCGCATGAATGCGGCGATGACATCAATCCGACAGGGCCGCATGGTCGAAACCATCGTCCGTCGCGAATCCGATTCCGAAGCCGGCTGGGAGTGGAAGCTGCTTGATCTGCCGGATGCCCAGGAAACCTATTTCCTGCAGAACCTGCTGGCCCAGCACCAGTTCCAGGAACCGCTGAAGAATTACCGCGACGTCCGCATGATGTCGCGCTCGCTCGAAGCCTGGTCGGCACGCCTCGCCGCGGTCGACAAGAGCTACAGCTCCACTTCCCGTGTTGTCGCCCAACCCGCCGTGCAGATTCGCCGCGCCCGCGGCAACTGGAAAGCGCCGTGGAAGGGCATGCAGATCCGCCTGCAGTTCGACAAGCAGTTGTCGCCGCCGGGGGTCTACTCCGACACGGCTCCCGCCGTTCCGGATCGCATGCCGGCAATGCGCCTGTCCAGGGCTCCGGAGCGTTTCAATGGTCCGGTCGAACGCGCACGCGCCGCACAGCAGCGGATCGTCAATCTCCGGCAACAACTCGATGTTGCCGGAGATGCGCAGTCGAAACTGTTGCAGGACATGGCTGTCGCCGAACTGAGTGGACAGAAGCAGCAGATTGAGCGCTATCTGGTTGAAGCGCGCTTTGCGCTCGCCCGCCTGTATGACCGCCAGCAAAAAGGCGAACTCAATGACCAGTGATCTGAACCAGCGCAAGGCTCCCCTCGCCGCAGCCATCCGTGCGCAGTTTCCGACCACGACGCCAGCCGTCGCGCCTTCGCTGTTCGTGCTTGCTGCAGCGCTGGCGTTGTCGGCATGCTCCGGTTCACCGGTCAAGGGCGCATCGCCGACGATCGGCAAGGCTTATGGGCGCATGGATGAGCCGTCGCAGGAAGTGCTGCCGATCATCCGCTCGGAACCGATTGCGATCGACCCCGAAAAAGCTGCGGAGAACTACCGCAAGCTGCTGGAACTGAAGCCGGATCAGGGCACGAAGTCGGAAGCCCAACGGCGTCTGGCTGACCTGCAGGTGCAGATCGAAGACAGCCGCGGCGCAACCGAAGCTTCGGAAAAGGGCTTGCAGGAAGCCATCGCGCTGTACAACAAGCTGCTCTATGCAGAGCCGGACAGCAAGGACAACGACCGCATCTTCTATCAGCTAGCGCGCGCCCAGCAGAACCTTGGCGAAACCGAAGCGGCGATTGAAACGCTCAAGCGCCTGACCGATCGGCACAAGGATTCCAGGCTGGCCGGTGACGCCCATTTCCGTCGGGCTGAATTGCTGTTTGCATTGTCGCGCTTCAGCGAAGCCGAACCGGTCTACAAGACCGTCATGGATCTGGCCGATGCAACGCCGTTCTTCGAGCCGGCCCAGTACAAGTACGGCTGGTCCCAGTACAAGCAGTCGAAGTACGAAGAGGCGGTTGGCACTTTCCTCGCGCTGCTTGATCGTGAGCTGC
>CAZDPA010000108.1:0-10250 GCA_964507195.1 uncultured Salinisphaerales bacterium | reverse complement strand
TGTCAGTCGTCAACAAGGCCAAGAACGATATGGTTCGCGACGCGCTGCGTGTGATCACGCTGTCGCTTGCACAGCTCGGCGGTGGCCCGGCACTGAGCGAGTATCTCGCCGCGCGCAGCGATCCGCGCTTTACACCACTGCTCTACGCCGCACTCGGTGAGTCCTTCCTCGACAAGGAACGCTATACCGACGCCGCCGGTGCCTATGCCGCCTTCCTGCAGCGTTATCCGACCTCGTCGCTGGCACCGTCATTCCAGTCGCGCGTGATCGGCGCGTATCTGCAGGGCGGCTTCTCGGATCTGGTGATTGCCGAGAAGGAACGCTATGCCAGGACCTACGATCCGAGCGCAGCGTACTGGAACGGCAAGCCGGCAACTGCCGGCGTGATGACCGAGCTGCGCGCGCATCTGAACGATCTCGCACGCCACCATCATGCCAAGGCGCAGCAGGACAAGCTGAAGAACCAGGCCGAATTCCTCGTTGCTGCCGACTGGTATCGCCGCATCCTCGACCTGTATCCGGAAGATCCGCAGCGTATCGAGATCAACTTCCTGCTCGGCGACAGCCTGCTCGACGGCGGCAAGACTCAGGAAGCCGCGCAGGAATACGCGCGGCTCGCGTACGACTATCCGGCGCATCCGCGCTCGGGTGAAGCGGCTCATGCTTCTGTCCTGGCCTACCAGCTGAACGCCAAGAACGCGAACCCGAGTCTGCGTCCGGCTGGCCTGCGACTGGCGATCGATGCCGGCATCAAGCTGGCTGACACTTTCGCTACGCACCCGCAGAAGTTCCAGGTGCTGACGCAGGCGGCGCTGGACCTGTACGAACTCAAGGCCTACGACGAAGCGATCAAGACCTCCGAACGCGTGCTCACCGGCGGCCCGACCGTCGACGCTTCACTGCGGCGCATTGCCTGGAGCGTGACCGGCGACTCCGAATTCACGCAGAAGCGCTACGTCGAAGCCGAACGTGCGTTCAGCGAAGAACTCAAACTGACACCACCCAACGCCGCAGAACGCGGAGAGATCGTCGAACAGCTCGCTGCGTCGATTTACAAGCAGGGTGAAGCCGCTCGCGATGCCAAGGACTACAAGACCGCTGCGATGCATTTCCTGCGCGTCGGCCAGATCACGCCGCAGGCGTCGATCCGTGCGACCTCCGAGTACGACGGGGCAGCAGCCCTGATTGCGCTCGAGGACTGGGCGGGCGCAGCACGCGTGCTCGAAAGCTTCCGCACGCTGTTCCCGGGCCATGCGCTGGAAGCTGACGTCGACAAGAAGCTCGCCGTTGCCTATCAGCGTGACAACAAGCCGATCGACGCCGCGCGCGCGTTCAAGCGCATTGGCGCACGCACGACCGAAACCCTTGACGTCCGCCGCGAAGCGGCCTGGCTCGCCGCGACGTTGTTCGATGACGGCAAGTCCACCGGTGAAGCCGAGCTGGCCTATATCGACTACGTCGAAGCCTTCCCGCGTCCGCTCGAGCGCACGACCGAAGCCCGCGGCAAGCTGGTCGAGTTCGCGCGCAAGCGTGGCGACACGCCGGCACTCAAGCGTTGGCTCGGCGAGCTGGTCGCAACCGATGCCGGGGCCGGTGCCGAACGCACACAGCAATCGCAGGCATTGGCGGCCAAGTCCAGTCTCGAACTCGGCCGCATGGCCGCTGCCGATGCCAGCAAGCTGCGCCTGACCCTGCCGATCGAGAAAAGCCTGCCGGCGCGCAAGACAGCAATGCAGGAAGCCATCCGCTGGCTCGGCAGTGCGGCAGCCTTCGGCTTTGCCGATACCACGACCGCCGCGACCTACGAACTGGGCATGGTGTATCAGACCTTCGGTCGCGCGCTGCTCGACTCCGAACGTCCGCGCAAGCTCGGCGAGCTTGAGCTTGAGCAGTACAACCTGCTGCTTGAGGAACAGGCGTATCCGTTCGAAGAGCAGGCCATTGAAGCGCACGAAACGAATCTGCGACGCCTGAAGAACGGCACCTACGACGAATGGATCGCCAACAGCGCCAAGGCGCTGGCACAGATCTCACCGGCGAAATACGGCAAGCGCGAGCAGGGAGAAGATCGTTATGAACTGCTCGATTGATTTACCGACGATGGCCATGACAAGCAGACTCACCGCAAGCAGGATCGGCAAACACGTTGGCCTGCTGGCCGTGTGCCTGAGCCTTGCCGCCTGCGGCATGATCAAGTCGCGCCCGGAAGCCCCCGAGCAGCCGGGCGGACCGGTCGCTGCTGTGCCGGACAAGGGCGACCCCAAGGCCCGCTTTGCCGCCGCGCTGGCCCTGCAGAAGCAGAACCAGGTGGCCGAGGCCGAAGAGGCGCTGACATCACTCACCACGGACTTCCCGGATCATTCCGGCCCCTGGACCAATCTGGGCATCATCTACGCCAGGTCGAACCGCCGCGATCTGGCGATCAACGCCCTGCTCAAGGCAGCGACCCTCAACGACGGCAACAAGATCGCCTTCAACTGGCTGGGCATCCTCTACCGCGAAACCGGCGACCTGAACCGCTCACGCCTCTCGTATGAGAAGGCGCTGAAAATCGATCCAGACTACGCCTTGGCGCACTACAACCTCGGGGTCTTGCTGGACGCACATATGAAACAGCCTGTCAGCGCGCTGGAGCACTACAAGGCCTACCAGCAGGCCGGCCATGCCGACGACCTGCGCGTCATGGCCTGGGTCGCCGAAATCGAGGCCACCGAGGCCGCCAAGGCGCCCGCTCCTGCCGCCCCGGCACCGGGGGCGGCACCCAAAATCGAGCAGACTCCATGAAATCCGTTCGCCTGATTGCGGTAGCCGCAATTACACTAGGCGCCCTGCTGCCGGGCAGCCCCGCGTCGGCGCAGGACGAGCAGCCGGCCATCGGGAACCGCATCCCCGATATTCCCGCCGCCCCGTCCAGACAGCCGGTCGCACCCAGCAGCGGAACCACGATCATCGGCGAGCGTGAATCGCCGATCGGCCTGTACATCATGCCCTGGCGTGATTCGCGCGCTGAGGACGATCTCGATCGTCCGGCACGTTTGCTGCAAGAAAAACTGGTCCCGCTCGACGAAGACGTGTTCCTGCGTCAGATCGAGTACCACACGGCATTGAGCAATGCCCTGAAGCAGAAGGGTTCGGTTACGCCGCTCGAACGCTGAGCTTTTCGTCTTACGATTCTTTCCACTACACATTCATTCTTCACCGAGGTCACCCCATGGAGTTCTTTACTACCGTCCTTAGCTTCTTCCAGAAAGGCGGCTTCTTCATGTATCCGATTGCGCTCGTGGGCGTTCTGACGCTGGCCATTGCGATCGAGCGCTGGCGCTTTTTCAGCCGCCTGGAGCGCGAGAACGGCCGCCTGTGGAAGGAAGCCGGCCCGCTGCTCGCCAGTGGCGACTTCGCCGCCGTCGGCCGCCTCACCGCCGACTCGGATACTGCCATCGGCCGCATCCTCGGCAACGGCATTGCGCAGGCGCGCACCGACAAGCGTCGCAGCGAAGTCGAGATCGCGACCGAAGAAGGCTTGATGGAAGTCCTGCCGGCGATCGAAAAGCGCACGCACTACCTTGGCACGTTCTCGAACGCCTCCGTGCTGTTCGGCCTGCTCGGCACGGTACTCGGCCTGATCAGCGCATTCGCCGCGCTCGGCGCCGCTGACCCGGCAGAGAAAGCCGACCTGCTCTCGGCCGCCATCTCGGAAGCCATGAACTGCACGGCCTTCGGCCTGATGGTCGCTATCCCGGCCCTGCTGCTGCACTCGTATCTGCAGAGCCGCACAACGGAAATGATCGACAAGCTCGAAGCGGTCTGCTCGAAGTTTGTCAGCGCGGTATGCAACCGCAGCTAATCGTCGGGAATCACGATCCATGAGTTCTTCCCGCCGATCCCGGCGACTCCAGCGTCATGCGAGGATGCGTGGCAAGACCACGCATCTGAACATCGTCTCGCTGATTGACGTGTTTGCGGTGCTGGTGTTCTTCCTCCTCGTCAGCTCGTCGATCTCGGCTGCGCGCCTCAACATCATCAGCCTGAACCTGCCATCGCCGGATCAAACCGCGCCGCCGCCGGAGCAGGACAAGATCCCGCTGCAGCTGACGATCACGATGCGCAGCTCCGGCATCACCGTGTCCGACAGCCGCGGCGTGCTCAAGCGCATCGAGAACAAGACGTCGGGCTACGACATCGACGCACTGTCCGAGCTGCTGGTACAGGTCAAGCGCACTGCGCCCGAAGAGAAGAGCGTCACGCTGCTGTTCGAACCGGAAATCCCCTACGACAACGTGATCCAGGTAATGGACGCGACGCGCCTCGCACCGTTGGCGCTGGCTGGCGACATGCAGCGCGAGTTGTTCCCGCAGATCTCGATCGGTGATGCTGCAGCGCTTGCCGGAGCCGCGCCATGATGGGCGGCAACCGCAGCGACCGTCGCAAACTGCGCGAGCAGCGTCGCGAGCGGCATGTCGAGATCAACATCGTTTCGCTGATCGACATCTTCGCGATCCTGGTGTTCTATCTGCTGGTCAATGCCCTTGTCGTGCAGGTATTGCCAAGCCCGCAGGCGCTCAAGCTGCCGGAGAGTGCCGCCGAAGAGGAGCCGCGTCAGACTGTTGTCGTGCTCGTGACCAAGGAAGACATCCTCGTCGACCAGCGCCGCGTGATGCTGACGGTTGATGCGCTGAACTCGACGACACCGTCGCTGGCCGCGCTCAAGACGGATCTACAGCTGGTACCGCTGATGCAGATCGAAGGCCAGGCCGGGCAGCTGACGCGTGGCGAGATCAACATCATGGCGGACAAGGCGATCCCGTATCACCTGCTGAAGAAGATCATCGCCACCTGCACTGAAGCGCGTTTTGCGAGCATCTCGCTGGCCGTGATCCAGAAGGAATCATCGATGGGATCGGGGGACCAGCCTTGAGCGCGCTCATTGTTGGGCTCGACGGCTGGGAGCTGGGCGAGAACGCGGACCGCCGTTTCCGCCGCACCGTGCTGTCTTTGCTGATCCCGTTCCTGATCCTGGCGATCATCATCCCCTTGCTCAAGCTGCAGGGCCTGCAGCGCGGCGGCGGCGACACACTCGAACAGCGCGTCGTCAGCCTGGTGCCTGAAGCTGCCCCTGCGGAGCAGGTTGAAGAACCTGCTCCTGCGGAAGAGGAGGAGCCCGAGCCGGAAAAACCCAAGCCGGTCGAATCGCCGAAGCCTCAGGAAAAGCCGCGCGAAGTCGTGATACCGCCGCCGGTGCCGACTGAAGTTGAACGCAAGGAGGCCGCACGCAAAGTCGCCCAGCGTGCCGGCGTCATGGCGATGGCCGACCAGCTCGCTGCGTTGCGTGATCCGTCGATGCAGGGCTTCGATGCCTCGCGGCCGCTGACCACGGGCATCGTCACCGCGCAGGCCGGTACCGGTGCATCAGGGGGCTCGTCCGAAGCGATAGCGCAATCGGCAGCAGCGTCGTCAGGCGGCATTGGCGATGTCGGTACCTCGGATACGCGCCGCTCGCAGGCCGGTGTCGGTCTGGGCCAGCGGCGCACGACGACGGTCGAAAGTCCGATCGGCGCCGGGCCGGACAAGACGCGCCCGGGACAATCGGGTGACAAGCTGCTGGCCGGGCGTACGCTGGAGGAAATCCAGCTGGTGTTCGACCGCAACAAGGGTGCGATCACGTCGATCTACAACCGCGCGGCGCGCGACAATCCGAACCTCGGCGCCGGCAAGATCGTCATCAGCCTGACGATCGCGCCGAACGGCTCGGTCACCGCCTGCTCGGTCGTGTCGAGCACGTTCAACGACCCCGACCTCGAACGCAAGATCGTCCAGCGCGTGATGCTGATGAACTTCGGCCCCAAGAACGTGCCGGCGTACACCTATCCGAACTACCCGATCAACTTCCTGCCGTCGTAGGAAGTCGCAGCGCAGGGACGGAAAAGCTGTCGCAAACCGAACGGGGTGAGCCTGCAAAGCTCACCCCGTTTATCATTGGGCTCCCCTCCAAGAACGAGCAGGACAGTCACATGGGTTTTCTATCCGGCAAGAAGGCGCTGATCACCGGTGTCGCCAGCGACCGCTCCATCGCCACCGGCATCGCCGAAGCCTTCAAGCGTGAAGGTGCGGAGCTGGCGTTCACCTACCAGGGCGAACGGCTGAAGTCGCGCGTCGAGGAATTCGCCGCCAGCTGCGGCAGCAAGATCGTCCTGCCGCTGGATGTCGTCGAGGATGCGCAGATTGCCGAGGTCATGAGCGAGCTGCAGAAAGCCTGGGGCGGACTCGACGTGCTGATCCACTCGATCGGCTTCGCGCCGCGCGAACAATTGCAGGGCCGCTACCTCGATGCGGTCACGCGCGAAGGCTCCCGCATTGCCCACGACATTTCCAGCTATTCCTTCGCCGCACTCGGCAAGGCCGCGAAACCGCTGATGCTCGGGCGCAAGGCCTCGCTGCTGACACTGACCTATCTGGGCGCGGTGCGTGCGGTACCGATGTACAACGTCATGGGCCCGGCCAAGGCTTCGCTCGAAGCCAACGTACGCTTCATGGCGGCTGACCTCGGCGAGGACGGTGTCCGCGTCAACGGCATCTCGGCGGGCCCGATCAAGACCCTCGCCGCCGCCGGCATCACCGGCTTCCGCGGCATGCTGTCGAAGGCCGAAGCGGCGTCACCGCTCAAGCGCAATGTATCGATCGAGGAAGTCGGCAATGCCGCGGCCTTCCTGTCATCCGACCTTGCCTCCGGCATCACCGGCGAGATTCTTTATGTCGACGCCGGCTACAACATCATGGGCATGAGCGGCGAGTAACTGCGGTCGGACGGCGGCGAGTCAGGTAGCGCCCAGCACCTTCTCGCCGTCCATCCTTGCGACGGTCACCGTCGCGACCGTATCACCGAGCACGTTGACCGCCGTGCGGCACATGTCGAGTATGCGGTCGACGGCGAGAATCAGGCCCACGCCTTCGAGCGGCAGCCCGACCGCGCTGAGAATCAGCGCAATCGCGACCAGACTCGCCGATGGAATACCCGCCACGCCAACCGACGTCACGAGCGCCATCAGCACGATCGTGAACTGCGTGGCGAAGCTCAGATCGAGGCCATAGGCCTGCGCGATGAACAGCGCCGCCGCACACTCGTAGAGGGCAGTGCCGTCGGTGTTGACGTTGGCACCGATCGGCAGCACGAAACCGGTCACGCGCTCCGACACGCCGGCGCGCTCGCGCAGGCAGCTCAGCGTCAGCGGCAGCGTCGCGGCTGAAGAACTGGTCGAGAACGCGGTCAGCAGCGCCGGTGTCACCGCGCGAAAGTGCGCGATCGGCGATACCCGGGCAATCAGCCTGAGCACCAGCGGCAACGTCACCACTGCGTGAACCAGCAGACCACAGATCACCGCGGCGAAGAACAGTGCGAGCGGCTTGACCGCCGCAGCGCCGGTTTTGGCGACGACGCCCGATACCAGTGCGAATACACCGATAGGCGCAAAGCGCATCACCAGATCGGCAATCTGCAACATGGCCTGGTAGACACCTTCCCAGAATTCGCGCTGCGACTTGCGCACTGCTTCCGGTAAGCGCGTCAATGCCCAACTGAACAGCAATGCGAAGGTCACGAGGCCGAGCATGTCGCCCTCGGCCGCTGCATTGATCGGATTCGACGGAATCAGACGCTGCAGCACGGCGACGAGATCACCGCCGCTGCGCTCCTTGACGCCGGCAAGCACCTGCTCGGTATCCGCCGCCAGGCCGAGCAGCACCGCGGCTGGCCGACCATCGATGATACCCGGCGAGAACAGATGGACCATTGCAAGCCCGACGAGGATCGCGAGCAGGCCAGTGCCCATGTAGAACGCGAGTGTCCAGCGTCCCAATCGCCCCAGGGTGCGGCCATCGCCGGCACCGGCGAGTCCGCAGATGATTGCGGCCACGATCAGGGGCACGATCAGCATGCGCAGCGCATTGAGGAACATCGTGCCGACGAAGCTCACGCTGTCGACGAACCATGCGACGTTACCGAACCACTGTCCCGCGACGGCTGCCGCGACCAGCGCTATGACAATTTGCCAGTGCAATTTCATACGCGTCGTTTTTTCTTTCAGAAACAAAAAAGCCGTTCGGGTTCGATTGAACCACGAACGGCTTCGTTACTGCCAATGACCGATCCGCAGATCGGCCATCGTGCCCGGCTTAGCCTTCCGGCGAAACCGGCGCGGCGTCTTCATCCGGCAGCATCAGTTCGATGCCAATCTCGCCCTCGATCTGCTTCATGTAGGCGTTGAATTCAGCACCGGCGGCAAGCTGCTTGAGCCGGTTACGCTGCGCTTCGACGATGGTGCTCGGCAGTTCCGGCGACTCGAACGCGCTGAATGCAATCACCGCGCGACCGCCGTCATCGAGCTCAGCCTCGCCGTAGGTCGCCTTGCCTTCGGCCGGACGCGCAAGCTTGAAGGCGGCACTCAGCACCTTGCCGACGACACTCTTGTCATCGCGACGGATCGCACCCGGATTGCGCAGTTCGCCGCCTTTGGCGCTGACGATTTCCTGGAAATCGGTGCCGCCGCGCACGGCATTGAGCACTTCCGTTGCTTCCTGTGCGATCAGCTTGCGTGCCGCCTCATCGACCAGCGCGCTGCGCACGACATCCTTCACTTCGTCCAGCGCCTTCTGCCGCGGCGCTTCGTATTCGGCCTTGCGGATGACGGCAATGCGATTGTCGCCGACGGCCAACGGCTTGCTGTTTTCGCCATCCTTGAGCACTTCAGTCGAGAACGCTGCGGCAACTACGGCCGGGTTGGCGGCGATACCGGTGCCCTGGCCACCACGGACGAACCAATCGGTGGTTTCGACCTTGAGCTGCAGCGCCTCGGCAACCGGATCGAGCGACGCGGTATTCTCGAAAGCCAGCTGTTCGAGCTGGTCGGACTTCTCCTGGAAGCGGGTCTGGCGCTCGCGGTTCTGGAACAGCGTGGTCAGTTCCTGCCTGACCTCCGGCTCTTCAAGCGCGCGCACGGTCGAAGCCTTGAGCGCATCGAGCTTGATGATGTGCCAGCCGAACTCGGACTCGACCGGCTCGCTGATCTGCTTTTCCTTGAGCCCGAACAGCGAGTCTTCAAAGGTCTTGACCATCTGGCCGCGTCGCACCCAGCCGAGGTCGCCACCCGCGCCCTTGGAGCCCGGATCTTCCGAGTTCTCAGCCGCGAGCCTGGCGAAATCCCCGCCGGCTGCGAGCTGCTTGGCAATGCTTTCCGCCTTGGCCTTGGCGGCTTCCTTGTCAGCACCGAAGCTGATCAGGATGTGGCTGGCCTTGCGCTCTTCCTGAGTCGTGAAACGACCGGCCTTTTCGGCTTCGTAGAGCACCTTGAGGACATCATCAGCCGGCGTCGCCGCTTCCGGCAGGCTGTCGAGGGCCAGCTCGACATAGGCCAGCTTGATGCGTTCCGGTGCCATGTACTGGGCCTTGGTTTCGTCGTAACGGGCCTGGATCTGCTCGTCCGTCACGGTAACGCGATCACGGTAGCGCGCCAGTTCGAACATCGCGTACTGCAGCGTGCGCGTCTCGTTCATCAGACGCACCATCTGCTGCACTTCGACGTCGGCCGCAAACGCAGTGTCGACGATCGCGCTGCGCATCTGGTTCATCTCGACGCTGTCACGCAGCTGCGACTCGTAGCGATCCGGGGTCAGGCCAACGCGGTCCAGCGCTTCGCGATAGGCCTCGGTATTGAACTTGCCATCGCGCTGGAAGGCCTGCTCGGCCGAGATCGTCTTGAACAGTGTGGCGTCGTCCGCGACGTAGCCTTCGGCTTCGGTGTACTGACGCAGCATGGTTTCCTGCGTCATGTCGTTCAGCACCGAGGTGCGCAGGCGCTTCTGGTCGAACATGTCGGCGCGGAAGTTCTCCCCCATCAGCTGCACCAGCTGCTGGTAGCGCTGATCGAACTGGCGACGGAACTGCGAATCGTGAATCTTCTGGTCGCCCACCTTGGCGACAACCGGATCGCCGCCACCGCCCTGGAAACTGTCGATACCGAAGAAGGCGAACGGAACGACCAACAGTGCCACGATGAAGCCCGCGACGAGGCCCGAAGTACGGTCACGAATCTGCTGAAGCATGTTTCCTTGTCCTCTTTTTCGAGTGCACAAGCGACAAAGCCCGGAAAATCCCGGGCCTTGTATGTCACAGATTTATGGTGGGCTGCCCCCGACTCGAACGGGGAACCTACTGATTAAGAGTCAGCTGCTCTACCAATTGAGCTAGCAGCCCCATAAAT
>CAZDPA010000107.1:10293-14257 GCA_964507195.1 uncultured Salinisphaerales bacterium | reverse complement strand
CGGCTGGCTCGCGGCGGCCGAAGCGGCACCGACTTCGATGATGCCGAGAATGTCGCCGGACTTGACCGTGGCGCCGGCCTGGACCCGGATTTCCTTGAGCACGCCACCTTCCGGTGCCGGCACTTCGAGCACGACCTTGTCGGTCTCGAGGTCCGCCAGATTCTGCTCACGCCCGACCGCGTCGCCGGCCTTGACGTGCCAGGCCGCGACGGTTGCCGATGATACCGATTCCGGCAGTTGGGGGACTTTGATTTCGATCGCCATGGGTGCTCCGTGTCTCGCTCGTTCTGAATTCTTGCGTGTCGATCGGAGTGCGCTCATGGCATCACTCCGGCGTCCTGATCCTGAGAGGTTCCGCTATTTGAGTCTGCCGCCGGTCAGCGCCTCGCGCATCAGTTCTTCCTGTTGTGCCTGATGCACCTTGAGATAGCCCACCGCCGTTGTTGCCGAGCCCTTGCGCGTGGCGTACATCATCTGCTGCTTCGGCCGCAGATAGGCTTCAAGGCGATGCTTGATCTGATACCAGGCGCCCTGATTCTCCGGCTCTTCCTGGCACCACAGCACTTCCTTGGCATTCGGGAAGGCATCCAGCGCGGCTTCATAGCCTTCGCGCGGGAACGGATACAGCTGCTCGATACGAACCAGTGCAACGTCCGTGATCTTTGCCTGCTGGCGCGCCTGATACAGATCGAAGTAAACCTTGCCAGCGCAGAACACGACGCGCCTGACCTTCGCGGCATCGAGCGCGTCGACTTCCTGCAGCACCGGCTGGAACGCTCCGTGAGTCAAATCGCTGAGGCTCGACACCGACAGCGGATGGCGCAGCAATGACTTCGGCGTCATCACGATCAGGGGCAGACGCAGCGCACGCTTCATCTGACGGCGCAGCATGTGGAACATCTGCGCCGGCGTCGATGGGATGCACACCTGCTGGTTGTTCTCCGCGCAGAGCTGCAGATAGCGTTCGGGACGTGCAGACGAATGCTCAGGGCCCTGGCCTTCGTAACCGTGCGGCAGGAAAGTCACGAGGCCGCAGAGACGGCCCCACTTGGCGAAGCCGCTGGCGATGAACTGATCGAACAGCACCTGCGCGCCATTGGCGAAGTCGCCGAACTGTGCTTCCCAGATCACCAGGGTTTCCGGATCGGTCGTCGAATAGCCGTACTCGAAGCCGAGCACGCCGACTTCCGACAGCAAGGTGTCATTGACGACAAAGCGCGAGCGCTCCGCCGCCAGATGACGCAGCGGCGTATGGCGCGCACCGGTTTGAACATCATGCACCGTCGCATGACGGTGGAAGAAGGTGCCACGACGCGCATCCTGACCGGACAGACGCACCGTGAAACCTTCGTTGACAAGGCTGCCGTAGGCCATGGTCTCGGCGTAGCCCCAGTCCAGCGGCAGATCACCGGCCGCCATCTTGGTGCGGTCTTCGTAGATCTTCTGCACGCGCGGATGCAAGGCGAAACCTTCCGGCAGCGCAAGCAACTTGCCCGCCAACGTCTTCAGTGCATCCGGGCTGACCGTCGTGTCGATGACGCTGTCCCAGGTGCCTGAGCTGTACTTGCGCCAGTCCACCGTGTGCTTGTTGCCGACCAGGCCGAGCGTGTTGCGCGCGATGTTCTCGCCCTGATCGAGACCATCACGATAACGCTGTGTGAGATTGTCGACTTCGCCCTTGGCCAGCGCACCTTCCTCTTCGAGCTTGCGCGCATAGACGGTCAGCGGCGTCGGATGCGCCTTGATCGCCTCGTACATTTTCGGCGACGTCACCGACGGTTCGTCAGCCTCGTTATGACCCCAGCGCCGATAACAGCAGATGTCGACGATGACGTCCTTGTGGAACTCATTGCGGAAATCCATCGCCACATGCGTCACGAACGCGACCGCTTCCGGATCGTCGCCGTTGACGTGGAACACCGGCGACTCCAGCATCTTCGCGAGGTCGGTGCAGTAGCGCGAGGTGCGCCCCTCCTTGCCGCTCTGCGCTTCGATCGGATTGGGCGTGGTGAAGCCGATCTGATTGTTGACGATGATGTGAATCGTGCCGCCGGTACTGTAGCCCTTGGCCTCGGATAACTGCAGGGTTTCCATCACCACGCCCTGCCCGGCGAACGCAGCATCGCCGTGAATCAGCAGCGGCACGATCTTCTGGCCGACCTCGTCGTCGCGCATGACCTGGCGCGCCTTGACCGAGCCTTCGACGACCGGATTGACGATTTCCAGATGCGAGGGATTGAACGCAAGCACCAGATGCAGGCGCTTGCCGGCGACTTCGACGTCGGTCGACACACCCATGTGGTATTTGACGTCGCCGGCTTTCTTCAGCGTGTCTTCGGCGTACTTGCCTTCGAATTCGGCAAACAAGGCCTTTGGCGACTTGCCGAGAATGTTGACCAGCACATTGAGACGACCGCGGTGGGCCATGCCGATGACGATTTCATCGACGCCTCGTGCAGCGCAGGCGTGCAGCACTTCATCCATCGCCGGAATCAGCGCATCGCCACCTTCCAGCGAGAAGCGCTTCTGGCCGACGTACTTCTTGTGCAGGTAGCGTTCGAGGCCTTCGGCAGCAACGAGCTGGCGCAGCACTTCGAGCTTGCGCTCCACCGAGAGCTTGGGCTGGAACGCCATCGGTTCCAGGCGCTTCTGGATCCAGCGCTTCTCGGCGGTCTCGGTCAGATACATGTACTCGACACCGATGGTGTCGGTGTACACCGCGCGCATGATGCGGATGATTTCGCGCAACGGCAGGCGGTCCACGGCCGAGGCCAGCGAGCCGACATTGAACACCGTATCCATGTCCTCGGCACCGAGACCATGGAAGGCCGGGTCGAGGTCAGGCACCTGCGCAACCGGGGCAAGGCCCAATGGATCGAGCTTCGCCGCCTGATGACCACGTACGCGGTAATAGTTGATCAGACGCAGTACGCCGGCCTGCTTTTCTGCAGCACGGGCATCGAAGCCGGCTTCGGCGGCCACAACGCGGCGCGGTTCGCGGGCCAGGCGCTCGAAGCGCGCAACGACGTCGCTGTGCGCGGTCTCGCGCGGCGCATTCTGGTCCTGTACCGAGCGGAAGTAGGCGCGCCAGCTCGGATCAACCGATTCCGGGTCTTCCAGAAACTGTTCGTAGAACGCCTCCACGTAGGGCGCATTGGCGCCCTGAATCGAAGAAGACTCGATGAAACTCTGGTACTTGCTGGTCGTCATGTCCGTCCCGTCCGCCGCTTTGCCGCTGCTGCCGCCTCGTACGCCTGTGTGTCGAAGACTACGCCTTTGGCTTCTTCGCGCCCGATTTCCAGTCGCTGGTCAGGCATTCCAGATAAGCGCGAAAATCTTCGGCCAGTTCCGGATGCTTGAGTCCATACTCGACGTTCGCGCGCAGATAACCGAGCTTGGAGCCGCAGTCGTAGCGCGTACCTTCAAATTCATACGCCAGCACAGTCTGCTCCTGCAGCATTGCACTGATCGCATCAGTCAGCTGGATTTCGCCACCGGCGCCGCGCTGGGTACGCTCCAGCAGCTTGAAGATGCGCGGGGTCAGAATGTAGCGACCGACCACGGCAAGATCGCTGGCAGCTTCTTCCGGCTTGGGTTTTTCGACCATGCGGCGGATTTCCGACAGCCCCGGACCGACCGGCTGGGTCTCGACGATGCCGTAGCTGCCGGTTTCCGACTTGGGCACACGCTGCACCGCGAGCACGCTGGTGCCGTATTGCTGGTACACACGATGCATCTGCGCCAACGCCGGCTGCAGGCGGCCATCGATGAGATCGTCGGCAAGGATCACATAGAAATCCTCGTCGCCAACCGCCGGCCACGCGCACAGCACGGCGTGGCCCAGACCGAGCGCTTCGGCCTGGCGGATGAAGATGCAGGTCACGCCTGCCGGAACGATGTCCTGCACCAGTTCCAGCAGCTTGGTCTTCTGGCGCGCGGCGAGTTCGGCTTCCAGCTCATAGGC
>CAZDPA010000107.1:0-10283 GCA_964507195.1 uncultured Salinisphaerales bacterium | reverse complement strand
GAAGTGATCCATGATGGAATTCTTCGAACGGCCGGTGATGAAGATCAGCTCCTGGGCACCCGCACTGATCGCCTCCTGAACCGCGTACTGGATCAGGGGCTTGTCGACGATCGGCAGCATCTCCTTGGCACTGGCCTTGGTCGCCGGCAGGAACCGGGTACCCAATCCCGCGACCGGGAAAACTGCTTTGCGGATGCGCATAGTTCCTCGCTGATGTTCTGGGTTGTTTAGTCTAGCAGTGTGCCTGCAAAACGCGGCAGCGTAGCCCTGCAAATGGGCTAAGCCCGGCTCAGGACAATTCGCCACCCAGATGGGTCTTGCTCGAACTGGTCGACAGCAGTGCGAAGCGCAATGTGTTTCCGGCCTGCTCGAACTTCAGCGCCACCCGTCCGGGCAGGAACAGCGGCTGCTTGAACTGGACCTTCAGCGCAGTCGGCGCCGTGCCCAGTTCCTGCTCCAGCAGGGCGGCGCAGCGCGCCATCGACCACATGCCATGGGCGATATGACGCTTGAAGCCGAACAGCTTGGCCGGGATCGGTGACAGATGGATCGGGTTGTAGTCGAGGCCGACGCTGGCATAGCGGCGACCGATGTCGGTCGGCGCATTGAACTGGCGGTAGTCGGCCAGGGTTGCCGGCTCCGGCGTGGGACGCTGGGTCGCACCGCCCTTGGGGCCGGGCATGCGATGCAGGATCGTGCTGGTTTCGCTCCAGATCGCGGCATCGCCGATGCGCGCCTCGGTCTGCAGGTCGAACTCGATGCCCTGCCGCACGTCGCGCGACTCGCCGATGCGCACGTGCAGATCGAAGCGCTCATTCGCACCCAACGGACGTAGCTGGCGGATCTCGTTGCGGATGTGCACGAGACCGAGCATCGGAAACGGGAACGACTTCTGCGTCATCAGGTGCAGATGCAGCGCACCGGCCATCACGTGCGGGAACGTGATCGGAAGCTGCTCGATGTTCTGAAACCCGCAGACCTCGGCATAGGCCGCGAGGTGCTTGGCATCGGCTCCGACGTCGCTGACCTGCACCGCCAGCTCCGGTAGCGCGGGCCGGCCCTTGGGACGGCGCATCAGCGTTCCGGCCGCTTTCAGCATCAGTTTCTGCGCATCGGGAATCTGGTTCAGGACCTGGGTCATGGCAACACTCTCAATGGACGAATTCGGGGCAGGGCCTGTTAACACTAATTGGGTCGTCGCGGTGCCCCCGGATTTGCGGCCAGGCAAGGCGCAAGGAGCGAAGTGTGCTCACTGCACATGAGCGACGCGCAACGCCGCATAGCCGCAAATCCGGGGGCACCCCTTCGGGGCGGGACCGTTTTGCCGCAGCGCGGCGTCTGTCGTCACTCATGTACAACGAGTACATCACGTTCCTCCATCCTTGCGCTGCGACAAAACGATCTCCGCCGCGGCGATCCAATTAGTGTTAACAGGCCCTATGGCACACGCGTGGCGATGACGAGCTTGATCGGCGACTGCGCCTGATCACGGCTCACCGTCAGGCGACCTTCGAGATCGCCAGACTGCGCCTGCGCGGTGCCTGAGCGGCTGACGCGCGCGATGATGTCCCAGCGATCCGACGACGACAGCTTGATGTTCGGCGCCATCGCGTTGCTGTCGTCCAGCGTGATCTGCGCTGGCAGGCTGCTCGCGCTGAGGCGACGCACCGCCAGCGGCGGGCCTGGCGCATCCGGACGACGCGCAACGACGAATAGCGTATCGCTGGCTCCGACCGAACCGGCCAGGTCGGGCACGATGCTGACGTCGAGCACAAGGCCCTCGCCCGCGGCTGCAGCCACTGTTTCGTCGGTGCCATGCGCTTCGGAATCGGGTGCCACAGCAATCGCATCAAGCTTGATTTCGCGCCCGGCAAGCTGCGCGAGCTCCTTGAGGCGCTCATCGAGCGAGGCGCGGAAGTTTTCCGGCAGATCGCCCTTGCGCAGGATCAGCCAGCGATCGACGGCGAGGCTGTACTCGCCGGCCTGGGCTGCCGCGAGACCGCCATACCACAGCGCCTTGGGATGACCCGGATCAATCGCCAGCGCGCGTTCGAACAGTTCACGCGGAAGACCGCGCAGATCGTGATCCTGCAACAGCACGCGGACCTCGCCTTCGTCGGCGAGCAGGTCCGGATCGGGCGAGGCACTGCGCAGACGATTGGCGCGCTCATAGGCACCGGCGGAGTCGGCAAAGCGTCCCGTGACGTAGTACGAGCGACCGAGCATCGCCCAACCCTCGCCGTCATTGGGTTCGGCTTCGAGACGTGTCTCGAGGCGCTGCACCATGCTCTCGACCGCGAGCTTCTGCGCAGCCTGGGGGTCCTTGGCGGCCTGGGCGATCCAGTCGGCCTGCTGACGGCTACTGCTGAGCAGATAGCCGCTGACACTCAAAGCAATGATCAGGCACGCACCGATCGCGAAAACGATCCAGGAACGCGGCGACTCTGCAGCAGCAACATCGCGTTCATCGCTGGCTGAGGCGTCGGCATCGGCGAGCAAACGCGCCGCTGCCTCATCACGCAAAGGCTGCGCGGCCTCTTCCGTGATCGTACCGACCTGCTGTTCGATCTCCAGTTCCTGCAGGCGCGTGCGGTAGCCGGCGACGTTGAGCGTGCGGCGCTGCAGGCCCTGCTTCGGCGCGCGCGCCCACAGTGGCCACAGTGCAAGTCCAATCGCCAGCACGGCAATGCCGGCCATCAGCAACTCAGTCATCAGGATTCCTCGTCCAGCAATTTGCGCAGGCGCTCGCCATCGACAGCGGCGCCGCGCGGAGCCTGCGCTGCACGACGACGCGCCATCAGCACGGCGAGCAGCAGACCGAAGGCCAGCAGCACAAAGGGACCGAACCACAGCAGCCAGGTCGATGCGCGCACCGGCGGTCGGTACAGCACGAAATCGCCGTAGCGCTCGGTCACAAAGTCGTAGATTTCAGCGTTGCTGCGACCGGCGACGAGTTGCTCGCGCACCTTGTTGCGCAGGTCCGCGGCCAGCGGCGCGTTGGAATCGGCAATCGTCTGGTTCTGGCAGACCAGGCAGCGCAATTCGTTGACCAGCACCTGGTAGCGCTCTTCGTCGTGAGGGGTGAGGGGCGAGGCGTGAGGCGCGGCCTCATTGCTTGCGGCAAACGCAGCCATTGAAGCAAGCAGGGCCACGACCACCGCCGCCACGCGCAAACCAACCCGCTTCTTCGCCTCACCCCTCACGCCTCACCCCTCACGTTCCTGCATCATCGGTGCGATCGTGGTTTCCCAGGTCTTGGGATCGAGCGGACCGATGTGCTTGTAGATGATGTTGCCCGCAGCATCGAGCACATAGGTTTCCGGTACGCCGTAGACGCCCCAGTCGAGTCCAGCCGTGCCCTGCGTGTCGGCCACGAGGCTGCGATACGGATTGCCGTGCTGCTGCAACCACGCCAGGCCATCGGCGTCTGTGTCCTTGTAGTCGATGCCGACAATCTCGACGCCGCGACGCGACAGCTCCATCAGGAACGGATGTTCGATGCGACAGCCGGCGCACCAGCTCGCCCAGAAGTTCACCAGCAGCGGCCGGCCAAGCAGATCGGTGCGGCGATATGGCACTTCGCTGCCGACCGCGCGCAACTCGAAATCCGGCGACGGCTTGCCGATCAGTGGCGAAGGAATCGTGCGCGGATCGTGCTGCAGGCCGAACAGAAACAGCACGATCAGTGCGCCAAGCACGACGACCGGCAACAGAAAGCGCATGCGCATCAGGCCACTGCCCCTTCAGCAACGTGAGCCGCGCGCTGTTCGACGACGCGCGCGAGACGGTAACGGCGATCGCTCGCTGCGAGAATTCCCCCTAGCGTCATCAGCACGCCGCCGAACCAGACCAGCCGCATCATCGGCTTGACATAGAGACGCATCGACCATTCGCCGTTCTCCAGCGGCTCGGCCAGCGCAACGTACAGATCACGCAACGGCGTGTGATCGACAGCGGACTCGGTCATCACGCTGCCCTGCGCGCGATACAGACGCTTCTCCGGTTCGAGTTCTGCAACCGTCTTGCCATTGCGCGTGATACCGACAAAGGCGCGATCAGCGTCGTAGTTCGGACCGGACACGCTGGTGACGTCATGCAGCTCGAAGCGGTACTCGAACAGATCCGCACTCTGGCCCGGACCCAGACGCACATCGCGTTCGATGCTGTAGAGGCTGACGAAGGTCACGCCGAGCACCCAGATACCGAGGCCGCAGTGCGCGAGGGTCATGCCCCAGACACCGCGCGGAATCTGCGCGATGCCGGCGGCGCGACGCGCACGCCAGCGCCGCCAGACTTCCTCGAACGCCATGATCAGCGTCCACACCCCAAGGAAGGCACCGCCGACTGCGGCGAGCTGTGTGCGCTGATGCAGCAGCCAGGGCATAGCCATGCCGGCGATCAACGCAATCAGCAGCGGCCAGCGTGCGCGCTGCACAACCTGCGCGAACTTCGCCTGCTTCCAGCCCACCAGCGCCGCAAGGCCGACGATGAACGCCAGCGGCGCCGTCAGCGGCAGGAACACCGCATTGAAGTAAGGTGGGCCGACCGAAATCTTGCCGCCACCAAACGCATCGATCACCAGCGGGTACAGCGTGCCGATCATCACCGCCGCGGCCGCGATGACCAGAAACACATTGTTGAGCAACAGCAGACCTTCGCGCGAAAACAGCTGCAGCTCGCCATCGGCGACAAACTTCGGCGCGCGCCAGGCGTAGAGCACGAACGCGAAACCGAGCACGATACCGAGGAAAGTCAGGATGAAGACGCCGCGTTCCGGATCGGTGGCAAACGCGTGCACCGAGACGAGAATGCCGGAGCGGACAAGGAAGGTGCCGAGCAGCGACAGCGAAAACGCGATGATCGCGAGCAGCACGGTCCAGGATTTCAGCAAGCCGCGCTTCTCGGTCACTGCAAGTGAATGAATCAGCGCAGTGCCGACCAGCCAAGGCATGAACGACGCATTCTCGACCGGATCCCAGAACCACCAGCCACCCCAGCCGAGTTCGTGGTACGCCCACCAGGAGCCGAGCGTGATACCCATCGTCAGGCACAGCCATGCCGCCGTCGTCCACGGCCGCGTCCAGCGCGCCCACGCGGCGTCAAGGCGTCCGCTGAGCAGTGCGGTGATCGCGAACGCAAACGCCACCGAGAAACCGACATAACCCATGTACAGCAGCGGCGGGTTGAGGTCCTTGCCGTCCAGCGGCACCGGGAAGTGGCGATCGAAGGGATTCGACGTCGCGAGGATAAACAGCAGAAAGCCGATGCACAGCGCGCCAAGCACGGCGAGTGCCTGCGCCCGCACATCGCGCGGCAGGCTGCGACTGAACACCGACACTGCCGCGGCCCAGCCTGTGAGCATCAGCATCCACAGCAGCATCGAACCTTCGTGTGCGCCCCACACCGCACTGATGCGATAGATCAGCGGTAGCTGCGAATGGGCGTTGGCGGCCACATAGGCCACCGACCAGTCCTTCTCGACGAACGACCAGGTCAGACACAGATAGGCCAGCAGCACGAGCACGAACTGCGCCTGCGCTGCTGATCGTCCAACCGCCATCCAGCGCGGCTGCGTGCGCCAGACGCCGGCCATCGGCACCACAAACTGGATCAGCGCAACCGCGAGGGCCGCGAGCAGGGCGAAATGGCCAAGTTCAGGAATCATGGATTGCTCGCAACGGCCTTGAACGGCGCACAGCTGTGCTTGCCGTCCGGACCAGTGATCTTTTCCTTCAACTCCGGCGGCATGTAGTTCTCGTCGTGTTTGGCCAGCACTTCATCGGCAGTGAACACGCCGGCAGCGTCGATCCGACCGCTGGCAACGATCCCCTGCCCCTCGCGGAACAGGTCCGGCAGGATGCCGCTGTACTTCACCGGCAGCGAGTGCTCGCAATCGGCGACGGTGAAGCGCACCTCCAGGCCTTCGCCGCGCTGCACGCTGCCAGCAACCACCAGCCCCCCCAGGCGCACCTTGGCATCCGTCGGCACCGCCTGCGCGGTGAGATCGCTCGGCGTATAGAAATACATCATGTTCTTGTTGAAGGCGGTAAAGGCGAGCGCAGCGGCGAGGCCGACACCGACGATCAGGCCTGCAATGGCTACCATGCGTTGCTGACGTTTGTTCATTCGTCCCCACCCGATTCAGTGACCGTTTCCATGATCTGACGTCGCCGCCTGCGCGGTGCCCACAAGTTCCACAGCAACACCGCAGCGGCCGTGGCAAAGCTGCCCCAGACGTACGTGGCGTAGCCGCTCATGTTCCAGAAATCACCGCTGGAAAGCGGGCTCACTGCAACATCTCCCGCACCCAGCCGGTGCGCCGCTCGCGCCACAGCACCTCGTTCTGCATCCGCCGCACGATGACGTATCCGCAGAACAGCAGCGTGCCAAGCAGCGAGGCATACAGCGGGATGGCCATGTCCATCGACATCGTCGGCTTGCCCATCTGCAGGATCGTCGAGGTCTGGTGCAGCGAGTTCCACCACTCCACCGAGTATTTGACGATCGGCACATTGATCGCGCCGACGATCGCCAGCAGCGCGCAGGCGCGGGCGCCGGCGCGCGCATCATCAAACGACTGATACAGACCTATGACGCCAAGATAGAGAAACAGTTGCACCAGTTCAGACGTCAGGCGCGCGTCCCAGACCCAGTAGGTGCCCCACATCGGCTTGCCCCAGAGCATGCCGGTGACCAGGGCCACGACCGTCATGCTCGCGCCGACCGGGGCAATCGCGACCAGCGCGATCTCGGCGAGCTTCATGCGCCAGATCACTGCAATGACGCCGGCAACCGCCATCGCCACATACAGCGAAAGCGACAGTGCCGCAGCCGGCACATGGACATAGATGATGCGAAACGCATCTTTCTGTTGGTAGTCGGGTGGCGCAAATACCAGGCCGCCGATCCAGCCCCAGGCCATCAAGGCGGCGGCCAGCAGGCCGACCCACGGCGCATAGCGTTCCGCGAGCCTGAAAAAGGTCGGAGGCGAAGCCAGACGATGGAACCAGGTCCACATAAGGCTATGCCCTCACCCACCGCCTGCTCCGCAGGCGGTCCCCTCTCTCCCAAAGGGCGAGGGTAATTTGGTGTCGCTGCGCGACGTTCATGTCTTAGTCGAATGCGTTGCGTAAGGCTGCGCTGCCGACCCACGGAAACAGAGTCAGGGACAGAACCAGAATGGCCGCCAGAAAGTATAGCGGAGCGCTCGCGTCCAGGCCCTGCTGCGCACTGTGAACGGCACCGGCGCCGAAGATCACGACCGGCACGATCAGTGGCAACACCAGCACCGGCAACAGCAGGCCGGCGCGCTGCATGCCGACGGTCAGCGCGGAAACGAAACCGCCGATGACGCTGATACATGGCGTGCCCAGGGCCAGACCCAGCAGCAGCGCCGGCAATGCGGTACTGGACAGACCGAGGGCCAAGGCCAGTGGCGCGGCGAGCAGCACCAGCGGCAGGCCGGTCATCAGCCAGTGCGCCAGCATCTTCGCCAGCACGGTCTGATACAGCGGCGCCGGCGCCAGGCACAGCTGCTCCAGGGTGCCGTCCTCGTGATCGCCGCGGAACATGCGCTCCAGCGTCAGCAGCGCGGCGAGCAGGGCACCGACCCAAAGGATCGCCGGGGACAGCGCCGCGAGGCGCGGATCGTTCGCCGCGGCGCCAAAACTGAACAGCGTGACGACGATTACCATGAAGAATGGCGGCATCAGCCAGTCGATCTTGCTGCGCGAGGCCAGCAGCAGTTCGCGTTGCAACACAGAAACAAGCGCGCTCATGCGCGGCCTGCCGCTTGCAGATCCAGCTCGCGCACCGCGTGCTGCAAGGCCGGCAGCGGCTGGTGGCTGGTCATCACGACCATGCCGCCGCGGCCGAGATATTCATCGAGAACACCGGCAAACAGCACGATGCCATCGCGATCGAGACCATCCAGCGGCTCATCAAGCAACCACAGTGGACGCTCGGCAAGCAGCAAACGCGCCAGAGAAGCACGTCGCTTCTGGCCCGCGGACAGGCTGCGCACCACCCGACGCCGCGCACCAGCGACCAGCTGCATGCGGTCGAGCGCCGCAGGCACCGATTTGGCGCTGACCTGGTTGATGCCGCACCAGAATTCAAGATTCTCGATCGCGCTGAGTTGAGGCGTCAGCGCATTGCGGTGACTGATCCAGTGGATTGCGCCGGCTTCCGGCAAGCCTTGAACTGCACCGGCGGCAGGCTGGCGCAGACCCGCAATGGTTTCGAGCAGGCTGGTCTTGCCGCAGCCATTCGGCCCGCGCAGATGCACCAGCTCGCCTGCGATCAGACGCAGATCAAGTCCGGCGATCAGGGTGCGCTCCGCGCGCATCACGCTGAGTTGGGCAAGCTGCAAGCCGGGCGGTGGGGAGTTGGACACTGGCGAGACGGACGGTGACAGGATGTGGAGACGTGCAAGGGCCGCGTAGTTTACGGGAAGGATTCACGGCTCAGAGCGTTTCTGTTCACAAACCAACGCGACCTCGCCCACTCGCAGGCACCGTACAATAGCCGCGCCTTTTTCGACCTCTTCCGGATCTCGCGACCTTGACTGCCCAACTGATCGACGGCAAAGCCGTTGCTGCCTCTGTACAGGAACGCGTTCGTCTCGGCGTGCTGGAACGCGTGCGAACCGGCCACCGCGCGCCCGCGCTGGCGACGGTACTGGTCGGGGCCGATCCGGCCTCCGAGGTCTATGTCCGCAACAAGCGTCTGGCCTGCGAGAAGGTCGGCATTCGCTCTCTGCCGCTGCACTTCGACGCCAGCGTCAGCGAAGCACAGCTGTTGGCCGAGATCGATCGTCTGAATGCCGATACAGGCATCGACGGCATCCTCGTCCAGCTGCCCTTGCCCGCACATATCAATGCGATTGCGGTCACCGAGCGCATTGCCGCGCACAAGGATGTCGACGGCTTTCATCCCTACAACCTCGGTCGCCTGGCCCAGCGTTTGCCGACGCTGCGTCCCTGCACGCCATATGGCGTCATCGAGTTGCTGAAATCCGTCGGTGAAACCTTCAAGCAACGCACTGCGGTTGTTGTCGGCGCCAGCAATCATGTCGGCCGGCCGATGATGCTGGAACTGATGCTCGCCGGCGCCACCGCGACCTGCTGCCACCGATTCACCGCCGATGTACCGGCCGAGGTTGCCCGCGCGGACATTCTCGTCGTCGCCGTCGGCAAGCCGGCGATGGTCAAGGGCGCGTGGATCAAACCGGGCGCGACCGTGATCGATGTCGGCATCAACCGTCTCGACAACGGCAAGCTGGTCGGTGACTGTGAGTTCGAGACCGCACGCGAGCGCGCTGCGTTCATCACTCCGGTACCAGGAGGCGTCGGGCCGATGACCGTCGCGATGCTGATGCAGAACACCCTGACGGCGGCCAACAGCGCACGCTGAGCCGCTCAATCGATACTGGTAACTAATGTTACCTTGCAGTGAAGCATAACCGCGAAGAACTGATCCGGCGTACTGTATGCGTCTACGTCCAATGCGCCGATAGACGGTAATCACTATGACCGCAAAGCAGCTCTTCTACACTGCAGACCACGAGGCATTCCGCCAGCAGGCGCGCCGCTTCGTCGAAGAAGAGATCACGCCCAACGTCGAACGCTGGGAGGCCGCACGCGAACTGCCGCGCGAGCTGCATCGCAAGGCGGCGGACGCCGGCCTGCTGCAGATCGGCTTTCCCGAAGCCTACGGCGGCATCGAAGTCGCGGATTCTATGTTCGGCGTCATCCTGACCGAAGAACTCGCCCGCGCCGGCAGCGGCGGCGTCATCGCCAGCCTGATGTCGCACGGCATCGGCACGCCTCCGATCGCGCACGTCGGCAACCACGAACAGAAGCAGCGCTTCGTCGAACCAGTGCTCAAGGGCGACAAGATCGCCGCACTGGCGATCACCGAACCGCGCGGCGGCTCGGATGTTGCAAATCTTGCAACCCGCGCCGAGCGCGATGGCGACCACTACATCGTCAACGGCTCCAAGACCTTCATCACCTCCGGCATGCGCGCCGATTTCATCACGACCGCGGTGCGCACCGGTGGCCCCGGCATGGGTGGCGTTTCACTGCTGGTCATCGAAGCCGGCACGCCGGGCTTCACGCGTTCGCCACTGGAGAAAATGGGCTGGCGTTGCTCGGATACGGCGACGCTGTACTTCGATGACTGCCGCGTACCGGTGGCCAATCGCATCGGCCCGGAAAACGCCGGCTTCATGGCGATCATGCTCAACTTCAACCAGGAACGTCTGATGCTCGCGGCCCAGG
>CAZDPA010000106.1:0-14318 GCA_964507195.1 uncultured Salinisphaerales bacterium | reverse complement strand
CGGTGTAGCGGCCGGCGCGGATGCCGTGTTCGAGGACGCGCCAGCTGTCGGGCCACTCTGCGGGCCGCGGTGTCTGCACGATGCCGTTCATTGCGGCCCCCTAGTGCCAGGACTGACCACCATCGACAACGACGGCTTCGGCCGGATGCGCCGATGCCGATGCAACGCGATACTGCCGCGGGCTGAGCTTGAACTCGCGCTTGAACATGCGGCTGAAGTGCGCAGGACTCTTGAAGCCGACGCCGTAGGCGATTTCGCTGATCGCGGCGTCGCCCGGCTTGGATGTCGCCAGCCACTGTGCCGCCAGCTTCAGGCGCTTGTCCCAGATCAGCGCCGAGAACAGCGTGCCGCGCAGCTTCAGCAGCAGAAACAGGTAACGCGAGGAAATCCCGCAGGCCTTGGCAACGGTCGCAATGCTGAGCTTGGGATCGGAAAGATGGTTTTCGATGTAGCGCAGCACGTCCTGCAGGCGCTTGTCTGCGAGCGTCTGCCGCTGCGGTGCGCAGGAATCATGATCCTTGATCGCCTCGGCGAGCACCGTCAATGCGGTATCGACCAGCAGCTGCTGCACCGGCGCCTTGATCTCGCCCGGATCATCGAACAGATCCACGAGGATGCGTTCGGCAATCGCAAAATTGCGGCTGTCCGCGCGCACGCAGAAGCCGGTGATCAGGTCGTGGCACAGCGCGCGCCGCAACACGTGCATCGGCACCGTCAGATGCAGCAATTCCAGCAGGCCGTTCTTGCCGGGCTCGCAGTCCACCGTGAATGGCGTCATCGAATGGGTGACGATGAAGTCGCCGGCCTCGGCGATGCTTTCGCCACGCTGATGCGAGAGCTGGACCCGGCCATGCCGCACGAAGCACAGTGTTGCGACATCGGTCGCATCTTCGCGGATATGCGCCAGCGAGCGGTGGAAATGCTGGCGCGAACGCGAGCGCAGACGGATGATCGACGAAGCGCCGATGCTCTTGCGATCGGCGCGCACATCGATCACCGAGCCCGGCTCGATCGAATAGTCGCCGCTGTAGTACTCGCGATTGCGCGGCCCGCGATACGCGTTGCGGCAATCCTGATAGTTGCGCTCGTCAAATACGAACAGCGTTTCCATCACTTTCTCCAACCTGAAGTCATCCTGCCCTTCCCCACGCGGGGTCGCTGCAGCACAATCCCGATCAGGGCAATGAACTGCAATGATTCATGCTAGCGACGGACAGCGCGCAAGTCCCCACAGCTAGCGCCAGCCATTGGACATTTCGCGCAGGGACAAGTTTTTCTGCGCGCAAGCGCCGGACTCCCGGCTTTCGCGCTCAACGCATATCGGGCCATGAGCGGCGATGACCCGCTACCGCATCGCCAACAGGACCTCATGAAGCATCCTCTGATTTCATTGCATTTCTGCCTTGCCAACATGCTCGTGGCCGCCTGCCTGAGCGCCTGCGGCGACAGCAGACCTGCGGGCGATGTAGCGCCCGGGCCGGGCGTGCTCGAGCCGCGCCCACCGGCCGATGCCGCAGTACCGACCGGGCTGCGGACGATCCCCAGCCCGCTGTGCGCGGTGGACTACCTCGGCACAACCGGCCAGCTGCAGGCCCTGCCCGATCTCGGCCTCGGCCTGGAGACCGCGATCACCGGCGGCGCACCGGCCACTCCCGAAGTTGCAGCGACGCTGCCGGACATCGTCCATCTGCGCGACACACAGGAAAGCTACAACGACACGCACTACTACGCGGTGCGCGACGGCAATCTCTACGTCAAGGCCAACCGTGAACTGACCGGCGTCGACGAGCCCTGGCGCCACCTGCTGCAGCCCAGCTGTCTGCAGGACCGCGTCACCGCGGTATCGGTCGACGGCACGGTGATTCTCGCGCTCGACCAGGATCGCTGGCTGTATACGCTCGACACCGTGCCTTACGGCCCGCTCAATCTCGGCTGGACCCGCCGCTGGGGCGCGTTCTTCTGGACCGACCTCGGCGAGCAGATTCCTGAGGACGTCAGCGCCTGGGCGACGTCGCATCTCAGCGGCGAGGACAAGATCTACATCGACAGCGCGGGCCGCGAGCAGGACGTGTACGGCATCCTGACCGTCTATGCACTGCGCGGCGACGGCCTGCGCATCACCTACATGGATCCCTGGCTGCCCAGCGACGAGAGCCGCGAGGTCTGTGGCCCCGAACGTGGCACGGTTGCACTGGCCGGACTCAGCGGCAGCGGCTCGACCGTCATGGTGATCAGCCGCAGCGGCGAGATCTACACCCGGCTCTACGAGTTCGACATCTCCGGCGGCAACAGCCTGTTCTTCGACTACTCCTGGCAGGATCAGGACGGCGTTGCCGATCCGCTGGTGCAACTGCCGGCGCCGGACTGGATTCATCACCCGCGTGTACCCGGCAAGGTCACGCAGCGCCTGAGCCTGCGCCAGATCGCACCGGATACCACGCATCGCATCATGCGCATCGAAGGCCTCGACGATTCGGGTCACAGCGGCTACTGGGAAAAGGACCTGAGCGAATCACGCTGGCGGTTCACCCGCACCGACGAAGCCCTGCGCGGCACGCTGCTGCCGTGGACCGGCGCGCTGCGCTATGAGCCGGAAGACAGCCGTTACAGCGGCAGCATCGACGGCATCGATGCGGAAGTGCTGGACTTCAATCCGTACTGCTCACCGGCAACGCTGCGCCTGCACATTGGCGAGGGCGCACCGCTGGATCTGGTCCTGCACAGCACCGATGGCCTGCGTCAGGAACGCCGCGCACGCGGGCTGACGGCGCAGCCGCATGTCTATCGCAGTGCGATCGAAGTCCCCAAGTCATTGTGGGATGCGCGCGACCGGCAGCCTGAGGCTGTCCGCACCTTCCTGAGCCGGCACTTTGGCGAGCAGCGTTTTCTGACCGGCCCGCTCGCGGCAACGCCGGCGAGCCTGCAGATCACGATGCCGTGCTGGACCCTGCGGCGCGAAGCCGGATCATTCGAACTGCCGTTGCCGAACTACGATCCGGGCATCTACGTCAACGAACTGCTCGCTGCGCTGGAAGAAGGCCGGATGCCGGGGCTGTGCCTGACACCATAGAGTGGCCGAACCTGGCCGGCTCACAATTCCAGGTAATCGAGCAGGATCTGGTTCACGCGACCCGGCTGCTGCAGAGACATCCAGTGGCCGCCGGACAGGCGCTGGTACTGCCAGCTGCCGCGCACGCGCTTCGCTGACGCCGTCATCTGCGCCTCAGTCAGGAAATCATCGCCCTCGCTCCACACGCCGAGCGTCGGCACCGTGACATCGGCGTGCACCTCGAACAGGATCGAGACCAGATTGGCGCGGTACAAACGGATCGCGGCGGTCAATCGCCCGGGTGCGCGCACGCGTTCAAGCACGCCTTCGATATCCGGATGCGAGCGCAGCCAGTAGCGCAGGCTCAGCGGACCGCGCCCCATCAGCAGCCACTCGGCAATGCCGACCAACTGGAAGTAGACCGTGTACCAGCCGAGCAGCTTCTGCTTCCAGCCGGCACGGCCATAGCTGGTCGGATGCCCGACCGACAGCACCGCGAGCTTGCGCACGCGCTGCGGAAAATAGATCGCGACGTACCACGCAATCACCGCACCCCAGTCATGGCCGACAAACTGGGCCTTGTCGACACCGAGATGATCGAGCAAGGCGATGTGATCGGCCGCGACAGTCTTCGCGTCATAGTCGGCCCGTCGCGGCGCGATGTCCGACTGACCGCAACCCACCGTATCCGGCGCGATCACGCGAAAGCCCTCCGCATGCAGCGCGGCGATCTGCTGCTGCCACATCAGGGCCTCGTCCGGAAAACCGTGCAGCAGGACCACGACCGCGCGTTGGGCATCGCCCGGCGCCGAATCGAGCCAGGACAGGCGCAGGCCGCGATGCGTGAAGAAGAACCGCTCTGGAATGCTGGTGGTCATCGTCTGCTGCCGGGTGGAGAGTCGGGCCCGATCCAAGCTTAGCGGCAACACCACTTCGGCGCGCCACCCGTGCCTCGATACAGCCGACGCATGCGACTGCACGAAATGCCTTGCAAACCACCTATCATCAGAAGCCCGACCGAAAGTGAGATCTGCCCGTGTGGTTGTCCGATACGTCAGTCAAACGCCCCGTCCTCGCAACGGTCATCAATCTGCTGCTGCTGATCTTCGGCGCGTTCGGCCTCGCCAACACCTCGGTACGCGAGTACCCGGACATCGATCCGCCGATCGTCTCGGTGCGCACCAACTATCCGGGGGCATCGGCGCAGATCATCGAAACCCAGGTCACCCAGATCATCGAGGACCAGATCTCGGGCATCGAGGGCGTGCGCTCGATCTCATCGTCGTCCCTTGATGGCGAATCCCGCATCACCGTCGAATTCGTTCTCGGCCGCGCGATCGACGACGCTGCCAATGACGTCCGCGACCGCGTGTCACGGGTACTCAACGACCTGCCCGACCAGGCCGACCCACCCGAAGTGGTCAAGGCCGACAGCGATGCGAGTCCGATCCTGTGGATGGTGCTGACCAGCGACCGACTGGGCACGCTCGAACTCACCGACTATGCCGAGCGCTATCTGTCCGATCGCTTCACGACCCTCAATGGCGTTTCGGAAATTCGCCTCGGCGGCGCACAACGGTATGCGATGCGCGTCTGGCTCGATCAGGATCGCCTCGCGGCGCGTGGCCTGAGTGCAGAAGATGTCGAGACCGCATTGCGCCAGCAGAACATCGAACGCCCGGCGGGCCGGGTCGAATCCAGCGAACGCGAGTTCAGCCTACGCACGACCAGGCCGTTCCGTACCGAAGAAGACTTCAACCAGCTGATCGTTGCGCGCGGAGCCGATGGCTTTCCGGTGCGCCTGACCGACGTCGCCAGAATCGAGCTGAGCTCGGACAACCTGCGCGGCAGCTTCAAGGCCAACGGCGTGATCTCGCTCGGCGTCGGTGTCATCAAGACCTCCAGCGCCAACACCCTGGAAGTGGCCGAATCGGTCAAGCGAACGATGGCGCAGCTGCAGGCGACGTTGCCGGAAGGCATGAAACTGCAGATGAACTACGACTCGTCCGAGTTCATCTCCGCGTCGCTTGAAGAAGTGATCCGTACGCTGGTCATCTCCGCGCTCGCGGTGATCCTGGTTCTGTATCTGTTTCTCGGCAACATCCGGGCGACACTGATACCCGCGGTCACGGTGCCGATCTCGCTGCTTGCGAGTTTCCTGTTCCTGTACCTGTTCGGCTTCTCGATCAATATCCTGACCCTGCTCGCGCTGGTCCTCGCGATCGGCCTGGTCGTCGATGACGCCATCGTCGTCGTCGAAAACATTCACCGACGCCTGGAACTCGGCGAGCCCCCACTGCTCGCCGCATTCCGCGGCACGCGCGAAGTCGGTTTTGCAGTGGTCGCGACCACCGTCGTGCTGTGCGCGGTGTTCGTACCGGTCGGCTTCCTGCAGGGCAATGTCGGGCGCCTGTTTCGCGAGTTTGCGCTGGCGCTGGCAAGTTCGGTGGTCTGCTCGATGATTGTCGCCCTGACACTCTCACCGGTCCTGTCGTCGATGCTGCTGCGTCGCCATGAAGGCAACGACGACCGCAGCAGCTGGACCGATCGCGCCTTCGATCGCCTCGCGAGCCTGTACGAGCATTCGCTGCGGCGCATCCTGCGCGTGGCCTGGGCTCCGGTCGCTGCACTCGCGCTGCTTGCGGCAGGTACGGTGGTCCTGATGCAGCTCATCCCACAGGAATTCACGCCGATCGAGGATCGCGGCGGCTTCTTCATACGCATCAATGCGCCGGAGGGCGCCAGCCTGGCCTACACGCAGTCCTATGTGGATCAGGTGGAAGCCAAGCTGATCGATACCCTCGGCAAGGGTGAGATCAAGCGCGTGCTTGCGCGCGTGCCGGACTTCGGCAGCAGCGAAGACGTCAGCACCGCCCGCTTCATCGTCTCGCTGGAAAACTGGGAACACCGCGAACGCAGTTCTGCCGACATCGCGGCCGACTTCGACGCCAAGCTGGGCAATCTCCCGGGCATCGACTTCGCCGTCCTGCAGCGCAGCGGATTCAATGCCGGTAGTTCACAGCCCGTGCAGATCGCCATCGGCGGCAGTGACTACGCAACGCTCGCGCTGTGGCGAGATCGGGTGATCGCGCGCGCCAGGGAGAATCCCGGCCTGCAACGGCTGGACTCCGACTACAAGGAGACCAAGCCGCAGATCGAACTCGAAGTCGACCTCAAGCGCGCCGGTGATCTCGGCGTTTCCGTTGCGAGCATCGCGATTGCCCTGGAATCCTTCATGGGCGGGCGTCGCGTGACCCGCTTCGAGCGTGAAGGCGAGGAATACGATGTCATCATCCAGTCGCCCGAAACCGAAAGACGTACACCGGACCAGCTTTCCGGCATTTATGTACGCAGCCAGACCAGCGGTGCGCTGATTCCGCTGTCCAACCTCATCAGTCAGCGCGAAGGTGCCGCGGCCGCGGCCTACAACCGCCTGGACCGCGTGCGCTCGATCACCATCAGCGCTGGCCTGGCCCCCGGGTACACGCTCGGCGAGGCGCTCGGCCATCTGGAAAAAATCATCCGCGACGAACTGCCCGAGACGGTGCAGATCGGCTATCGCGGCAACTCACGCGAATTCCGCGATGCGAGCTCAGCCGTTCTGCTGACATTCGGCATGGCACTGCTGATCGTCTTTCTGGCCCTCGCCGCGCAGTTTGAAAGCTTTGTCCATCCGCTGGTGATCATGACCACCGTGCCGCTGGCGATCTTCGGCGCCCTTGCCGCGCTGTGGTCGCTGGGCATGACGCTGAACATCTACTCGCAGATCGGCATCGTCATGCTGATCGGTCTTGCAGCGAAGAACGGCATCCTGATCGTCGAGTTCGCCAACCAGCTGCGCGATGCCGGCAAGGATTTCGACAGCGCGCTGGTCGATGCCGGGCGCATCCGCCTGCGGCCGATCCTGATGACCTCGGTCGCGACGATGGCCGGCGCCCTGCCCCTGATGCTCACCGGCGGTGCCGGCTCCGAAGCGCGGCAGATCCTCGGCGTCGTGATCTTCTCCGGTGTCGCATTCTCGACGCTGCTGACGCTTTACGTCGTGCCGACGTTCTACGGCCTGCTGTGCCGGCGCACCGGTTCGCCTGAGCGCCACGCAGCCGAACTCGAAGCGCAGGCTGCGGCGAACGAAGAGAGCGTTTAGCCGAGTAGCCCTGCTCCGCGCAGCGGAGCCGGGACGCCAGATTCCTCAGCGGTGCTTCCCGGCTTCGCCTCCGCGAAGCCCGCCTGCGGCGAAACCGGGCTACTCCGGCTGTCGCTACTCGGCAGTCGCGTTCGGCAGCAGCTTGTATTTGCGCAACAGTCCGCGGAACTGGTGATAGCTCAGCTCCAGCAGTTCGGCGGCGCGCTTCTGATTGAAGCGCGCTTCATTCAGCGCGCGGTTGAGCAGGTTGATCTCGAACTCGGCGACTGCGTGCTCCAGATTCAGCGGCAGGCCCGGCTCGGCAAACTGGGTGGCGGGCGCTGTAGCACTCGCCGCCGCCATCGATGCCGGAGCGGCTACGCTCATCGCCGACTGCGGTGCAGTATCGGCACTGACCTGCGGACGATACGGCGAGGCAAACGGGTCGAAATCGATCCGTTCGATGACCTGCCGCGCATGGTCCAGCCGATAGACCGCACGCTCGACGACGTTGCGCAGCTCGCGCACATTGCCCGGCCAGCTATAGCTCAACAATGCGCGCTCCGCGGCTGGTGAGAAGCCGGCGAAGTATTCGCGATCGAGCTCGCCCGCCATGCCTTCGGCGAACTTCTGCGCGAGCAGGAGGATGTCGTCCTGGCGTTCGCGCAGCGGCGGCACGGTAATCACGTCGAACGACAGACGATCGAGCAGGTCCTCGCGGAACTTGCCGGCACGCGCCTGCGCCGGCAGATCGACGTTGGCAGCGCCGACGAAGCGCACATCGACTTTCAGGGTTTCACTCGAACCGACGCGTTCGAATTCGCCGTACTCGACAACACGCAACAGTTTCTCCTGCAGACGGGTCGACATCGAAGCGAGTTCGTCGATGAACATCGTGCCGCCGCTGGCGACTTCAAAACGGCCGATGCGCGCCCTAGCGGCGCCGGTATAGGCGCCGGCGACATGGCCGAACAGTTCGGACTCCAGCAGCTCTTCATTGAGCGCCGCGCAGTTGAATTTGACGAAAGGCTTGGCCCAGCGCTCGGACAGATAGTGCAATCGCGCCGCAATCAGTTCCTTGCCCGAGCCGCGCTCGCCGATGATCAGTACCGGCTTGCCCAGTGGCGCGACGCGTGACACGCGTTCAAGCGCGGCGAGGAAGTTATCGGCTTGGCCGAGGATGGTATCGGCGGAGTCAGGGGCGTTCATTGGAGGATTTTGCTACTACTTGGTCAAAACCACCACTTCATACGATTCTGGTATCGGCAAACCATCGATTCACAGCCCAACTGAATCTATTTTCTCTTTATTATTCATATACTTAATCCACATGGCATGGCTTGGCACGACCTTGGCGATATAGACGGCACACCCGACATCAGCAGCACGGAGCCTCGACATGAACACCCTGACCCGCAAGACCCTGAGCACCGCCGCCATCCTGACCGCCCTGATGGGCTTCCAGAGCGCAGCGCATGCGCAAGACAGCCTGTCCCAGCGCGTGGTTACCGGCGTCGGCCATGTCATCGCCACTCAGGGCAATGCCGCCCTGGTCCAGATCCGTACCGAGCTTGGTCAGACGATCGAGCAGGCGCTCAAACCGCTGCTGCCGACGCCGGATGCCAACAGCACCGTCGCCGCTGAAGCCAGCAATGCACCGGTCAATGGCCAGACGCTCTGAAAGCGCGGCGCGACACCCGTTAAAGTGATGCAAGACACGAGGATTTATAGCCATGGGCATCTTTACCCGACTCAGCGACGTCATCAATTCCAACATCCACGCCATGCTCGACAAGGCGGAAGATCCGGAAAAGATGGTTCGCCTCATCATCCAGGAGATGGAAGACACCCTGGTTGAGGTTCGCTCGACTGCGGTGCGCTCGCTGGCCCGCAAGAAGGAGCTGCAGCGCACGATTGCGCAGCTCGAAACCGACATCGCCGACTGGAGCCGCAAGGCCGAGCTGGCGATGAGCAAGGATCGCGAGGACCTCGCCCGCGGCGCCCTCGGCGCGCGTCAGCGTCTGATCGACCACCTGGCCTCGGTGGAAAAGGAAATCACCCACGTCAACGACGAGATCGTCAAGCTCGACGATGACACCGGCAAGCTCAAGGCCAAGCTGGCCGATGCCCGCCAGCGCCAGAAGACGATCGTCCTGCGTCAGCAGTCGGTCGAGTCGCGCCTGAAGGTCAAGACCACGATCAATGATCGCAAGATGACCGATGCGATGCTGCGCATGGAGCAGTACGAAGGCAAGATCGACCGCATGGAGGCCGAACTGGAAGCCTATGACCTCGGCACCCGCACGATTGCCGACGAGTTTGCCCAGCTCGAAAGCAGCGACACGATCGAGGCCGAACTGGCAAAATTGCGGACCAAGATGGGCAAGGACGGCGCCGCGAACAGCGACACGCCGGCCAAGTCATAAGTCATTCGCCATTCAACCGTTAGCCGTTTCGGGAGCCCTGCGTGGAAGAGCTGATTCCGCTGGTCGCCATCCTCTGTCTGTTCGTGATCCTGCCTGGCATGGCGATGTTCTTCGCCGACCGCAAGCGCCGGTTCAACGCAGAGCAGGCGGGCAAGACCACGACCAACAGCGTCGCGCTGGAAGCGCTTGCCGAACGCATGGAACACCGCATTGACGCGCTTGAGCAGATACTCGATACCGAGTCGCCGGGCTGGAGGAAGAAATACCGTGAGCATTCGTGACCGAGTCCGTGAAGGCAGTTTCCTCGAACGCCTGCGCCGCCATCCGCGCCAGGGCTGGGTATCCGGCGTCTGCGTCGGCCTTGCCGAGTTCTTCGACTGGAACGTCAAGGTCGTCCGCATCGTGTTTGTCGCGGCGTTCATCATCAGCGGCTTCTTCCCGGTCGGCGTGATCTATCTGGTGCTGTGGTACCTGATGGACGATGTCGATGCCGAACCGGTGATCCGCTCCGAACGTCCACACTACAGCGGTCCGTCGGGTGGCGCATCAAGCCGTTCGTACAGCGGGCGCAGCTACAGCAGCGCACCGCGCTCGACCGAAGACGTCAAGACGCGCTTCACGCGCCTTGAAGAGCGTCTGCGCAACATGGAAGCCTGCGTGACCAGCGAAGAATTCGAACTGCGTCGCGAGCTGCGCAAGCTGGAAAGCTGATCACCACAAGAGCGTGAGGCGGGCAAGCGCTCACGCTCTGCTTTCATCATCAATCGGCGGACCTGTTTCGGCGAATTCAGATGTTTTACGGCGACGTGAGGTATAAATTCATGCCTGAAACATCTGAACCGAACCCCTGCCGACATGCTGAAGTGGATCTCCCGACTCGCGCTGCCCTGCTGCGCACTGCTGATTGCGGCCTGCGGCAGCTCAGATAACACCGCAGCGAACGCCTCCACCAACGCCGGTGGCAAGTCTGCACCGCAGGCGATCGGCGTTGAGGTGCTCACTGTTGCCGCGCAATCGCTGACCCGCGAGCTGAGTGCCGTCGGCAGTCTGCGCTCGGATGAATCGGTCGTCCTGCGCCCCGAGATCGGCGGTCGCGTCGTCGAAATCGGCTTCGAGGAGGGTCAACCGGTCAAGGCCGGACAGCTGTTGATCGCGCTTGATGACAGCATCTATCGCGCGCAACTGGATCAAGCCCGTGCCAACCACGAACTGGCACGCCGCAACAACGATCGCGCGCAGGAGCTGCTGTCGCGCAAGCTGATTGCGCAGGCCGACCGCGATCAGGCCAGCGCCACTTTCGATGCCGCCGCCGCCGCAGTTGCGCTGGCGCAGGCACGACTCGATCAGTGCCGGATACTCGCACCGTTCTCCGGCGTTGCCGGCCTGCGCCTGGTGAGCCCTGGCGATTACGTCAGCGCCGGACAGGATCTGGTCAATATCGAAGACTTGAGCACGCTCAAGCTGGATTTCCGCCTCGACGAATCCGCACTGCCGGCACTCGCGATCGGCCAGACCCTGAGCCTCAGCGTCGACAGCTATCCGGGCCAGACCTTCAACGCCGAACTGTATGCGATCGAGCCGAGAGTCTTGGCGGCGACAAGGTCGATCGCCTTGCGTGCGCGTCTGCCGAACCCAGACGGCAAGCTGCGTGCGGGTCAGTTCGCGCGCGTACGTCTGGCAGTCGATCAGCGCGTCGAGGCCATCGTCATTCCCGAGCAGGCGATCTTTCCACGCGGCGACAAGCAGTTCGCTTACGTCGTGATTGCAGGCAAGGCACAGCTCCGCGAACTGCGCATCGGTCAACGCAGCCCGGGTTCGGTCGAGGTTGTCAGTGGCTTGGCGGTCGGCGACGTCCTGGTGATCGCCGGCCTGCAGCATCTCAAGGATGGCGCAGCCGTCAGTAGCCAGATCAAGCCTTGATACTGCGCCGCGGCGCAGCATTGCCGGTGCAGAAGTTCAGTACGAATTCAGCTTGTTAGCCTAGTCTCGGCGCCTAGACTCAACGTGTATATTTCACGCATCGAAACCGCCGGGCAGGACATCGGAAAACCATGAGCGTAGACGGCCTCCACCATCGCGAACTTGCAGCGCTAGCAGCCTGCGAGCTCGCTTATGGCCAGCCGCGCAACGCACGCAAGTCATCGTCGGACCAGGATGGTTCGTCAGCGGCGGACCAGGATGGTTCGCGGGCTCCCGGCCATTGATGCGCACTCGCCTGCTCAAGATCAGCCTGCTTGCCTGCTGCGTTTTGTCATCGGTTCACGCCGAAGCCCAGGGAAGGCTCAATCTGTCGGAACGCCTGACCGATCCGCTGGCTGCCACCACTCAAGCTGATGATCCCCTCGCCGGTGGAAAGCGCGGGCATCCCGCGCTGAGCCCGGCCGACGCCGCGCGGCAGGTACAAAGCCTGTACGGTGGGCGCGTGCTTGCCGTACAACAGGATTCGAACGGATATCGCGTCAAGGTCCTCAAGGACGGCGAAGTCCGTATCTACAGCGTCAGTCCCCAGGAATAAGACAACCATGCGCGCACTCGTAATCGAAGATGACCCGAACCTGCGCGAGCAGGTCGCCCGCTATCTGTCGGAAGACGGCTTCGCCGTGGACGCTGCGGCGGACGGCACGCAGGGCGCATACATGGCGGAGGAGTATCCGGCCGACGTCGCGGTCATCGATCTGGGCCTGCCGGGAACTCCGGGAATCGAGATCGTGCGCCGCGCACGCGCCAGCGGCCGGAAGTTTCCGATCCTGATCCTGACCGCACGCGATGGCTGGGAATCCAAGGTCGAAGGCCTCGACGCCGGTGCCGACGACTATCTGGTCAAACCCTTCCATCGCGAAGAGCTGATTGCCCGTGTGCGCGCGCTGCTGCGTCGCTCCGGCGGCTGGGCCACGGCGCAGCTGGCGTCCGGCCCGTACGTCGTCGATACCAGCGCCAAGACCGTGACGGCGGATGGCAAGCCGGTGGAACTGACCAGCTACGAGTTCCGCGTGCTCGACTACCTGATCACGCATGCCGGCAAGGTCGTGTCCAAGACCGAACTGACCGAGCACCTGTACACCGAAAGTGAAGAGCGCGACAGCAACGTGATCGAAGTCTTCATCCGTCGCCTGCGCTCCAAGCTCGATCCGGCCAACCAGTACAACCCGATCACCACGCTGCGTGGCGCCGGTTATCGCTGGGACCTGCCGCGTCATTGATGCTGCAGCTTGATGGGAACCTCCAGCGCAACGCGTTGAGCGCAACCGCCAATCCATGAACTCACTGCGCGCACGCCTGCTGGTCGCGGCTGCGCTGCTGCTGGCCCTGTTCGGCAGCCTGGCGGGACTGGTGCTCGATCGCGCGTTCAAGGCAGCGACGCTGCAATCGCAACAGGACAAGCTGCAGACGCTCGTGTACTCCCTGCTCGGCGCCGCTTCGTCCGACGCCTACGGCGAGCTGACGATCGCGGTCGACGCCATCCCCGATCCGCGACTGCGCCAGCCCATGTCCGGGCTCGACGCCGCCCTGATCAGCGAAGACGGTCGTGTGGTCTGGAGCTCGGCGGACTTTTCGCGCGTGAAGCCGCCGAGTGCACCGGAAGTCGGCGATTGGAAACTCGACCGCCTGAGCAATCCGGATGCGTTCTCCCTGAGCTTCGGCCTGCGCTGGATCGATTCTGCCGACGATCCGCGCCGTTACACCGTCATCGTGCTCGAGGATGCAACCGCCTACGACCGGCAGCTCACGGTTTTCCGGCGCACGCTGTGGGCGTGGCTCGGCGCGACGCTGATCGGCCTGAGCCTGGCCTTGCTGTTTCTGCTGCGCTGGGGCCTGTCGCCGTTGCGACGCCTGGGCAAGGAGCTGCAACAGATCGAAGCCGGTAAACAGACAGAGATTGCCGGCCGCTATCCGGAGGAGCTGCGACCGCTGGCCTCCGATCTCAACGCGATGATCCTCAGCGAACGCAATCAGCAGACGCGCTACCGCAACGCGCTCGGCGACCTCGCCCATACCTTGAAAACGCCACTGGCCGTGCTGCGCGGCTTCACTGACGAGACCAGTCTCGCAGCACCTCAGCGCCAGCAGCTCAGCGAGCAGGTCGATCGCATGCTGCACATCGTCGACCACCAGCTGCGCCGCGCGGCTGCAGCCGGCACACGCACGTTGACCGAGCCGATTGCCCTGCGTTCGCTTGCCGACAAGCTGCTGTCAGCCATTTCCAAGGTGTACCGGGACAAGAACATCAACGCCGAGAACCTGATTGCCGATGACTTGCGCGTACGCGCCGATCAGGGCGACCTCTACGATCTGCTCGGCAACCTGATCGAGAACGCCGCGAAGTATGGCCACGGCCAGATCCGCGTCAGTGCCATGAGCGGCCAGCACCAATGCCTGCTCGTGATTGAAGACAACGGCAGCGGTTTCCCGCCGGATGCGGAGAAACTGCTGGCACGCGGCGTTCGTGCCGATACCCGCCTGCCCGGCCAGGGCCTCGGCCTCGCGGCGGTAGCGGAAATCGTCCAGGCCTACGGCGGCCGCCTCCTGCTTGATCGATCGTCACTCGGCGGTGCGAAAGTCATCGTTGGTCTGCCGTCGAAGTAATTACGCCGGAATCCGGATGAAAGTGCTTCGGTAGTACGCCAGTTCCGCAATCGAATCGCGCACGTCATCCAGCGCCAGATGCGACGAGGTCTTGCTGAAGCCGCCGGCCAGTGCCGGCGCCCAGCGCGCGCAGAGT
>CAZDPA010000105.1:0-14454 GCA_964507195.1 uncultured Salinisphaerales bacterium | reverse complement strand
CATCGATGAGGTTGCCGTTGTGGGCAAAGTGGTACCAGTACAGCAGCATCGAACCGAGGCAAGCCATCAGCTTGTCGGCGATGTCGCGCGCGCCGGCATGGTTGTGGTCGTCCTTCTCCGGCAGCACACAGCCGAGCACCGAAACGCCGGTGCGCATGACGTCCATCGGATGCGCCGAAGGCGGCAGCTGCTCGAGTGCGGTCTTCACTGCAGCCGGCAGGCCACGCAGGGCCTTGAGCTTGGTCTTGTAGGCCTTGAGTTCGGACGCGGTCGGCAGCTTGCCGTGAACCAGCAGGTGGGCGATTTCCTCGAACTCGCACTGCGCGGCAACATCGAGAATGTCGTAGCCACGGTAGTGCAGGTCGTTGCCGGTGCGGCCAACCGTGCACAGCGCGGTGTTGCCGGCGGTCGTGCCGGACAGGGCAACGGATTTCTTGGGCTTGAACCCGGTTCCTTGGGGGCCGGCCGGAGCCGCGGGGGTTGCTTCAGACATGTGCTCTCCTTGTACTCAAAGATTCCTGGTCATGCCCGCCTGCGCGGACTGACAGCGTGCCTTACTGCTTCTTGGCGGCGAACAACGCGTCGAGCTTCTGCTCGAACGCGTGGTAGCTGATGGCGTCGTACAACTCCATGCGCGTCTGCATCGTGTCGACCACGCTCTTCTGCGTGCCTTCGCCGCGGATCGCAGTGTAGACGTTCAGCGCGGCCTTGTTCATCGCGCGGAACGCCGACAGCGGGTACAGCACCAGACCGACATCCGCGCCGCGGAGTTCATCGACCGTGAACAGCGGCGTTGAACCGAACTCGGTGATGTTGGCGAGGATCGGCACCTTCACCGCGGCGGCGAACTTCTTGTACATCGCCAGATCGGTCATCGCTTCCGGGAAGATCATGTCGGCGCCGGCCTCGACGCAGGCGACGGCGCGTTCGATCGCCTTGTCCAGGCCTTCAACGGCCAGCGCGTCGGTGCGCGCCATGATCACGAAGTCCCTGTCGGTGCGGGCATCGACCGCGGCCTTGACGCGATCGACCATCTCGCCCTGCGTGACGATTTCCTTGCCCGGACGATGGCCGCAGCGCTTGGCGCCGACCTGGTCTTCGATGTGCATCGCACCGGCGCCGAACTTGATCAGGCTCTTGGTCGTGCGCGCAACATTGAACGCGCTCGGACCGAAACCGGTATCGACGTCGACCAGCAGCGGCAGGTTGCAGACATCGGTGATGCGGCGAACGTCGGTCAGCACGTCATCAAGCGTCGAGATCCCGAGGTCCGGCAGGCCGAGCGAACCGGCCGCGACACCGCCGCCGGACAGATAGATCGCCTTGAAGCCGGCGCGCTGTGCGAGCAAGGCATGGTTCGCGTTGATCGCGCCCACGACCTGCAGCGGCTTCTCGGCGGCAATCGCCGCGCGGAAACGCGCGCCAGCCGACTGCGAGGAATTGGAAGAACTCATGGACAGGCTCCGTGGGGTAGCGGGACGAATACAGGGGCAAGCTCCGTACCAGGTTTTTTTGAGCTCGATTCAAGCTTGCAATATCAGTCTATCTATTTGTATTTAAGTAGTTAACTAAAACTGAGTACAGTCAGCAGCCGCACCGGAGTCAAGACAGCTGTGCTATTTTTAGCACATTATGTTTCACATCTAATACATTACGTGAAACAGCCCCGCCACGAGCCCAGCATGCCCGCCCTGCACCTTCCCCATCGGGATCCGAATCGCAAGCCAGTGATCTGGGCGATGAGTATCAGCCGACTGCGGCAGGTATTCGAGGAGATCGTTCCACAGTACACGCCGTTTGCCGACATTCACATCGTCGACAAGGGCTTCGAAGACGCCCTCGGCGCTCTCCAGGACGGTCTGCGCTCCGGCACCATCGATGCGGTCGTCGCCGCAGGCTCGAACGGCGCGTTTCTCAGGCGCCGCAGCGCAGTGCCAGTGGCTCTGGTCAAGGTGTCCGGCTTCGACCTGCTCGGTGCCGTGGCCCGCGCCCACCGCAGCGCCGCGCGCGTCGCCGTCGTCATGCATCAGGCCATCGCGGTCGAACTCGAACAGTTCGTCAGCGGCTTCGATCTGAAGGTGGAACTGCACAGCTACAGCACACCGCTCGATGCCGAGGAACTTGTGCGCCAACTCGCCGCCAAGGGCATCGGCGCCATCGTCGGCCCCGGCCTTGTTACAGACCTCGCCGAAGCCGCTGGCCTGATCGGCGTGTTCCTGTACTCGCAGGACTCGGTGCGTCAGGCACTGGATGATGCGATCGAACTCGTGCGTCTCGGCCATCTCGAAGTCGCGCGGCGCGAGCGCCTCAACACGATCCTGCGCCAACTCAATGAAGGTGTCGTTGCGGTCGATCTCGAAGAGCGCATCCAGACCCTGAATCCGGCGATGGAGCGCCTGCTCAACGTCACGTCCGACGAAGCACTCGGCCGCAGACTCAGCGAGGTCACACCGCAACTCAGCCTGCGCCGCACGCTCGACAGCGGAGGCATCGAGCTGGAACAGATCCAGGCCCTCGGCACACGTACGCTCGTCGTCAACCGCATGCCGATTCACGAGCAGGGCGTGCAGACCGGCGCGGTGCTCACCGTGCAGGATTCTGCGGCGATCCAGCGCGTCGATCGCAATCTGCGATCCGGCAAGAAGCCCCGACAGTTTGAAGCACGCTATCGGCTTGATCAGCTGATCGGCGATTCTGAGGCGATGGCGCGTATGCGTACGCTCGGCCATCGCTATGCACGTACTGACGCCACCGTCCTGATCATCGGCGAAAGCGGCACCGGCAAGGAGCTGCTGGCCCAGGGCATCCACACCGCCGGCGGTCGCAGCCGCTATCCGTTTGTTGCAATCAACTGCGCCGCCCTGCCCGAGTCGCTACTGGAAAGCGAGCTGTTCGGCTTTGAGGAAGGTGCATTCACAGGGTCACGTCGCGGCGGCAAACCCGGCCTGTTCGAACTCGCCCACACCGGCACGATCTTTCTCGACGAGATCGGCGAAATGCCGCTTGCGCTGCAGACGCGACTGCTGCGCGTGCTGCAGGAACATGAAGTGCTGCGCCTCGGCGCCACCGAGCCAACGCCCGTCGATGTACGCGTCATCGCTGCAACCCATCGCAACCTGCCCGAGCGCATCAGCGCCAATCTTTTCCGCCAGGACCTCTACTACCGCCTCAACATCCTGCACATCGCGCTGCCACCACTGCGCGAACGCCGCGAAGACCTGCCCAGCCTCGCCGCTTTCCTGCTCGACCGTGCCCTCAAGCGCAGCGGCAGCCGCCGCTCGCCGCAACAGATCCTGCAAGGCCTGATGCCGCAGATCAGCCGCTACGACTGGCCCGGCAATGTACGTGAACTGGAGAATGTGACCGAACGCATCGCGGTCTATTGCAGCAGCGTCGATGACAGCAGCCAACTCAGCAGCAAAGAGCTGCATGCGCTGCTCCCCGAATTGCATCCATTGAGCGCGAACGCCGGAAGCGAGGGGCCGAGCACGGGCCTCAAGACCGTGCAGCGCGGACTCGAACGCGAGCACATCCTCAAGGTGCTTGAAGAGACCGGCGGCAACCGCGAAGAAGCCAGCCGCCGGCTCGGCATCGGCCGCAGCACACTGTGGCGCAAGCTGCGGGAGACATAACGCAGCTTGTGCGTCAGGTCTTCTTGATCAGCCGATACAGAATCAGCACCACCATCGCACCACCCGTGGCAACCAGGATGCCCTGCAGGGTAAAGCCGTTAAAGCTGGCGATGCCTAGCTTCGTGCCGATCCAGCCGCCGACGAACGCGCCGGCAATCCCGAGCACGATCGTGATGATGAAACCACCCGGATCCTTGCCCGGCATGATCATCTTCGCGAACACACCTGCAATCAGGCCCAGCACGATCCATGAAATGAAACCCATCGCTACCCTCCGTGGTCGCCGCTTCCTGCGGCTGCATCACCGTAACGCATTCTGGCGCCGAGCCCCAGAGGTCAATTTACGGCTGGCGCAAAAATCCCCCGCAAGGCATCTTTCCGGGAATTTTTCATTACAAGAAAGTGCGAGGAGAAGATCATGAACAAGCTCTACGGCCTGTGCCTGCTGGCATCGGTGATTTCCGGCTGCAGCAAGACATCTGAAGGTGTCGGCGGCAACGCCAGCGAGGCGATGCCCGCAACGCAGCAGGCCAATGCGGAAACGGCACAGTCCCTCAATCTTGCGGATCAGCGCGACTTTGAGAACGCCGCACGTGGCCTGATCGCCAAGCCGACGGGTCAGGTCCTCGGTCCGGACGGACAAGTGCTGGTGGATTTTGCGGGTTTCGACTTTCTGCAGGGCGAAGCACCTGCCACGGTCAATCCCAGCCTGTGGCGGCACGCCCTGCTGAACAGGCAGGCCGGCTTGTACAAGGTGATGGACGGCATCTATCAGTTGCGCGGATTCGACATCTCCAACATGACGCTGATCGAAGGCAAGACCGGCTGGATCGTCGTCGACCCACTGACTGCACGCGAAGTTTCGACCGTGGCCATCGCGTTCGCACGCCAGCATCTGGGCAACAAGCCGGTATCGGCGATGATCTACACGCACAGCCATGTCGATCACTTCGGCGGCGCGCTCGGCGTGTTGAGCAAGGAGGAGGCCGCGACCCGCAGCATCCCCATCATCGCGCCTTCCGGATTCATGGAAGAAGCAACCAGCGAGAACGTGATGGTCGGCCTCGCAATGGGCCGGCGCTCCGGTTTCCAGTTCGGCAAGAACCTCGAACGCTCCGCCAAGGGGTTTGTCGATGCGGGGCTCGGCAAGAACGTGGCGTACGGCAGCTTCGGCGTCATCGCGCCCACCGATCACATCACGCAGCCGACGGAAGAGCGCATGGTGGATGGCCTGCGAATGGTCTTCCACAACGTGCCGAATACGGAAGCGCCTGCGGAGCTGACTTTCAACCTGCCGGACCTGAAGGCGTACTGCGGCGCGGAAATCCTCGCGCAGACGATGCACAACCTGTTGCCGATTCGCGGCTCCAAGGTGCGCGACACGCTGAGCTGGAGCCGCTATCTGGACGAAGCCGTGCAGCAGAACGCCGACACCGAAGTGTATTTCGGCTCGCACAACTGGCCGGTTTGGGGCTCGGCAAACATCGCCGAGTTCATCAGCAAGCAACGCGACACGTATCGCTACATGCATGATCAGACCGTGCGCCTGATGAATGCGGGATATACCCCGAATGAGATTGCGGACATGGTGCGGCTGCCGAAATCGCTGGCGTCGTACTTCGGTGCACGCGGCTACTACGGCGATATCCGCCACAACGTGAGGGCGATCTACCAATTCTATCTTGGCAACTACGACGGCAACCCGGCCCGCCTGAATCCCCTGCCCCCGGCGGATGCGGCAAAGCGCTACGTCGCCCTGCTCGGCGGTGCAGACAAGGTCATCGCGGCAGCGCAGACGTCATTCGACGCAGGTGACTACCGCTGGGCCGCCGAGCTGCTGAATCACGCGGTGTTTGCCGATGGCGGCAACGCCGCCGCGAAAACGCTGCTGGCGCGCGCCTACGATCAGATGGGCTACATGGCGGAGTCCGCCACCTGGCGCAACAGCTATCTGACCGCCGCGGCGGAACTGCGTGATGGCCCACCCGTCAAGGGCGTCAGCCGCGCGGCCTTCCTCGACGTGCTGATGCAGACGCCGACCGAGCGCTTTCTCGATGCAATGGCGGCATCGCTGAACGCGGAGGCTGCAGAAGACAAGCACTACAAGATCAATCTGGTGTTCTCGGATCGCCAGGAGACCTACGTACTGTGGATCGAGAACGCCGTACTGCATCACCGCAAGACGGCGGCGGCAGCCGATGCCAATGCAACACTGGAGCTGACGCACGAGATCTTCATCAGGATGATGACGAACACAGGAAGCGTCGGTGACACCTTGCTCAGTGATAATCTCAAGACCAGCGGCAGCCGCATCGATCTGGCCCGCTTCTTCGGCCTGTTCGACAAGGCGGAAGGGATCTTCAATATCGTGGTCGATTAGACCCGGGACAAGGAGTGGAGCCTGTTTTCCCGGACCGATGCGGCGGGAAACAGGCAGTGGTCAACTGCATGACGTTTCGCCAGCCAACGCGGTGCCGCGGCGCTTAAGCCGCCGCAATGACTTCCGTGACGCGATGCGGCGGAAAGGTGCATCTGAACGTCGTGCCGACCCCGATCTCGCTGTCGATTTCCATGCGCGCATCAAAGGACTCGATCGCATGCTTGACGATGGACAGCCCGAGTCCCGTGCCGCCGCTGGCGCGCGACCGGCCGACGTCGACACGGTAGAAACGCTCGGTGAGGCGCGGGATGTCTTTCTGCGCGATGCCGATGCCGGTGTCGGCAACCGTGAAGCACGCGCCTTCCATGGTTTTCCCCCAGGAGACGCGGATCGTCCCACCCGGGGGGGTGTAACGCACGGCGTTGGTAATGAGGTTGGCGAAGATGCTGTGCAGCTCGATCTCGCCACCGAGCAGCGACAGCGCTGCGTCGGCGCTGACATCGATCCGGTGCTGGCCCTTGGACAGCTGCCGTGCATCCTCGATGACTCGCTGGATCAGGCCGGGTACGTCCAGCGGATCATCGCGCATTTGCGTGCGGCTGGACTCGAGGCGCGCGAGCTTGAGCATGTCGTTGACCAGCGCTTCCATGCGCAGCGTCTGATTACGCATTTCCATCAACGGCGACTGCCAGGGTGCCAGCGGGCCGGTGACGCCCTTCGCGGTTTGCGCGTCCATCTCCATCAGATCGAGATAACCGCGCAGCACAGTCAGCGGCGTACGCAGCTCATGCGAAGCATTGGCAACAAAGTCGCGCCGCGCGGCATCAAGCATCATGCGTTCGGACACGTCGCGCACAATCAGCAGCAACTGCCCTCTGCCGTAACGAATGGCGCGCAGTGAAAGCGTCCTGCTGCCATTGACCGGCGATTGCACTTCGACTTCACCGTCGAATACGCCACGCTCGAAGTATTCGGTAAAGGCTGGGCTGCGCACGAGATTGGGCACACGGATGCCGATGTCCTGTGCCTGACGCAGACCGAGCAACTGGCGCGCGGCACTGTTGAACCACGCGATCTCGCCGCGCGAACCCAGCACCACCGCACCATCCGGCAGAGCCGCAGTCGAGGCCTGGAACTCGGCCAGCATCGCAGCCAGCTTCTTTTTCTTTTTGCGATGCTTTCTCTGCAGATCGATCAGGCCATCAAACACAGCGCCCCAGAGTCCACTCGGTTCCGACAGCTGATAAGACTTGGGTCGAAACAGCCACAGGCGCAGGTGAATCAGATGGCGCACGTGCAGCAGCAGGGACAGAACCAACGCCAGGCAGACCCCGGACACCGGATAGCCCAGCAGCCAGCCGATGGCGGCTCCCGAAAGACCAAACAGGACCACACGCAGCAACTCACTGCGCCACAGGCGCCACCGCGTTCCTGGCGGGATAGCGTCATCGCCGGCCTGGGCCGCAAGCTGCGCAGCTCGCGGCAGCTGTGCTTCGCCCACCGCAGGCGGCTGCGCGCGTTCCGGCGTCGGCATTCGTCAGTGCTTGTCCGAGAAGCGGTAACCCGAACCGCGGACCGTCTGGATCATGTTGTCGTAGCCGAAAGGCTCAAGTGCCTTGCGCAGACGGCGGATATGGACATCGACCGTGCGTTCCTCGACATAAACGTTCTGGCCCCAGACCCGATCCAGCACCTGCTCGCGGCTGTAGACCCGCTCCGGGTGGCTCACAAAGAAGTGCAGCAGGCGATATTCGGTCGGACCGAGCTTGACCGCCTTGCCGCCCGCAGTCACACGCTGGCTCGCGGAATCCACCTCAAGGCCATTGATCGTCACCCGCTCCTCAACGCCACCCGGCATCGAGCGGCGCAATACGGCCTGGATCCGGGCGATCAGTTCGGGATAGGAGAACGGCTTGGAGACGTAGTCGTCGCATCCGACATTGAGACCACGCACCTTGTCCTCTTCCTCGGCGCGGGCGGTGACCATGATCACGGGAATGTCCTTGGTCGTGGCCTGGGCTTTGAGTTCCCGGGTCAGCTCGACGCCGGACATGCCGGGCATCATCCAGTCCATCAGGATCAGGTCGGGGCGCTCGTCAGCGATGCGCAGACGCGCGGCCTGGGCGGACTCGGCATCGATCACCCTGAATTCAGCGCGAGTCAGCGCAAACCGCAGCAACTCGCGGATCGGTGCCTCATCTTCAACAACGAGGATCAATTTCCCCTGCATGCTCATGCTCTCATTAGAAATCAGGCGCAGGATATGAACAACTGATGACGACTCTGTGACAATCGGCAGGAACACTCACGTGGGTATGACTGTCACACGCTTGAGCCCGCCGCAGCCATGTAATCCATTGCCGCAGCCTATTGCGTCTATCAATAAATATGCTTTGACCTATCAGCCATCCCTTCGTAGGATGGCCGCCGTTCCTGGAGTGAACTGGCCGTTCCTCCAGATGCCTTACAACCTGATTTACAAGCAACCAAAGGACAATCCGATGAGCTCACTGGTCAACCGCGCCGCCCCAGACTTCAAGGCCACCGCCGTGCTCGGCGATGGTACGTTCGCAGACATCAAGCTGTCCGACTACAAGGGCAAATATGTTCTGCTGTTCTTCTACCCGCTTGATTTCACCTTCGTCTGTCCGTCGGAAATCATTGCCCACGACCATCGCGTCAAGGAGTTCGAGGCCCGCGGCGTGCAGGTCCTCGGCGTGTCGATCGACAGTCACTTCTCGCACTTCGCCTGGCGCAGCACGCCGGTCGAAAAAGGCGGCATCGGCCCGATCAAGTTCCCTCTGGTCGCCGACGTCAACCATGAAATCACCCGCGCCTACGGCGTCGAGCACCAGGACAGCGTCGCATTCCGCGCCACGTTCCTGATCGACAAGGCCGGCATCGTGCAGAGCGCCACGGTCAACAACCTGCCGCTGGGCCGCAACGTCGACGAAGCGCTGCGCCTGGTCGATGCCCTGCAGTTCACCGAAGCCCACGGCGAAGTCTGCCCGGCAGGCTGGAAGAAAGGCGACGCCGGCATGAAGGCGACGACCGAAGGCGTGGCCGACTACCTCGCGAAGAACGCCGCCAAGCTGTAATTCATCGGTACCAAGTGACCACTCTGGGGCCGGGCAACCGGCCCCAGACGTCTCTACCTCGGAAAAAATTCAGAGAATTCGCATGAGCACCCAACATCTGCCCCTCGTCATCCTGGGTTCCGGCCCGGCCGGCTACACCGCGGCGGTTTACGCTGCGCGCGCCAATCTCAAGCCGACGATGATCACCGGGCTGGAGGTCGGCGGTCAGCTGATGACGACGACCGAGGTCGACAACTGGCCGGGCGACGTCGAGGGCCTGATGGGCCCCGACCTCATGACGCGCATGCAAAAGCACGCGGAACGCTTCGACACCAAACTGATCTATGACCACATCCAGTCGGTCGACCTCAAGCAGAAGCCGTTCCTGCTCAAGGGCGACCAGGGTGAATACACCTGCGACGCGTTGATCATCACGACCGGTGCGAGCGCACGTTACCTCGGCCTTGACAGCGAAACCGCTTTCCGCGGCAAGGGCGTGTCCGCCTGCGCGACCTGCGACGGCTTCTTCTACAAGAACCAGGAAGTCGCGGTGATTGGCGGCGGCAACACCGCAGTCGAGGAGGCGCTCTACCTGTCGAACATCGCCAGCAAGGTCACGCTCGTGCATCGTCGTGACTCGCTCAAGGGCGAGAAGATCCTGCACGACAAGCTGTTCAAGCGTCAGGCTGAAGGCAAGATCGAGATCATCTGGGACAGCACGCTCGATGAAGTGCTCGGCGATGCGATGGGCGTCACCGGCATGCGCGTCAAGAACGTGAAGACCGGCACGACGCGCGAAATCACGCTCAAGGGCGTGTTCATCGCCATCGGCCACACGCCGAACACCGGCATCTTCGAAGGTCAGCTCGACATGAAGGGCGGCTACATCAAGGTGAAGTCCGGTTCCGACGGCGATGCCACGGCCACCAGCATCCCCGGTGTGTTCGCTGCGGGTGACGTCATGGATCACGTCTATCGCCAGGCGATCACCTCCGCCGGTACGGGTTGCCAGGCTGCGCTTGATGCCGAGCGTTATCTGGACAAGCTCGCGGAACGCGCCAAGTAACATTTCGCTGCACGCAGCTTCGATAACCCTCTGCCGACCTTCGTCAGGGGGTTATTTTTGCTCGCCCGTTTTCGATACACGCAGGCACAGTTTCCGGCGACAATCCGGGCATTGCTCAAGACTTCGATGGAATCGCGCATGCGCCTCTACATGAACAAGACCTCACCGTATTCGCGCAAGGTGCGCGTCGCGGTGATCGAGCTGAACCTCAGCGAACAGGTGGAAGAGATTGTCATCGACCCTTTCGCCGCGCCGTCGGAGCTGCTCGCAGCGAACCCGATGTCAAAGATTCCCACGCTGATTACCGATCGTGGCGAAGCGCTGCCTGATTCGAGCCTGATCGTCGAATACCTGCAGACGCGCGCCGCTGGTATTGCTCACCTGCCGCGTGGCAGTCGCCGCTGGGCAATGTTGCGCATCCAGCGCATTGCCGAAGGCGTGATTGATGCGGCCGTCGCAACCGTGTTCGAAAAGCGCCGGCCCGAGGGCATCGTCTACACGCCGTTTCTGGATCGGCAGGCCGAAGCCATCCTGCGCAGCCTCGATCTGCTCAATCTTGAGATCAGCGCGCTCAATATCGAAGCGCCAGGCATCCCCGAGATCACGGTCGGCGTGGCGCTGGAATACATGGATTTTCGCCTGCCCTACATCGAGTGGCGCAAGACCCACGTCGCGCTCGCAGAGTGGCTGAGCGTGTTCTCGCAGCGGCCATCGATGCTGCAAACCGTGCCGAGCGCTTCCTGATCGTGGTGTCGGGTCGATGCAATTGGAGCAGCAGATCCATCAAAGCGCTGCTGACGGTTCTGATTCTCGCGACGAGCCTCTCAGGCTGTGGCAGCAGCCGCACCCTGATCCAGGTTGAACCCGAGATCCGCCATCGCATCGTGCTCGATGCGCTCGGCCAGGTAGGCCGGCCTTACCATTACGGCGGCGCGACACCGGAAGGCTTCGACTGCAGCGGACTGATCCAGTACATCTTTGCGCAATCCGGTATCGGGATTCCGCGCACCACGCTGGAGCAGCGCGCGATCGGCATCGAGATCGACGAGGACGATATCCTGCCCGGCGACCTGTTGTTCTACCGTTTCGGCAGCGGCCGGGTCGACCATGTCGCCCTCTACCTCGGCGACGGCCAAGCGATCCACGCCCCGGCCAGCGGTCGCAGCATCATCGTTGCGAGCGTTGATCTCAAGTACTGGCGCAAGCACTTCGTCGAGGCGGTACGCATCGTCGAGTAATCGACGTCGCACACTTTGCCGTCACAGCAGCCGGAACGCCGCAATCGCGACCAGTGTCGGCGGGATCGCAGCCGCAAGCAGTCCGAGCGGGCCGATCGTTTCATCCTCGAAGCGCACCTTGAGTATGGAAAAGCCCGCCGGATTCGGCGCATTCGCGATGACCGTCAGGCCCCCGCCAGTCACCGCACCGGCTACCAGCATGTACTTGAACTCATCCGTCAGGCCTTCGACCAGCGAACCGAGATAGGTCAGCGCGGCGTTGTCGGTAATCGCGGTCAACGCCGTGGCGCCGTAGAACACCGCATCCGGACTCATCGACAGCAGCAGCGGCTGCAGCCACCACTGCTGCAGGCCGCCGAGTACGACCAGACCGGCGAGGAAGAAGGCCACCAGCAGCGCCTCACGGATGATCAGGCTGCCCTGGTGTCTCTCGTACGCCGTCGCAAAGCCCATGAAGAACAGCAGCAGCCCCATGAACAACGCGGTGTGATGCGCGAACATGACGATGCCGAACAGGATCAGCACGTTCACGCCCATGATCGACAGCGGCGCCGCTTTCGCGCTTGCGGCAACGACAATCCCGCGCAGCTCCTTGCGGAACAGCAGCGTCACCACCATCGCGTTGATCGTGACGGCAATCGCGGCCTTCCAGCCGAACGTGCTCAGCATAAACGCGGTGTCCCAACCCCACTTGCCGGCCACCATCAGCACCGGCGGCGCAGCAAATGGCGTCAGGACACCGCCGATCGAGACGTTGACGAACAGCACGCCTAGCGTTGCGTACTTGAAGCGGGTCGACAGCTCCGGCTTGGCGAGAAACTGATCCCTGAGAATCAACGCGCCAAGCGTCATCGCAGCCGGCTCGGTGATGAACGAGCCCAGTAGCGGCACCAGCGCCATGATCGTGAAATAGGTTGATGCGCTGGTCGGCAACGGCAGCGCGCGCGAAACGCCACGCACCATCAGTGATGCAAGATCAAGGATCGGCCGGCTGCCAGCGACGATCATGATCGCGAAGACGAACATCGGCTCGGTGAAGTTGCGCGTATCGATGTAGACCACCGCGCTGTCCTTGCCTTCCAGCGCGAACATCAGCAGCACAAGCACCATCGCCCAGAAGCCGAACACGACTTCGACTTCACCCAGCAGGTGGAAGATGCCTTCGTGCCTTGGAAAGCGATGCGCCAGACGCTCGAAAAACTTGGTCGAAAACGTGTGCAGCAGCGCGACGGCAAAAATCGCTGCAGCGAGGGTCTGGATCAGAGTCGGGCTCATCGTCTACGGTCATTGGCCGGATGCGTTTCGGTAACGGTAACACAGGAGCCTGCGCACCCGGCTTCCCTTCCCGGTCACCGGGCGCACCGGTGTCGCGCTCAGAGAATGATGCGCGACTTCTCGCTGCCGGCACCGAGCACCAGCGCATTGACGCGCTTGACGAAGCCGGCGGGATCCTCGAGCTGGCCGCCCTCGGCAAGCACCGCCTGACCATAGAGCAGTTCGACAACATCATCGAAGGACTGCGCTGCATCGCCGGACTTGAGCAGCGTCACCAGCGGATGGCTGCCGTTGAGCTCAAGGATAGGCAGATTGCCCGGCAATTTCTCGCCGGCCTGCTTGAGGATTTCCTCGAGACGCCGCGACAGGCCCTGCTCGCTGGCGACCAGACAGCACGGCGATTCAGTGAGACGCGATGACAGGCGCACATCGGCGACGCGCGACACGAGCTGCGCCTTCGCTCGTTCGAGCACCTCCTTGAGTTCGTCTTCGAGGCGCGCCTTGTCCGGTGTTTCGATCTTGCTGTCGAGATCCTTCGACGCGCGCGCAACGGATTCGAGTGGCTTGCCCTGGTACTCGTGCAGGTGGCCGACGAACCATTCGTCGATACGATCCGTCAGCAGCAGCACTTCGAAGCCACGCGCACGGAAGCCTTCGAGGTGCGGGCTGTTGCGTGCCGCCGCATCGGTCTCGGCGGTCAGGTAGTAGAGTTTGTCCTGGCCCTCAGCCATTCGCGCGATGTACGTGTCGAGGCCGATATCCTTGGCACTATCGCTGGACTGCGTGGAACTGAAGCGGCACAGCTTGGCGATGCGCTCGCGATTCGCCGGGTCTTCGATGACGCCTTCCTTGAACACCGGACCGAACGCAGCCCAGAACTTCGCATAGTCCTCGGCACGCTTTTCCGCCATGTCGTCGAGCAGATCGAGCACGCGCTTGACCAGCGCGCTGCGGATCTTGTCGACCGTGCGGTTGCCCTGGAGGATCTCGCGCGAGACGTTGAGCGGCAGGTCGGCGCTGTCGACCAGACCGCGAACGAAGCGCAGATAGGCGGGAAGCAGTTCCGCCGCCTTGTCCATGATGAAGACACGCTTGACGTACAGCTGCACGCCGCGGCTCTGCTCGCGATCCCAGAGATCGAACGGGGCCTTGGCCGGGATGTACAGCAGCGAGGTGTATTCGAGCGTGCCTTCGACGCGGTGATGAGCCCAGACCAGCGGGTTCTCGCTGTCGTGGGCGATGTGCTGGTAGAACTGCTGATAATCCTCGTCGGTGAGCTCCGATTTCGGCCGCGTCCACAGTGCGCGCGCCTGGTTGAGCATCTGCGCCTCGCCCTGCTCCTTGTGCAGCCGGATCGGCAGGCCGACGTGATCTGAGTAGCGGCGCACGATCGCGCTGATCCGGTAGTCCTCGAGGAATTCCTTGGCGTCGTCGCGCAGGTGCAGGATCACCTCGGAACCGCGATCAAGCTTGAACGAGGGCTCGACCGTGTACTCACCCTCGCCGGTCGATTCCCAGCGCACGGCTTCATCGGCATCGGCGCGCCTGCTCAGCACCGTGACCTTGTCGGCGACGATGAACGCCGAGTAGAAGCCGACACCGAACTGTCCGATCAGATTGGCGTCCTTTTTCTGGTCGCCGGACATCGCCTCCATGAAACGTCTGGTGCCGGAGCGCGCGATCGTGCCGAGATTGTCGATCGCCTCCTCGCGTGACATGCCGATGCCGTTGTCCTTGATCGTCAGCGTGCCCGCAGCTGCATCGGCAATCAGCGTGATCGCGAGTT
>CAZDPA010000104.1:0-14483 GCA_964507195.1 uncultured Salinisphaerales bacterium | reverse complement strand
AGCCCGCCGTCGCCAGGCGTCGCGCCACTGCGGCGCCCAGACCGCTGCCGCCACCCGTAATGAACACAGATCGCTGGGCAAACCGTCCGGGGAACGCTTGGGGAGATTGCTGCAAACTCATCCCCTATTGTCGCACGCCGGTCACTTCCATCGCCCGTCCATTTGGACAGCACGGGGACCGCCGCTTCAGCCCGACAGCGCCGTCTTGATCTCGTCGAGGATCTTCGGATCGTCGATCGTCGCCGGCACTGCGTAAGCCTGGTTGTCGGCGATGGCGCGCATCGTCGCACGCAGGACCTTGCCGGAGCGGGTCTTGGGCAGGCGCTGGACGACCAGCGCACGCTTGAACGCGGCAACCGCACCGATCTGCTCACGCACGCGGGCCACCAGTTCCTGGGTGATCGTGTCGACCGGGCGCTGGACGCCGGACTTGAGGACGATCAGGCCGACCGGGATCTGGCCCTTGAGGGCATCCGCTGCGCCGATCACCGCGCATTCGGCCACGTCCGGGTGTCCGCTGAGGACTTCTTCCATGGCGCCGGTGGACAGGCGATGACCGGCGACGTTGATGATGTCGTCGATGCGCGACATGACCCAGCAGTAACCGTCGGCGTCGATGTAGCCGGCATCGCCCGCAAGGTAATAGCCGGGATAGCGCGACAGGTAGTTGTCGACGTAGCCCTGCTGGTTGTTCCACATCGTCGTCAGCGTGCCCGGCGGCAGCGGCAGCTTGATCACCAGGTTGCCGATCTCATCCGCGCCCACCGGCTTGCCGGCTTCGTCGAGCACCTGGATATCGAAGCCCGGCACCGGCACGGTGGCCGAACCCGGCTTGACCGGCATGGGCGTGAGCCCCTGGCAGTTGGCGATTGCCGGCCAGCCAAGCTCGGTCTGCCACCAGTGATCGACCACCGGCACGCCGAGCATCTTCTGCGCCCACTGGATGGTATCCGGATCGCTGCGCTCGCCGGCGAGATACAAAGTCTTCAGGCAGCTGATGTCGTACTGCTTCAGCAACTCACCGCCCGGATCTTCCTTCTTGATTGCGCGGAACGCCGTCGGCGCGGTGAAGAAGGCCTTGACCTTGTGTTCGGCAATCACGCGCCAGAACGCACCGGCGTCCGGTGTGCCGACCGGCTTGCCTTCGTAGAGGAGCGTTGTGCAGCCGGCGAGCAGCGGGCCGTAGACGATGTACGAATGGCCGACGACCCAACCGACGTCCGACGCCGCCCAGAACACATCGCCGATGCCGACGTTGTAGACCGCCTTCATCGAGTAGCTCAGCGCCACCGCATGGCCGCCGTGATCACGCACGACGCCCTTGGGCTTGCCGGTCGTTCCGGAGGTATAGAGCACGTAGAGCGGGTCGGTCGCGTCGAGTCGCACACAGGGCGCGGGCTGCACGCCACGCTGTGCCGTGTTCCATTCGACATCGCGGCCAGCCGTGAGCGCCGCAGTTTTCTGCGGACGCTGCAGCACGATGCAATGCGCGGGCTTGTGCGTGGCCAGCTCGATTGCCTGATCGACCAGCGGCTTGTACTCGATGACGCGGCCGGGCTCGATACCGCAGGACGCGCAGATGACGAGCACCGGCTCCGCTGCATCAATGCGCTTCGCCAGTTCCGGCGCAGCAAAGCCGCCGAAAACCACCGAATGCACCGCGCCGATGCGTGCGCAGGCGAGCATCGCAATCGCGGCCTCCGGCACCATCGGCATGTAGATCACGACGCGCTCGCCGGTCTTCACGCCGAGGTTCCGCAGAGCCCCGGCAAACAATGCCACCGCATCACGCAGTTCGCGATAGCTGTACTTGCACTGCTGCTGCGTCAGCGGACTGTCGTAGATCAGCGCGGTCTGTTCGCCGCGGCCCTGGTCGACATGGCGATCGAGCGCGTTGTAGCAGGTGTTGAACTGCGCACCGGCAAACCAGCGCAGTGCCGGTGCCTCGGAATCGTCGAGCGCCTTGGTCCAGCGCCGGTCCCAGTGCAGCGCTTCGGCCTGCTCGGCCCAAAACCCGGCGGGGTCGCTCAGCGAGCGACTGTATTCATCCTGATAGCGGGTAGTGCTCATCGTCTCGTCCATCCGGGAAAAGAACTGATCTACTTGAGATGCCTGCGCATGAACTCGAGCATGTCGATCTTGACCTGCTTCACTTCAGAGAACAGCGCTCCAAACAGCGGGAACGCATGCGGCAGCCGCGGCCAGATCTCGCAGCGCACGTCGACGCCCGCAGCCTTGGCGCGCCGTGCGAACAGCGTCGAGTCGTCGAGCAGCACTTCTGCGTCGGTGGCGATGATCAGCATCGGCGGAAAACCGGTGCAGTCGGCGTACAGCGGCGACAGCTCCGGATCCGAGGCATCCCAGTTGCCGGCGTACATTTCATCGACACGCTGCAGCGTCGCGATCGGCAGGATCGCATCGACCTTGCGCAGCATCGGCCGCGACGGTGGCGCATGGATGCGGCCCATTTCAGTAGCCGGTGAAATCGGTACGACGCAGCTCGGCATCGGCCAGCCGTGCTTGCGGATGCGTTGCAGCACGCCGAGGATCAGATTGCCGCCGGCGGATTCGCCGGCCATGACGATGCGATTCGCGCTGAAGCCGAGGTCCAGCAGCACGCGGTAGGACCGCTCGCAGTCGTCGAGCGCAAACGGAAAATGATTGCGCGGCGCGAGCCGGTAGTCCGGCACGAAGGCATGTGCGCCGAGCTTGGCTGCGAGGCTTGCGACCAGTTCCAGTTGGGCCGTCGGTGCTGCCGGCAGAATGAATGCGCCGCCGTGCAGGTACAGCAGGACCGGCTTGCTGGTGTCGCGCAGATCGCCGAACACATGGCCCGGCACCTGGCCGACGACGGTGTACTCCAGCGCCAGCCCATGCGTATTCGGGCACTTCATGCTGGTCGTCAGCAGCTGCATCTTGGCGATGCGCTCGTCCGAGCCGCGTATCGCACGCCCCAGCAGCGGGCGCAGCACCCGCTTGAACATCCAGCAGAAGAAGCGGCTGCGAAGGCTGATCCTGATGTCCTTGTAGACGATCAGGCCTTCGGCGGGAGCGAGCAGCAACGGCTGGGTCATGGTGGCGCACGGCTGAAGTCGGGGACACGCAGTTTAGGGCCTGCCGCTGCGCTGTGGCTCACCCGTCCGGGCGAGCACATGGCACGACTGGCAAATAATTATATGTGAATATAATATCTGTCCGTGCCTCAATTCAGAAAATCCAAGGCTCCCCGCAAGGCGGCGCTGCAGCGCCGCCCCGGCCGGCCGCGGGCCGACAGCACCGACCAGCGCGAGCGTCTGCTCGACGCCGCCATCGAGCACTACACGACGCACGGCATCGCCAACGCCAACCTTCGCGCAATCGCGACAAGCGCAGCAGTGACACCGGCATTGATCGGCTACTACTTCGGCGGCAAGGACGCATTGCTGTCCGCCGTCATTGAGGCGCGCCTGCTGCCTGTCGTTGCCGAACTCAAGGACTCGCTGGCCTGGGCCGGCGAAGATGCCGGGTCGCTCGCTGCCGCGTTTGTTCGCACCGTGCATGCACTGGTGCGTCGTCATCCCTGGCTGCCTTCGCTGTGGATTCGCGAGATCGTGACCGAAAGCGGTGCGCTGCGCGGCCTGCTGCTTTCCAGCATCGCACCGCAGATTCCGCGCACCGTCGCAGTGCGCCTCGCGCACATGCAGGCGAACGGCAAGCTCCATCCCGACCTTGATCCCCGCCTGTTGGTCGTATCGCTGATCGGGCTGACGCTGTTTCCGCTCGCCGCGCAGTCCATCTGGCGCCAGGTCTTCGACGCGACCGATGTCGACGACGCAGCGCTGCAGGCACACACCGTTTCCCTGCTGCATCGCGCCCTGGAGAACCCACATGCACAGTGATCGACGACCGCCAGGCCAGAGGCTCTCCGCGCCGCGGCGTGTGGTTTTTTCTCTGCTCGCCGCGCTGGCGCCAGGCGCATGTTCGCGCCAGCCACCGCCGATGCTGGGCACACTCGAATGGGATCGGGTTGCGATTCTCGCCGAGGCTTCCGAGCCAGTGACAGGCTGGTCGGTTGTGGAGGGTGATCGCGTCGAAGCGGGTGCGATCCTCCTGAGTCTTGACCCTCGCCGCGCCGATGCGACACTTGCCCAGGCGCAAGCCCAGCAACGGCAGGCCATCGCACGATTCTCCGAACTTGCCAATGGCGCGCGGCCGGAAGCGATCGCTGCAGCGCAGGCTACACTGGCCAGTGCGCGGGCAGCCCAGCAGGATGCCGAGCGCGAGTTCGAGCGCACCGCTGATCTGCGCAAGCGTGAAGTCGTTGCCCGCTCGGCGCTGGACCGCGCAACTGCGGCGCGCGATCAAAGCCGTGCCAACACCGCAGCGGCGCAGGCACGACTCGAAGAGCTGACCCACGGCACACGCAGCGAGCAGATCGAGCAGGCTGCCGCGCAACTGGAAGCCGCCAAAGGCAGCCTTCAAGTTGCCGAGCTGAATCACGCTCGGCTGCAGGTGCGTGCCCCGCGCGATGGTCGCGTCGACGCACTGCCCTTCAAGCCCGGCGATCAGCCTCCGCTGGGGGCGACGCTGGCAAGCCTGCTGGTGGGCGATGCGCCGTATGCACGGGTCTTCATCCCCGCATCCCAGCGCGCCGGCCTCGAACCGGGAATGGCGATGCAGGTGGAAGTCGAAGGCATCGACATGCCGCGCCGCGCGGTGATCCGCAGCATCAGCAGCGAAGCCGGCTTCACCCCTTACTACGCGCTGACCGGTGACGATGCCAGCCGCCTGACCTACCGCGCCGAGCTGGTTCTGCAGGACGACGACAGCGCGAACCTTCCGGCCGGGCTGCCGGTGAGAGCCTGGCGCAGCACCGATGAGCAACGCTGAGCCCGAAACCGTCATCCGCGCGCAGGGCCTGAGCAAACGCTTCGGCGACATGCTCGCGGTCGATCACCTCGACCTCAACGTGCGACGCGGCGAGGTCTACGGCTTTCTCGGCCCCAACGGTTCGGGCAAGTCAACGACGATCCGCATGCTCTGCGGCCTGCTGCTGCCGAGTAGCGGCGATATCAGCGTGCTCGGCCATCGCATACCCGAAGATGCCGAACGACTGAAGCGGCGCATCGGCTACATGACCCAGCGCTTCTCGTTGTACGAAGATCTGAGCGTTCTGGAGAACCTCGACTTTCTGGCCGCCGTGCATGAGCTGCCGCGCGCAGACACCCGGCTGCGCATCGATGAGCTGCTGACGCACTATCACCTGCACGAATTGCGCGACCAGCTCGCCGGCACGATGAGCGGTGGCCAGAAGCAGCGCCTGGCCCTGGCCGGTGCGGTGCTGCACAGGCCGGACCTGCTGCTGCTCGATGAGCCGACCAGCGCCGTCGATCCACAGTCGCGCCGCGACTTCTGGGATTCGCTGTTCGAACTCGCGCACGCCGGCACAACCGTGCTCGTGTCGACCCACTACATGGACGAAGCCGAGCGCTGTACGCGCCTCGCGATTCTCGACCACGGCAAGCTGGTTGCCGATGGCAGCCCGCAGGAGCTGATCGCAGCGCTGCCGGGCCGTACGCTGCTGGTCGAGAATTCGCGGCCGCGCGAAACCCATCACGCGCTGCAGTCCCTGCCCGGCATCCTGGCCACCGCGCAGATCGGCCTTTCCCTGCGTGTGCTCGCCGTCGGTGGCGACGAGATCGAAGCACGCATCCGCGAACACCTGCACAAGGCAGGCATCGAAGGCAATATCGGCGCAGCAACGCCGAACCTTGAAGATGTGTTTGTCGCCGCAACACGGCGCGGCGCCAACGGAGTGCAGCAATGAACCTGCGCAGGCTTGGCGCCATCGTTCTCAAGGAACTGCGCCAGTTGCGCCGCGACAAGCTGACCTTCGGCATGATCGTCGGCATCCCGGTGATGGAACTGGTGATGTTCGGCTACGCGATCAATCTCGATGTGCGTCACCTCGATGCCGCGGTCCTCGATCTCGCCAACACCGCGCGCTCGCGCGAACTGATCGCCGGCATATCGTCGACGCAGGTCATGAACCTTGAGCTGCGCCTGTCGGCACCGGCACAGATCGACGAGCTGATGCGCGAGGGCCGAATCAGCGCGGCGCTGGTCGTGCCGGAGGACTTCGAAGCGCGCCTCGAGCGCCGCGACCGGCCCGCGCTGCAGATCATCGTCGATGGCTCGGATCAGGTCGTGCAGGCGGCCGCGCGTCAGCTGGCGGCCTATCCGGTGTACGGCAGTGTGGGCTGGACCCGACGCGTCGCGCCGGTGGAGGTGGTGAACCTGTACAACCCCGCTCGCATCGCGCCGTTCAACACCGTGCCCGGTCTCATCGGCGTGATCCTGACGATGACGATGGTGCTGTTCACATCCGTCGCCCTTGTGCGCGAACGCGAGCGCGGCAATCTGGAAATGCTGATCGCGACACCGGTCTCGCCGTGGGAACTGACGCTGGGCAAGGTGCTGCCTTTCATCGGCATCGGCCTGCTGCAGACCACGGTGATCCTGCTGATGGGTCTGCTGCTGTTTGGAGTGCCGGTGCGCGGCTCCCTGCTTGCGCTGTACACGGCGTCGCTGGTGTTCATCGTCGCCAGCCTGTCACTCGGCGTGCTGCTGTCGACGATCGCACGCACGCAGTTTCAGGCGATGCAGATGACGATGATGACCTTCCTGCCCCAGATCCTGCTGTCCGGCTTCATGTTTCCGTTCGCCGGCATGCCCAAGCTCGCGCAATGGATTGCCGAAGTCATGCCGCTGACGCACTTCCTGCGCCTGGTGCGCGGCATCATGCTGCGCGGCGCGAACCTGATCGACCTGTGGCCGCCGCTTGTGGCGCTGATCGCCTTCGTCGTCATCGCGCTGACGGTCGCGGTGTCGCGCGTGCACAAACGGCTGGACTAACACCTCTCGCTCCCCTCTCCCCCTGGGAGAGGGGCCGGGGGAGAGGGTGTCGTTGCGCTTGAGCACCACGCTCGCTGCCGCGAGCGCCCTCTCTCTAACTCTCTCCCGCAAGCGGGAGAGATGACTGGGTCACTTCGCGACCGCCAGTTCCTTCTTCAAGTCATGCGAACGCTGGATGACGTACTGGTGGATCGCCTCGACGTCTTCCGGCGTGAGCATGTCCATGAAGCTCGGCATGCCTTTCTGTGCGTACGCACCGGCAAGAATGCCGGCGAAGATCTTGTGCTTGTCCGGCGACAGGTAGCGCAGGTCCGGCAGCTCGCTGCCGGCAACCGCGCTGAGTCCGTGGCAGACACCGCAGACGCCGTTGAACAGATCACGGCCCTTGGCGATCATCGCCGCATCGGCCGTCACCGCCGGCAGTTCCGGTAGTTCGACCAGCGTGTTCTGCGGCGGCGGCAGCTGCGCGGTGCCGCCGAGCTTGTAGGTCAGGATGCGTGCTTCCGGGCGCACCTTGACGACATTCGACAGACCGCCGAGACCGAGCGGGAAAGCGCCGCCCCAGCCGGCCGCGACGCTGACGTACTGCACGCCGTCGATCTCGTAGCTCATCGGCCCGGCCATCACGCCGGTGTTGGCCTGTGTTTCCCACAGCTTGTCGCCCTTGGTCGCATCGTATGCAACGAAGCGGCCGTCGGCCGTGCCCTGGAACACCAGGCCACCCGCCGTCGGCAGTGTGCCGCCGTTCCAGATCGTCACGTAGTCCTGGCGCCAGACTTCCTTCTTCGCCACCGGGTCCCAGGCGACAAGGTGGCCGCTGTACATGCCCTGCACGCCGGCCATCTCCGCCGGATTCTCCGGCAGCGCGAGCGGTTTGGCACCAAGGTGCCAACGGCCCTTGCCGGCATACTTCTGCTCGTTGTCCGGCTCGTAGAGCGCCGGCGCCACCTGCATCGGGATGTAGACCAGACCGGTCTGCGGACTGAACGACATCGGCTGCCAGTTGTGCGCACCGAGCGGGCCCGGGAAGACGAACTTAGGCCCCGTCGTCCAGTCGGCCTCGCCGGTCTCGACCGGGCGGCCGGTCTTCATGTCGACATGCGAAGCCCAGTTTGCGGTCGAGTACTTGTCGGCCGAGAGGAGTTCGCCGGTCGCGCGGTCAATGACGTAGAAGAACGCGTTCTTCGGCGCCTGCATGATGACCTTGCGCTGCTTGCCGTCGATGGCGAGCTCGGCAAGGATCAGGCTCTGCGTTGCGGTGTAGTCCCAGGTCTCGCCCGGCGTGGTCTGGTAGTGCCAGACGTATTCGCCCGTATCCGGCTTGACCGCGACGATCGACGACAGGAACAGGTTGTCGCCCTTGCCATCGCTGCGCGCCTTGCGGTTCCAGGTCGAACCGTTGCCGACGCCGAAATACAACAGGTCGAGCTCCGCGTCATAGGCCATCGAGTCCCACACCGTGCCGCCGCCGCCGAGCTTCCAGTACTGGTCGCCGAACCAGGTCTTCTGCGCCATCTCCATCGCCTTGCTCTCGGGCGGATTCGCCGGATCGCCGGGCACGGTGAAGAAGCGCCAGACCAGCTTGCCGGTCTCGGCGTCGTAGGCGCCGAGGTAACCGCGCACGCCCAGTTCCGCACCGCCATTGCCGATGATGACCTTGCCCTTCACGACGCGCGGCGCACCGGTGATGGTGTAGCTGCGCTCGTGGTCGACGATCGTGTCGGTTTCCCAGACCTTGGCGCCGCTCGATGCGTCGAGTGCAATCAGGCGACCGTCATACGCACCGACATAGACCTTGCCGTTCCACACCGCGACACCGCGATTGGGAACACCGCAGCAGCCGTTGCGGCCGTAGTCGCGCGGCACCTGCGGATCGAACTTCCAGAGTTCCTTGCCGGTGACCGGATCGAGCGCCGAGACGATCGAGAACGCGCCGGTCACGTACATGACGCCATCGACAACGATCGGCGTCGCCTCTGCCGCGCGGTCCAGATCGAGCTTGTAGGTCCAGGTGAGGCCGAGCTTGGCAACGTTGTCCTGGGTGATCGAACCCAAGGGGCTGTAGCGCTGCTCACTGTAGGTGCGGCCATAGCTCATCCAGCTGCCCGGCTCGCTGTCGGCCGCGGTCAGGCGGGCGGCGTCTACCGTGGCCAGGGATTTCTCCTCGGCAATTCCCGGCGAAGCCACAGCTTGCTCGTCTGATTTCGATTTGCAGGCCGCCAGCGCCAGGGCGACAACCACGGGCAACAGCAGCGGCAGACGCCGCATCGGCTTCTTCATTGTTCGTGCCTCCTCCAGAGGTGCGTGAGCGGTCGCCCCGGAAAAGGTGACGCCGCGTTCGGAGTCTAACGCGCCGCGCGGACGCCGCACCTACCCGTCCGGCTACCCGGCGCGCACTGCTGCATTCGCCCGCAACTGGCGCTCACGGATCGCCATGAACAGCGCAATCGCGAAGGCGTAGCTGGTGATCAGGCTCATGACGAAATAGAACCAGCCGGCGCGCATGCCGCTGCGCTTCGCATCGATGATCGTCCACATCGGGAACAGCAGCAGGTTGGCGATGATCAGATCTTGGCCGCCGGAAGCAGAAGCGGGATTGACGAACAGCAGCGTCGTCCAATGCCACCAGCCGACCTGGTCGCCGTAGCCACGGAAGTACTGGAAGTTGAAGTACCAGCCGATGATCAGCGCCGGCAGCGCGATCAGATAGCATGCCGCCTCGAATGCCGACGTCCCGCCGCCGCGGTACAGCTGGCGATTCAGCCAGACGATGTAGACGATCGACAGCACCCCGATCGAAACATAGAAAATTTCTGAAGCCGACATGCGTGATCCCCCGATCCATGACGAGGTTCGAGTCTAGGCCGATCGATCGTGCGGACCTCGGCAGTTCGGACGAGGGGCAGCTCAGCCGCGTGCGGCACTGTCCATCAGCGCTCGCGCGTAAGCCGGCGCTGTCGGTTCGTGCATGAAATAGGCATAGACCTCCCTCCAGCCAGCGGCAGCGATCTGCTCGACCCAGCGTGCGAACCCGGCTTCGTCATACGCCTCGAGACGCAACCGCAGATAACCCCAGTTTGCCGTTTCGATCAGCGGCGGTGGCGCGTGGTCCTCGCGCTCACTGAGGCATAAGGCGACACCGCGGTCGCGCAGCAGATCGTAGACCTCGTCGCAGAACCAGCTGTCATGGCGAAACTCGAAAGCTGCGCGCCGGTCGGCCGGCAACAGCTGCAGGAAATCGCGCAGCCGCGGCGTGTCCTTCTTCAGATAGGGCGGCAGCTGGAACAGCAAGGGCCCGCACTTCGCGCCCAGGCCGGCGACATTGGTACAGAACTGCGCCAGGGACTCGGCGGCAGTCTCAGGCCGGAGCTGTGCCTTGTGCGTAACCTGCCCCGGCGCCTTGACCGCGAAACAGAAACCGGCCGGCACGACGGCGGCCCATTTCTCGAACTGCTCAAGCGCCGGCACGCGATAGAAACTCGCATTGAGTTCGACCGTCGGCAGGCGCTCACCATAGTAGGCGAGCATGTCCGTCGGCTTGATCTTATTGGGATAAAACGCGCCCTTCCATTCCGGGAAGGAGAAGCCGCTCGCGCCTGCGATGATTCGAGTCATGTTCAGTCCTACCCTTTCGGACGCGGGAGGCTACAAATATTACGACTCATATCAGTCCAGTACTGCGATGAACTCGCCCACCACTCTGAGCTCGGAGCTGCTGTCGGCAGATAGAACTATCGGTTTGTATCTCGAATCATGCGATTCCGGGCGAAGGAAAATTCGAATGCTCTCGAGTTCACCCTCTGGAGATTGAATCTTTTCGCTAAAATAGCGCTTGATCGTATAGCTCTCCCCAGAGTCCGGATCATTGATGCTCCGGTGGCTGACTATGACAATCTTGCCGGTGCGCGTGCCTCCTGGATTCGCCGAGAACAAACACCATGCACCGTTGGGAATGCGCTTGTTCATCGACTCGCCAACTACGCGAGCCACGAACATGCCGTCCCTTGGGCGAATATGTTCAGGCAGCTCCACCCAATTGCCGGCAGTCGGTAACTGCTCTGCGCTGAATGCGCCTGCAGCCATGTCCAAATCAAAAATAGGCACCGAGTTGTGGAAAGGGCCCACTTCATGCGGCTGGAGAAGGCGCAGATGCAGACCTTCGAACCGGCGCCGGACCGGGGCCAGCTGACTTACCGTCGACACTGCAATCAGGGACTTGAAGTAGTCGCTCGTTTCTCTATCCGAGCAGAAGATGAAGCATCCCTTCTGGCCGCGCGTCATCAACGTCTTGTAGGTGTTCTTGATGATTCGATCGGACGCCGACTTCGCGGCGATTGGGTCGTTCGTAGAGAGTTTCCTGAATCCCTTGATCGAGGAATCCATTCGAGAGCGCTTTTCCGGAAGCGTCTGAATCTCGCCATCTCTGACGATCAGATCGGGGCCGATGATGACACCAACGTAATCGACCTCTAACCCCTGGCAGGTGTGGATGCAACCCACTTCCTCAACCGATTTCTCCGCAATGATCCAGAGACTGCCGTCGCTGGACAGATTCCAGCGCGCTGCATACCCGTACTCTGGAAATGATATATCGGCCGCGCTTGCTGATCGCTTGCTGATCCAGTCCCAGCAGTATCCGGCGACCATACGAGCCTTGTTGCTGGCCCTGTTCCTTTCGCGGATCGCGTTGTGCAGGGCAAGCGGATCATCGAACACTTGGAAGTCGTACTCGTCACCTGAGATGTTCAGATTCGCGGTTGCCCGGATCTGTAGCGCATTGTCCAAAAAGGCAACATAGCCGTCCGAGCCATTGCAACGGAACTGAGAAGCCAAGCTCATTCGATGAACTTCTGCGCCGTGATGCTTGGCCCATTTCTCGATTTCAGCGACACCGCCAATATCTTTGAGCGTCACTTTTTGATCTTCGTCGAGGAAAAAAACACTCAACTTGCTTGCTGCTATGAGCTCCTTGACTTGGTTATCGCCTAAGTTGGCATACAGGCCGGACTTCTCGTTCAAGCGGTGCGCTTCATCAACAATGAGGGCATCGAAGGTTTTATCTGCGGTTTCCGTGTGGCTACCGGATCCCCTGAACAGATTATTGATTCGGGTCTGCCTCATGGTTCCCGAAAGTCGGGCCGAGAACACCGCTCGGGGCGCTGCATTCCGGGAGACATACTGCGCGACAAGATCCCGCCGCGTTAGCTCTACCAGCAAATTGATGGCGACTACGGATTTTCCGGTTCCTGGGCCGCCCACCACGATCAGCACTTGCCGAGGCCCGTTCTGGGCTCGGTGCGCGAGATCGACGGCTGTCTCGTAAACAAGCTTCTGGTCGTCGATCATGACGAACTCGGAATTGCCCTGAAGCATCCCGGCCAGACAATCCGCTAGTGCTTTCGAGGGGCGAATCCGACCGTGCTCAATCCGGTACATGATGTTGCCGGAATCCCCATACCGAACATGGCTGCTCAGGAATGCAGAAAGCTTCTCTGCATCCCGCGCGACAAAGCTTGGCGCCTTGGCGAGATGGGTGGCATAGCGGGAGTCGCGGATGACGTCGTCAGCGTCAAGATTGTGGAGATACGCGCAGGGAAGCAGCCCGATGTCGTCCTTGCGCACCGTTTCGTTGTAGTCCTGAACCAGAGCGGCATAAGTCCAGGCTTGATAAGACGGATGCGCCACTTCGACTTCGCGCCCACCAAGAAAGGTTCGTACGATGGCATCTTTCGCTGTCGAGAAGACTTGAGACCATTGCTTGAGTTCTATGATCACGGCGACATCGCGCTGCGCTTCATTCTTTCCACTGAGGATGAAGTCAATGCGCTTGCTGCTAAGTGGAATCATGAACTCGATCGCAACACCGGCGTCCCCCGGAATTTGCTGATCCGCAAGAACGTTGGCCATGAACTGCATCGAGTTGCGCCAGGAATCGAGCTCGCTCCTGCCGACTCTTCTCTGGAGCTTGCGTTCAAACTCGGAATGGATGCGAGTGTGGATGGAGTTGGCGCGCGCGTCCGCGAGAAAGCCGTTCTTGGATGACGAGTAGACGATCAAGAATCAGCTCCCCTTCATCCAGGCTGCTTTATCGAGCTGCCAAACGCCTTTTCGACAGGATAGCGCTGGGCGTTCTTTTCCATCTTTGCCGACACAGAGGCTGGAACATCGATCCCGAGTTTGTCGGCGAGTTGGATCAAATAGATCTGAACGTCCGCAATCTCGTCCTGAACTGCATCGAGCTTGTCAGCCGACAGTTTGTACGACTGCTCCTCGTTCAGCCATTGGAATTGCTCCAGCAGTTCGGCGGCCTCGACCACGAGGGCTGCTGCCAGGTTCTTCGGCGCATGGAACTGTTCCCAGTTCCGCTCTTCCGAGAATTTTCGAAGGGAAACGGCTATCTCATCCCACTGATTCATTGCCGGACCTCGCTGATCTCAGAAAGTAGCGCCCGCTCTTATGCGTACCACGCTTCTCGACCAAGCCGGCATCCAACAGAGGCCTTAGCAGGTCCATTGCGCCTTGTTTGGACAATCCCATCGCCTTCCAGATCTCGGCAGGCGCCATGCCATTGTGATCGCGCAACAGGTGCAGCAGCTCTTCCTGACGCGGACGCAATGTCAGCTTGTGCGGGCGTTCCGCATTCAGGCTTTGCACACGCAGCCAGACCCGCTTGAGCGTCTGCAGCAAACCGTCCGCGCAGTACTCCAGCCATTGGGAGAGATCTTCGCCCTGACGACGCACTTCATCCAGCGCCCGGTAGTAGCTGGGTCGGTCCTCCCAGTAATACTCATCCACTGAGAAAATATGGTGAGTATCGAACCCGCGCCGATATAGCTCCCATAGCGCAAGCGCGCGCCCCGTTCGGCCATTTCCATCAGCAAACGGATGTATCGCTTCAAAACGATAGTGCAGGATTGCAGAGCTGAGTATCGGCGAAAGCTTCACCGCTTCGCGATTCCACCAGTCCAGCAGTTCGAACATCAGGCCGGAAACTTCCGAGGGCGGCGGGGGGACATAGCGGCCGACATGGACATTGATCGTCCGATAGCGCCCCGCGGTCCCCTGGTCCATGACCTCACCTGCCAAGATCAGGTGCAATTCGAACAGATCCTCATGCCCGATGCGGGCGATGCCAACGTGCCTCTCGATATAGCGTAGGCCGGCAAAGTAATTGAGGACTTCGCGCCTCGCCCTTTCACCCGGAGCGGACAGGGCTTTACCTTCTTCCAGAGCCCTTACCTGTTCAAGCGTCAGCGGATTGCCTTCAATTGCGGTCGACGCATGGACGTTGCGCGACCGGGTATCGCTTTGAAGCGCCGGAATCCAAGCCACTTGAACACTGGCGGCCAAGATGCGCTCACGCAGCACCGCAATCTCTTCCACCTTCGAGAGCAGTAGCGGTGTGATGACGAAATGAGGCACATACGGCATGCTCTGGACCCTACGCCATTGGTCCAGTATTGGTCAAGTTATTGGTCGGCTATTAAAACTTTCTTTCAATGCCGCCTCCGGACCTTGCTCCTCAACTGAGAGAAGGGCCCGGGACCTACATCCGGAAAATCCCGTACCGCGGCTCCTCGATCGGCGTG
>CAZDPA010000103.1:0-14491 GCA_964507195.1 uncultured Salinisphaerales bacterium | reverse complement strand
AAGGGTCAGCTGCACCTGATCGACGAAGTGCTGACGCCGGACTCTTCGCGCTTCTGGCCGGCCGACACCTATCGCCCGGGCATCAGCCCACCGAGCTTCGACAAGCAGTTCGTCCGCGACTATCTGGAAACCCTGGACTGGAACAAGACCGCGCCGGGTCCGCAGCTGCCGCAGGAAATTCTGGAACGCTCCGCCGCAAAGTATCGCGAAGCGCAGCGCCTGCTGACCGGCGTCTGAGGAAGCTGAACTGCCATGACCTTCACCTCAGCCGCCGTGCTGCTGTTTCTGGTGATGGACCCCTTGGGTAACGTGCCGCTGTTCATGTCGGCACTCAAGCGCGTGCCGCGCGAACGTCAGCAGCGCGTGATCCTGCGCGAGATGCTGATCGCGCTGACGACCCTGCTGCTGTTCCTGTTTCTCGGCGGCCAGATGCTGCGTCTGCTCGGCCTGTCGGAGCCGGCGCTGTCGGCCGCCGGCGGCATCATCCTGATGATCATCGCGCTGCGCATGGTGTTCCCGACGCGCGACAACAGCCTGCATGAGGAAGTCAGCGCCGAGCCGTTCATCGTGCCGCTGGCGATTCCGTACATGGCCGGGCCGTCGGCGCTGGCCACCGTGCTGCTGCTGATGAGCCGCGAGCCGGCGCGCTGGATGGAGTGGGTCGGCGCGGTGCTGCTGGCCTGGGGTCTGTGTCTGCCGGTCATGCTCGGCAGCATGCGGCTGCGCGACCTGCTCGGCGAGCGCGGCCTGACCGCGATCGAGCGCCTGATGGGTCTGATCCTGGTCACGATCGCCGTCGAGATGATGATGTCCGGCGCATCGCAATGGTGGACGCTGCACAAATAGACGCTTCGGATCGAACTGCTATGCTCGCAGCCGTTCCCACTCACCGATTCGATGCCGGAAGCTGATATGACGATTGCGCTGTGGTGCGTGCTGGCTGCCGGCCTGATTCATCTGCCGTTTGCGATGGGCGCCAAGTGGAGCAGGCGTTTCGACAATGCCAGGCCCCGCGCGTATTTCGATGCCTTGAGCGGCTGGCGTCAGCGCTCGCACTGGGCCCAGCTCAACACGCTTGAAGTATTCCCGTTGTTTGCCGCAGGCGTCATGGTCTGCCACCTGGTGGCCGGGCCCAATGCAACGGCGGATCAGCTGGCCCTGGGATTCGTCGCCAGCCGGATCGTTTTCGGCCTGCTCTACATCGCCGACCGCGCAACGCTGCGCTCGCTGGTGTGGGTCCTCGGCATGGCCTGCACCATCGGTTTGTTCGTCGTCGCCGCCCGCGTCTGATGGCGGCCATTTGATTCCGATACCCCGGAGCCCCCATGCAGATCAAGATCGAAATTGATGTCCGCCCGGATGAGCTGCGCCGCTTTCTCGGCCTGCCGGATGTGGCCGGTCTGCAGGACGATGTGATCGAGTTCGTTCGTCAGAAGATTGATGCGGCGGGCGAGTTCGACGCCACCGGCTTCGTCAAGCAGAACCTCGACTCGCTGCGCAAGAATCCGGCGCTGCAGAAACTGATCGCGCGCGTGCGCATTGCCGAAGGCGTCGCGACCGAGCCAGCACCGAGGCCGACGAAGAAGGGCCGCGCGCGACGCGGCAAATAGTCTTCTCTAGGGCGTGCCGCGGATCACGCTGCGCCACAGTTCGCGCCGCAGCCGCTGGTCGCGGCTCAGGCGATTGAGCGTCTCGGCCGTCAGGTCGAACTGGTCACGCAGCAGTTCGCCTGCGTCGCGGGCGCGGCGCGCAACCCTGTAGCGAATGCCGGTCGCACTGAAATGGGCGCGTAGCGCGCTCAGCTCATGCACGGCAATCAATGCCAGTCCGTTTACCCACCCGGCTGCCTTGTCGGTTGATGCTTTCCTCATCGGGCACTCCATAAAGCAAAAGGCCGGGAGGAAAGTCCCCCCGGCCTTTTTTGCCGCCTCACCAAGGCGGCGCGGAAGCGCTTGCGCGCTGCCTGTCATGTAGCTTAGGCAGCCTTCTTCGCCTTGGTCACAGCCTTGCGCACGGCCTTCTTCGCAGCCTTCGCGGCCTTGGCCGGCTTGGCGGTCTGACCGTTGATCTTGGCAGTGATGGTTTCGACGCTGCTCGTCAGCGTCTTGGCCAGCTGTTCACCGGTCTTGGTCACGGTGGCAACGCTGTCGTTGTAGACGGCGACGACAGTGCCCTTGCCTTCCGGGATGTACGCAATCGGGTTGGCGGCCACAGCCTTGATGCCGTCGGCGCGCGCCTTCTCGAAGCTGGCCTGGGCAAGCGAAACAAGTTCCTTGCCGGCAGCAACCTGGGTCTGAACCAGTTCCTGCACGCCATCGACGACGATGGCATTGACGGCCTTGATGGCATCGACGCCGGCTTCGAGCACGTCCTGGCCGCGGGTCACGACAACGTCGGCGCGGGTCTTCACATCGTTAACAAGCGTTTCAACATTCATGGGGTCATCTCCTGATACTAAGGAACAAAACGGGTTTGCTCATCAAAACAATGGGATAAATGTTGCACCGCAACATTTGCTGCATCGCATCATAAAAGCCGCCCCCCGGACTGTCAACTGCCGCAGCGGAGAGCCCGGTTGCTATCCTTCCGTCCATGAACAATTTCCTGAAGCGCATCCGCGAGTTGCTGTGGGATCTGGAGACCGCCAGGCGCTATCCGCGGCGGCTGGTCTACCCAGCGCGCTATGCCTTCGTGCTCGGCCGCGACCTGCTCGAAGGTCAGCTCAGCATGCGCGCGATGAGCCTGGTCTACACGACCCTGCTGTCGGTCGTGCCGATGCTGGCGCTGGCGTTCTCCGTACTCAAGGCGCTCGGCGCACACAATGCGCTGGAGCCGCTGCTGCTGGAGTTTCTGAGCCCGCTCGGCAACCAGGCACAGGTGCTGACGGCCAACATCATTGGCTTTGTCGAGAACATCCGCGTCGGCGTGCTCGGCTCGCTCGGTGTCGCCTTGCTGTTCTATTCCGCGCTGTCGCTGATCCAGAAGGTCGAATCGGCGTTCAACTACATCTGGCGCATCGAACGACCGCGTCCGCTGTCGCAGCGTCTCGGCGAATACCTGGCGGTGCTGATGGTCGGCCCGGTTGCGGTGTTCTCGGCGCTGGGCGTCACCGCCACCGTGCTCAACAGCGAAATGGTCGCGCAGATCACGGCCATCGAACCGTTTGGCCTGCTGCTCTATGTCGGCACCAAGCTGCTGCCCTACCTGCTGATCATCGGTGCTTTCACCTTTCTGTATACCTATGTACCGAACACGCGGGTGCGTCTGCGCGCGGCGGCGAGCGGCGGCCTGCTGGCTGGCGTGCTGTGGCAGAGCGGCAGCGCGATCTTTGCGTCCTTTGTCTCCGGGGCGTCGAACTACAATGCGATCTACTCCGGTTTCGCGATCCTGATCTTCCTGCTGATCTGGCTGCAGCTGGGCTGGTTGATCCTGCTGGTCGGCTGCCAGCTCGCGTTCTATATCCAGCACCCGGAACATCTCAAGCAAAGACGCACGCCAGCCAGCCTTGCGTCCCGGGCCAGCGAATATCTGTCGCTGATGATCATGGGACTGGTCGGTCGGCGCTTCATGCGCGGTGAGATACCGTACACGCAGGACGAGCTCTCGCTGGCGCTCAACGCCGAACCCGATCATGTCGCACGCGTCACCGACGTGCTGATCTATCACGGCGTGCTCGCCGAGACCGGCAGCGACCGCGCCAAGATGATCCCCGGCATCGATCTGGATTCGGTGGAGCTGTCGCGCCTGTGGCGCCTCGTGCGCGCAGGCGCCACGACCCTGCCGACCGCGCACAGTGATGACCCCCTGGATCGCAGCGTCAACGAGCTGCTCAACGCCGCTGATACGGCATTTTCCGATAACACGGGTAAAACCAGCCTGCGCCAGTGGCTCGTCGACATGGAAGGTAAAACCTGAAGCGACACCGGCTTTGCTTGGTTTGCTGGCGGCATTGCTCAATAATCAGGCTCGATCAGTATTAGAGGCGTTGCCGAAAGCGCCCGTCACTAATGGAGAAGGTGGGTGGATCACATCTGGTACGGGCAATACGCTGCCGGCGTTCCTCGGCAGATCAGTCTTGATGCCGGCGCCTCACTGGCCCAGGTGCTGGAAACCAGTTGCCAGCAGTACCGCGACCGCATTGCCTATGAGTGCATGGGCACGGAGCTGTCTTATGACGATCTTGACCGCCTGAGCCAGGACTTCGCGTCCTACCTGCAGAACGTTCTCAAGCTCGACAAGGGCGACCGCGTTGCCCTGATGATGCCCAATCTCCTGCAGTACCCGGTCGCGCTGTTCGGCGTGCTGCGCGCGGGACTGACTGTCGTCAACGTCAATCCGCTATACACGCCGCGCGAACTGGAGCATCAGCTGCGCGACAGCGGCGCGCGCGCGATCGTCATCATCGAAAATTTCTGCCATACCTTGCAGCAGGTGCTCAAGACTTCGCACGTCGAGTGCGTGATCACGACACAGATCGCCGACCTCGCGTCGTTTCCGAAAAGCCTCGTTGTCAACGCCGTCGTCAAGCACGTCAAAAAGCTGGTGCCGAAGTGGTCGATCCCAGGCTCGATTCCGTTGCGCGCTGCGCTGGCGCGCGGCAAGGCCCAGCCCTACATGCGCTTGCCTCTGAGCCATGGCGACATCGCGTTTCTGCAATACACCGGCGGCACGACCGGCGTGTCGAAGGGCGCGACGCTGACCCATGGCAACGTCGTCGCCAATCTTGAACAGGTCAGCGCCTGGCTGCGCTCGTCGCTACGTGAGCAGGGCGAAATCGTGATCACCGCGCTGCCGCTGTACCACATCTTTGCGCTGGTGGTGAACGGACTGCTGTTCCTCAAGATGGGCGCCAAGAATATCCTGATCCCGAATCCGCGCGACATGTCTGGATTCATCGGCGAGCTGAAAAAACATCCGTTCACTGCGATCACCGGCGTCAACACGCTGTTCAATGGCCTGCTCAATACGCCGGCCTTTGCCGAACTGGATTTCTCACATCTGCATCTGGCCGTCGGTGGTGGCGCGGCGGTGCAGAAGGCCGTCGCCGAACGTTGGCAGCAAATCACTGGCACGCCGCTGACCGAAGGCTACGGCCTGACCGAATGCTCGCCGGTCGTCAGCTTCACTCCGCTCGACAAGCCGCAGTGGAACGGCACGATCGGCGTGCCGGTACCTTCGACTGTCGTCAGTCTGCGCGACGACGACAATCGCGAAGTCGCCCAGGGCCAGCCGGGAGAACTCTGCGTCAGCGGCCCGCAGGTGATGCAGGGTTACTGGCAGCTGCCCGACGAGAACGCCAAAGTATTCACTGCGGACGGCCTGCTCAAGACTGGCGACATCGCTGTCATGGATGCGCACGGCTACTTCACGATCGTCGATCGCAAGAAGGACATGATTCTGGTGTCCGGCTTCAATGTGTTCCCGAACGAGATCGAGGCGGTCGTTGCCAGCCATCCGGGCGTACTCGAATGCGCCTGCATTGGCGTACCCGACGACAAATCCGGCGAGGCAGTGAAAGTCTTCGTCGTACGCAAGGATCCGGCACTCAGCGTCGATGCGCTGCTGCAGCATTGTCGCGACAACCTGACCGGCTACAAGGTGCCGCGCCATATCGCCTTCATCGCCGACCTGCCGAAATCCAACGTCGGCAAGATCCTGCGCAAGGAGTTGCGTGACAAATAATGCTGCCGCGGAGTTGCCTTATCTGGAGCGCGCAGTCGCTCTGGCACGACGCAATCTCGAAACCGGTGATGGCGGGCCTTTCGGGGCCGTCATCGTTCTCAATCAACAGATCATCGGCGAGGGCAGCAATCAGGTGCTGCGCAGTCATGACCCGACCGCGCATGCCGAGATCATCGCGATCCGTACTGCAAGTCAGGCTCTGTCACGATTTCATCTGACCGGCGCGACGCTGTACACATCCTGCGAGCCCTGCCCGATGTGTCTGGCGGCAGCGCACTGGGCACAGATCGGAAGGGTCGTGTATGCAGCCGACCGCGGCGATGCGGCGGCGATCGGCTTCCAGGATGCCGACCTGTATCAGTTGTTCGAACATCCCGGTGTCGCCAGCGCGATGCGCCGCGAGCGCCGCTTCCTCGGTTCGGCCCACGCCGTGATGCGGGCCTGGGCCGAGTTGCCTGGCAAGAGACCGTACTAGTGGCCTGTAACAGAGGAATCGCTAGCGCCTGGCCGCGTCGCGCGCGCCGATGCGGTGTTGCTCGTCGTCGCCATAGCGACGGCTATGACTCCTCCTCCCGCCTTGCCTCGCCTCACGATCCATCGGCCATGCTCTCTACCTCTTCCTCTGTTACAGGCCACTAGCTGGCGTCCGGCAGCGTGATGTTCATTTCCAGCACCTCGAGGCCGTCTTCACGCTGGACTTGCACGTGCACAGCGTTGTCCGGCACTTGCACGTACTTGCGCACGACCAGCAGCAACTCTTCGCGCAGGCGCGGCAGATACACCGGGCCGTTGGCGCGGCCTTCGCGCTGATGGGCGACAACAACCTTCAGTCGCTCCCTGGCCAGCGAAGCCGTCGGCTTGGTTTCGTTCCGGAAAAATTTCAGCCAATCCATGTCAGCCTCCTTAGTTTCCGAACAAGCGGCCCAGAAGGCCCTTCTTTTCGACCGCGATGAAACGATGCCCGCGGGTTTCGCCGAGGAAGCGGGCGACGAGATCGTCGTAGGCACGTGCAGCGTCGCTTTCCGTATTGGCGATTACCGGCGTGCCGGCGTTCGACGAGCTGAGCACTGCCTGTGATTCGGGAATCACGCCTAGCAGCGGAATCGCAAGGATGTCCTTGACGTCTTCGACCGACAGCATCTCGCCCTTCTCGACGCGCAGCGGGTTGTAACGCGTGAGCACCAGGTGCTCCTTGACGCGGCCCTTGCCGGTTTCGGCCAGCTGGGTCTTGCTCGACAGCAGGCCGAGCACACGATCGGAGTCGCGCACCGAAGAGACTTCCGGATTGGTCACGACCAGGGCTTCCTCGGCGAAGTACATCGCCAGATGCGCACCCTTCTCGATGCCGGCCGGCGAGTCGCAGACGATGTAGTCGAAATCCTTGGCCAGCTCGTCCAGCACACGGCCGACACCTTCGGTGCTGAGGGCATCCTTGTCGCGGGTCTGGCTCGCCGCCAGGACGAACAGGTTCTCGTGCTGATTGTCCTTGATCAGCGCCTGGCGCAGGGTCGCCTCGCCCTGGATCACGTTGACGAAGTCGAACACCACGCGGCGCTCGCAACCCATGATCAGGTCGAGATTGCGCAGACCGACGTCGAAATCGATGACGACAGTCTTGTGCCCGCGCATGGCGAGGCCGGTCGCGAATGACGCGCTGGTGGTGGTCTTGCCTACGCCACCCTTGCCGGATGTGACTACGACGATCTTTGCCAATGCCCTGCTCCTGCAAAACCAAAATTTCTGGAACGCTGCGACCTGCCTCAGGCGATGTCGAGCTTGTTGAAAACCAGCTTGCCGTCAACCAGTGATACCTGCACCGAATGGTTGCGCAGCTCACCCTGCATCTGTTCGGCCACTGCATAGACACCCGCAACGGCGACCAGCTCCGACTTGAACTTGCGACAGAAAATCCGCGCAGTCTGATCACCGCGTGCACCGGCGATCGCTCGGCCGTTCAGCGTTCCGTAAACATGCACGCAACCATCGGCGGCGATCTCGGCCCCGGCGCTGACGGTATTGAGCACGATCAGATCGGTATCCGGCGCATAGATCTGCTGGCCGGAACGCACCGGTTCGGTGATGATCCGCGTCGAGCGTCGAGCCGCCACCGGTGCTTCCACCACCGCAGTCTCCGCAGCCGGGGCACTCGCGCCGCCCTGCGCCCGCGCCGTGCGGCCAGCCGCTTCGGCAGGCAATACCGCGATTCCCAGGCGCTGCGCCGACTCGGTCAGCGGGCCGTCGACCACACCCAGCGGCTGCAGGCCGATCTCGCGCATCGCGGCGATCAGCTCGGTCAGATTCAGCGGTGCGTCAGCCTCGATCACCACCGGCATGCCCTTGACCGCCTGCGGCATCTGCCGCGCAAAGTCCTGGAGCTGGGTGGCAATGGCGGACAGATCGGGGTCGAGTATCCGTGCACGCGTCAACGACAGCATGCGACCCTTGAATTCAAGCGCTTTTTTCTGGGTCATAACGTCAGGAGTGAATTGGCGGATTGTACACCGGCTCGTCATTCATTCACGGTTTGATTCGGGGATGCGGGCGCGCAAAGTCTTGCGCAAAAATTGACCGCCACGCCCGATTGCGGTGCACTCGCGGCGGCGTTGGCGCGCGTTTTGCTTGATCGGCATGGACACCCCGCACGGGCGAACAGTCTCATGGATGGAGCACACTGCGGTATGGCGATTGACTGGAACCGGTACCGCAGTGACGGCTTCTATGACGAGCTGATCCAGGGCTCGGGTGTCCCGCGTCCGAGCGCCCGGCGTCTGGCGGACTATCTGGCTGGCCTGTCCAGTGCCGAACTGTCCGAGCGCCGCCTCGCCGCCGAGCTCGCGATCAGGACCATGGGCGTCACCTTCACGGTCTACTCCGAGGGCCGCAACGTCGACCGCTCCTGGCCGTTCGACATCATCCCGCGCACGATCACCAGCACCGAATGGCGGCGCACCGAGCTCGGCTTGCAGCAGCGGGTGCAGGCACTCAACCACTTCATCCAGGATATCTACGGCGAACAGCGGATCATCAAGGACAAGATCTTCCCGGCGAGCCTGCTCAAGGATTCCGCGAATTTTCGCCCGCAGTGCGTCGGCATGACGCCGCGCGGCGGGGTCTGGGCGCATATCTGCGGCTCCGATCTCGTGCGCGACAAGGACGGCACGATGTATGTGCTCGAAGACAACCTGCGCGTACCGTCCGGCGTCAGCTACATGGTCGAGAACCGGCTCGTCACCAAGCGCGTGTTTCCGGAGCTGTTCGAGACCGGCGCGATCCTGCCGGTGGACGACTACCCATCGCAGCTCTACGACATGCTCGCGGCGATGTCGCCGCGACCCGGCAACAAGCCGAGCATCGTCCTGCTGACGCCGGGCATCTTCAATTCCGCGTACTTCGAGCACTCCTGGCTCGCGCGGCAGATGGGCATCGAACTCGTGCAGGGTCCCGACCTCTTCGTCGGCGAAGACGACATCGTCTACATGCGCACGGTCTACGGTCCCAAGCGCGTCGACGTGGTCTACCGTCGCATCGACGATCTGTTTCTCGATCCCGAAGCCTTCAATCCCGAATCCATGCTCGGCGTAAAGGGTCTGATGCGTGCGTGGCTCAAGGGCAACGTGTCGCTGGTCAATGCGCCGGGGGCGGGCGTTGCCGACGACAAGGTCGTCTATACCTTCGTGCCGCAGATGATCCGCTACTACCTCGACCAGGACGCAATCCTGCCGAACGTGCCGAGCTGGCTGTGCATGCGCAAGAAGGATCGCGACCATGTGCTTGCCAATCTCGACCAGCTCGTGGTCAAGCCAGCGAATGAATCCGGCGGCTACGGCATGCTGATCGGCCCGCGCTCGACGAAGAAGGAACGCGAGAAGTTTGCCGAGCTGATCGAAGCCGACCCGCGCAACTACATGGCGCAACCCACACTCGCACTGTCGACCGCGCCGACGCTGACGCCGGAGGGCGTCGATCCGCGCCATCTCGACCTGCGCCCGTTCATTCTCTCGCGCGGCGACTCGACCTATGTCACGACCGGCGGGCTGACCCGCGTCGCCATGGTCAAGGCCTCACTGGTCGTCAACAGTTCGCAGGGCGGCGGCGCCAAGGACACCTGGATTGTCGATCTCGACGAAGATGCTGAACTCGACACGATGCAGATGCAGATGCAGTCCCAGTCTCAGGCGCAGGTCCAGACCCAGTCGCAGTCCTCGACGCCCCGTGCGCCGCGCCGGAGCACGCGCTGATGCTGTCGCGCGTCGCTGAAGACCTGTACTGGTTCGGCCGCTACATGCAGCGCGCCGAGAACACCGCGCGCCTGATCCTGACCCACTCGGATCTGGTGCTCGACCTGCCGCGCAAGCTTGATGTCGGCTGGTCGACCCTGGTCGAGATCCTCGGCGTCGGCCAGCTGTTCGTCGAGCACTACGACGACCGCTACGGCGAAATGGACGTCGTCCGCTTCCTGCTGTTGGACCAGAAGAACGCCGGCTCGATCGCCAGTTCGGTTTCCAGCGCACGCGAAATCCTGCGCACCGTGCGCGAGTCGATGCCGCAGGAAAGCTGGGAGCACATCAACAACCTGCACATGCAGCTGCAGGACCTCGGCGAGAAATCGCTGGGTCGCGGCAAGCGCCAGGGCCTGCTGCAGCAGGTCGTGGATACCTCGCTGATGACCTACGGCATCGTCACCTCAAGCATGAGTCATGACGTCGGCTATCAGTTCATGCGCCTCGGCACCAGTTTGGAGCAGGCCGACATGACGACGCGCATCATTGATGTGCGCGCCGCGACCCTGTCCGAGTCACGCGCGGGCGACGAACTGACCCGCTCGTTCCAGAACATCCAGTGGATGAGTGCGCTGCAGTCGCTGACCGCGTATCACATGTACCGCCGTCATGAGCGTTCACGCGTATCCGGCTCGGCGGTGCTGCGCTTCCTGCTGCAGAGCCGCGAATTCCCGCGCTCGGTGCTCTACTGCTTCAGCCTGATCGGCCGGACCCTGCCGCATCTACCGGCCAGCCGTTCGCCCGAGCGCGCCCTCGAACGCGTCCGCGCGCTGGTGCAGGACGCCAACGTCGACCGCCTGCTCGAAAGCGGCCTGCACGATTGGATTGACGAGGTGCAGGTCAGCATCGGCCGCCTGCATGCGGCGCTGGCGAGCAGCTACTTCAGGTCGTAGCAGACAACCGGAAAGTGCTGCGCGCTCAGCTCTGGCGCTGGATCAGACTTTGCTGCGCTTCCGGCTGTTCCCAGTCGAAGCGCGGCAAATTGCGGAAAGCCTGCAGCAGCTGACGACCCCAGGCTTCTCGGATCCCGGCGAGCAGCGGCGTGTCGAGATCGAGCCTGAGCGTGTGCGTGATGCGCAAGGCCTCGCGCGGCAGGATCGCCAGGTCCAGCGGCGGACCGACCGAGAGGTTGGACTTCATCGTCGAATCCAGCGACACCAGCGCGCAACGCGCAGCGTCTTCGAGCGAGGTCGACATGTTGATCGCCCGATCGAGAATCGGCTTGCCGTACTTGCTCTCGCCGATCTGCAGGTACGGGGTTTCCGGCGAGGTCGAGATGCAATTGCCTTCAGGGTAGATCAGGTACAGCGCTGGCTCCTCGCCCTGGATCTGGCCGCCGAGGATCAGCGTCGTGCGCAGATCGACCGTGCTGCCGAACTGCATCTTCTCGGCAGTGTCCTGCTGCGACTTCACCGACACCATGCCGATGTACTCGGCGGCGTCATACATGTGGCGCACGCTGCGCAGGTTGACCGCCGCGTTGGGATTCTCGAGATCGCGCTTGATGTTGGCGAGCACGGCCTGGGTCGTCGCCAGATTGCCGGCCGAGAGCACGACGAAAACGCGGTCGCCCGGAAACTCGTAGACGTGCAGCTTGTTGTAGGTACGGACGTCGTCGACGCCCGCGCTGGTGCGCGTGTCCCCGGCAAAGACCAGCCCTTCATTGACCTTGATGGCGACGCAGTAAGTCATTCGAGTTCAGCGATATTCCGGTAGTCAAGCACCGTCGGCAGCAGCTGAGTCGCTGCATGGGCGCTCAGTGTAAGGAAACTCGGCCAGCGCTGCCGCCGCTCGCGCCCGGACGGAGCACTCCGGCGGATGACTGCGCGGCGGTGCTGGCTGCTTCATGCACAAGTTGTGCCGCTGAAAAGCAGCGTGCAAGACTGTCGCTCCGCCGCTTGGTTTCCCCGGATACCGCGCCATGAGCAGTCGCACGATCAAGGTTTACCGGAACGCGGCCAGCCCTCGCGCCTTGCTCGTCATCGCCCTGCTGCTGACGCTGGGCGCTTGCCAGTCTCCGGCGCCGCAGCCGGTGAACGACGCAGCCACCGCGCCAGTGGACACGCCCGGCGGCATTGACCTCGCTGCGGACTATCGCGCACGGCTTGCCAACGGCGCGGCCGTCTACCAGATCGACGCCGCTGCGTCCGATCTGCGCATCTACGTGTTCCGGGGCGGCAAGGCAGCGAAGCTCGGCCACAACCATGTGCTGTCGGCGCCTCGTTTCGAGGGCTATGTCAGCCTGCCTTCTGACGCCGTTGCCGAAGCCCGCTTCGATCTGGCGTTCCGCTTCGATGAACTGCAGATCGATGATCCGGCACTGCGCGAGCAGACCGGCGGCAACTTCGCCGGCGCACGCTCGGAGTCGGACATCGCCGGCACTGCGAAGAACATGCTCGGCCCGCGCGTGCTCAACGCGAGCGAACATCCCTTCGCGCGCATCCGCTCACTGGGAGTTGCCGGCGACTGGCCGATACTCGTAGCTACCGTGGCGATCGAAATGCATGGCACGACGCGCGAACGCGAAGTGCTGCTGCTGGTCGAACGCAGCGATCAGCAGCTCCGCGCGCGCGGCGAACTGGTGCTGCGCCAGACCGAGTTCGGCGTGACGCCGCTGTCCATTCTCGGCGGCGTCATCGCCGTGCAGGACCCGGTCGCGATCCGTTTCGACCTGCGTGCCAAACGCATCAGCCCGTAGCCACTACCTCGGCAATCGCAGATCCAGCGTGCACGGGAAATTCGGGTTCGGCCGTTCCGGATACACCGTGTACGGCCCAGCCGTATGGCCCTGCGGCTGGAAGCGCGCGATGCGCCGCGCCTCGGCCTCGAAGGCGTTGACCGGATAGCTGTCGTAGTTGCGTCCGGCCGGATGCGCAACGTGATAGGTACAGCCAGCGATGGCGCGCCCGCTCCAGCGGTCGTAGAGATCGAACACCAGCGGCGTATGCACACCGATCGTCGGATGCAGGCACGACGCCGGCTGCCAGGCGCGGTAGCGCAGGCCGGCAACATACTGGCCCTGCATACCGGTCGCACGCAGCGGCAGTTCACGGCCGCCGACGGTGATCGCGTGGCGGCCCGGCGTCAGGCCGGTGGCCATGACCTGCAGACGCTCCATCGACGAGTCGACGTAGCGCGAAGTGCCGCCGCCACCCGGCTCCTCACCGAGTACCGGCCAGGGTTCGAGGGCGTGGCGCAGTTCGACTTCAATGCCATTGGTGCGCAGCACGCCGTGACGCGGGAAGCGGAACTCGAACTGTGCGGCAAACCATTCTTCCTCGAAGGCGAAGCCGGCGCGCCGCAGATCGTCGAGCACGCTGCACAAATCCTTCCAGTTGTCGTGCGGCAGCATCCAGCGGTCATGCAACTGCGTGCCCCAGGGCACCAGCGCCTGCGTATACGGCGTGCGCCAGAACCACGCGACGAGCGCGCGGATCAGCAGTTGCTGGACGAGGCTCATGCGCGCGTGCGGCGGCATCTCGAATCCGCGCAGCTCGACCAGGCCGAGACGGCCGGTCGGGCTGTCCGGCGAATACAGCTTGTCGATGCAGAACTCGGCGCGATGCGTGTTGCCGGTCAGATCGACGAGCAGATTGCGCAGCACGCGATCGACCAGCCACGGCGGCACGCTGTAGCCCTTCTGCGGCAGCTGCGCGAGGGCGATCTCCAACTCGTAGAGCTGGCTGTCGCGCGCCTCATCCACACGCGGATGCTGCGAAGTCGGGCCAATGAACAGGCCGGAAAACAGATACGACAGCGAGGGATGGTTCTGCCAGTAGCGGATCATGCTGCCGAGCACATCGGGGCGGCGCAGGAACGGCGAATCCTGCGGCGTCGCGGCACCGAGCACCACGTGATTGCCGCCACCGCTGCCGACCGCGCGGCCGTCGATCAGGAATTTCTCCGCCGTCAGACGGCGCTGGCGCGCCAGTTCATACAGCGATTCGGTGTTGTCGCGCAGTTCGGCCCAGCTGCGCGTCGGCTGCACGTTGACTTCGATGACCCCCGGATCGGGTGTGATCTTCAGCAGTTCGAGACGCGAGTCGGTTGGCGGCGAGTAACCTTCGATGCGCACCGGCAGCTGGGTTTCCGCAGCGACATCTTCAATCGCTGCAACCAGCTCGATGAAATCTTCCGAGCGCGCAACCGGCGGCAGGAACACGCAGAGCCAACCTTCGCGCGATTCCACGGTCAACGCGGTGCGCACATTGCTGCCGTTCAGGTAGCTTCCGCGCGGCGGCGGCGTTTTGCCCGGTTCCTTTCCGAGCTTCTGCTCGCCCTTCTCAGCCGCTTTCTCGCTCGCCGACTGACCGCGCAGCTGCAGATACGGCTGGCGGCGCGGATCCGGTGTTGGCAGTTCTGTGGTGATGCCCCAGGGATCAACCGGCCAGGTGACCGGCACGCCGCCGGCGGGAATCGCAGGCAGCGCCTCCATCGGCAGGCGCAGGCCGACCGGCGAATCGCCTGGCAGCAGGAACAACTTGCCGGTGCGCAGCAGCCAGCGCTCGCTCATCCAGCGCGCGGCGGCC
>CAZDPA010000102.1:0-14553 GCA_964507195.1 uncultured Salinisphaerales bacterium | reverse complement strand
ACCCCCGACCCCCACCATGTCAAGGTGGTGCTCTAACCAGCTGAGCTACGCGCCTACGGTTTCCCGAAGGGCGCGAAGTATGACGGCTGGTCGGGACGAGTGCAACAGCTCCAGCATGTTCGCTCTCCATGTCGTCATCTACTGCGATCCGGCGCACATTTTCGGTCCAAGACGTACTCCTATACTGAGATCCCTACGGCCCGCGACCCCCATGGCGAAACGCACGCTCAACAAGGACGGCATCCTCGCCAAGGCCACCGCGCTGATGAAGCACCGCGGAATAAAGGCGGTGACGGTTCGCGGCCTCGCCGAAGAGCTGAATGTGACGCCGATGGCGATCTACAAGCACTTTGAGAACAAGGACGACCTGCTCAGTTCCCTGCTCGAAAGTTTCATTGCCAACGCCGATGTCCTGCCGAAGACACCGTTGAGCTGGGATCGCTGGCTGCACCACGTCGGCAAGGCGATGTGGACGGCGCTGACCACCGAACCGGGCTGGATGGCGCTGATCACGGCGTCAAGAGTCCGCATCGGTGGCGTGAAAGTGCTGGCGGCCTGCATGGACGTCATGGAGGATGCCGGATTCTCGGCCGAACAGGCGATGGAAGCCTTCTTCTCGATCGTCCACGTCAGTGTCGGTTCCGCCTGCCTGCAGTCGCGCCTGGAACGCATGGACATGGCCCAGCCTTTCGACGTCTCGGACCCACAGCTGGTGCAGCGCGTCCTGCGTGATCTGAAATCCACCGAGGTGCTGCGCGAGGCGCACCGGATCGAATGCAGCATCGACCTGCTGGTCACTGCTCTGCACTCGCGCCTTTCCGCCTGAACTGCGGCGCGTTACACGCGCCAGTTGGCGTGCTGATCCCAGAACTCTGCGCTGCGCTTATACGCCTTGCGGTCCAGCGCCACGCCTGAGCCGCCTTCCTCGACGCCCAGTGCGTTGCGCAGCATCGTGATGGGGGCGAGCGGCGTTTCCTCCGGGGTCATCGTCGCCAGACAACCGACCACACCCCAGTCGGCATCGACCGGTGTGCCCTCCTTTGCCATCTGCGCGCGGTCGTAGAGGATCACCAGCAAATACTCGGCGCGCGGCGGCTCGACGCCCTCGAACCAGCGATTGAGCACCGGCAGCTCATCATCATTTCGCGCCTCGTAGCCGGAGCGCAGCAGGTGCCGGTTCTCCGGCGTGATTTCCACCGTCGCGCAGCGCGTCTCGGTCCAGTTGCGATGCACATGCAGCACGCAGAACGGCGCGTAACCTTGCAGCACCTTCAGCGGCGCCTCGCGGTTGAGGGTCTGCTCAAAAGCCTCGGCAGTGCAGCCGACGATCGCATTGCGACGACCGGAGACGGGAAACAGGCGGCGACGGGCAAACGGAGTCAGAACGATGCTCATGCTTTGCAGGTGTAATGGATCGGGATTGCGGAACAGCGGCCGCACTGCTTACCCGGGCTTGAGCTGGTCCGCAAAATACGTCCGCACCTTGTCGCGCTTCGGCAATGCAACCGCCTGGATGTAAGGCTGACCCGGATTCAGTGCCGCGTAGTTCTGGTGATAGGTCTCGGCGACGAAGAACTCCGTCAGCGGTTCCAGTGTCGTCGCAATCGGTGCGTTGAATGCGCCGGCATCGGCGAGCTTCTTCATGTAGCGCTGCGCGACTTCCTTCTGCTGATCGTTGGCATAAAACACTGCAGAGCGGTACTGCCGGCCGTGATCGTTGCCCTGGCGATTGATATGCGTCGGGTCGTGCGCGACCGAGAAGAACACCTTGAGCAGCTGGCCGTAGCTGATGCGGGTTGCATCGAAATCCACGCGCACGACTTCGGCGTGATCGGTCAAGCCGGAGCAGACGGTCTTGTAGTCCGCGGTCTCCTTGGTTCCGCCGGCATAACCGGACACCACGTCGAGCACACCGTCGAGCTGGCGGAACACCGTGTCCACGCACCAGAAGCAGCCGCCGGCGAGCACTGCAGATTGCTTCTCGCCGGCGTCGACAGCGATATCAATGTCCGGCTCGGGGAATTCCGCCGGCGTCAGCGGATGGTCATCGCCGCGCGACTTGGAAAAAAGGCTCATCGAAGACTCCTGATCTAGGTGGGTTCATTTTCTCACCCTATTCGATTGTGAACTTTTATGAGAACCATTATCATTTGTGAACGAGTATCGGCTGCGGCCAGCCGCATCCCTGCACGCCACGCGCCGGCTCGCCACTCATTTCGGGGACGTCTTTATGGAATTGCTCGCCTGTCTGCTCATGTTCGGCGCAGCGGTCTGCTGGCTGCGGCCGGCACCTGCGCACGGCGGACAGGCGCTGGAGTGGCGTTTGCTGAGCGCGCCGCTCGCGGCAGGAGCCCTGCTGATCTGGCTCGAATTGCATGGCGATACCGGCCTGGCGCGCTGGGCATTGTGCGCAGCCGCGATTGCAGTCGCCGGCTGGATTGCCGAGTCCTGGCGCGAACATGATCTCCTGCAGCGTCCGGTCTGGGCGGTCGGTTCGGTCGGCATCCTCGCCGCCGGCCTGCTGTGGAACGTTGCGGGCGCGCAGGAACCGCCCGCCGCGGATGTCGCTGTTGCCGAGATCACGCTCGGCGCAGCACCGTTGCCTGCCGACGATCTGCGCGACGCCGCCGATACGCCGACGGCACTCGACACCATCGTCGTCACCGGCGAGAAGCTGGGACGCAGCCTCGCGGAGACGACGACCAGCGTCAGCGTCGTCACTGCCGAGGAGCTGCGCGCCAGCAGCGACGCCTCGACCAAGGACATCGTCACGCAGTTCGCCAACGTCGTGTCTGCCGTCGGCGACCGCGAGATCGCGATTCGCGGCGTGCCGCAAGGCGGCATCGGCGGCGAAGGCGAAACCATCAGCGTCTATCTCGACGGTGTCGCCCTGCCGACGCGTGCAGCAAGCTTCTCCGGGCCGCTGAGCGCGTGGGATCTGGAGCAGGTCGAAGTGCTGCGCGGCGCGCAGTCGACGACGCAGGGCCGCAACAGCCTCGCTGGATCCGTCGTGCTGCGCTCGCGCACACCGACGCCTTACTGGGATGCGCGCCTGCGCGCCGGAGCGATGAGTCGCGACGGCCATGATTACGCGATCGCCGGCGGCGGCCCGCTGACCGACACGCTGCGCTTCCGCGTGTCTGCGCAGGACCGCTACGACAATGGCGATGTGGTCAACACCACGCGCAACGAGGACGATGCCCAGCGCGAGGACCGGCGCCAGTTCGGCGCCCGCGTGCTGTGGATGCCGGAGACGCTGTCCGGCTACAGCGCGCAGTACGGTTACACGCGGGCGAAGAACCAGTTCGGCGATCCGCTGCACGACAGCTCCGGCGGCCGACGCACCGAAACGTCCAACGTACGCGGCAACGAGGACGACACCGCGACGCAGCACACGCTGGAACAGCGCTACGCCTTCGGCGAAGCCTGGCGCGTCGACGCGATCTCGGGGCTCGGCGAGTTCGACAATCTCTACACGATCGACTTCGACCGCAGCGCCTCCGACGGCGGCTATTCGGACAATACTTCGGATGAACGCATCTTCAGCCAGGAGCTTCGCGTTCGCTACGCAGGCGAACGCCTGAAGGCCGTTGCCGGTATCTACTACGCCGACACCGACGAGGCGACCGGCACGGTCGGCCACGACGTTGCCGCCGCCGGCGGCCTCGCACTGATGAACGGCACGATCAACTCGAACGCCGCGCTGCGCACGCAGGCGCTGTTCGCCGAGGCGGACTGGGATTTCACCGCACACTGGCGACTGACGCTGGGCCTGCGCTACAACCAGGAGCGCTCCGAGCGCCACGACGTCAGCGCGCTCGACGTCACGCTGGCCGCGCCGCTGGAGTTCCTGCTCGATTCGCTGCCAGTGCCATTGCCCGATGCCGTCACCGGCCCGCTGCTGGCACTGCCGATCGGAGTACCCCTCGGCGATGCCGGCACCGATCTGCTTGCGTCCGCGCTACCTAGCCTCGTGCCGCCGGACTACGACGCGCGGGGCAGCGAACGCTTCGATGACTTGCTGCCGAAGCTCGGCGTCAGCTGGCTGCCCAGCGACGACAGCAGTCTGTCGCTGACCTACCAGGAAGGCTACCGCTCCGGCGGCACTAGCATCTCGTTCTTCGGTGGCACGGTCAGCCCGTTCGATCCGGAGTACACGCGTACCGTCGAGCTGGCCGCGCGCTCGCGCTGGCTCGACCACCGGCTGACGCTCAACGCCAATCTGTTCTACACGCGCTGGCGCGATCAGCAGGTCACGATAGGCGAGACCTCCGGCTTCTCGACGGTCACCGAGAATGCCGGCCGCTCGCACTACTATGGGCTTGAAGCCGAGGCGCTGTGGACGCTGCACGGGCCGCTCGATGTGTTTGCCACGATCGGCCTGATCCGCAGCGAGTTCGACGAGTTCGTCAACGACGGCGTCGATTACTCCGGCAACCGCTTCCCGTATGCGCCCGAACACACCGCTGGCCTCGGTGTGACACTACGCGAGTGGGGACGCCTGAGCGGGCAGATCACGGCGAACTACGTCGGCAGTCTCTATGCCGACCCGGACAACGATTCGCAGACCCGCGCCGACGCGCGCGTGCTGCTCAATGCCAAGCTCGGCTATCGCCTGCCGGCCGGCTTCAATCTGTCGGTCTACGGTCGCAACCTCGGCAATGAACTGAACGATCAGGGTTCGCTGGTCGCCGGCGAGCGCATTGCCAGCCGCTATGGCGAGCCGCGCAGCGTCGGCGTCGTGCTGGAGTGGCAGTCATGAACTCCGAACGCTTGGCGATCGGCTTGACGATGCTGTTCACGGCAACCATCTTGCCGCTGCGCGCGCAAACCCCGGAGCCGTATCCGGCGATCCCGGTCGAGCCGGTCGCCCAAGCACCGCAGACTGAAACGCCCATCGAGTTGCCCGTCGTTGTCGTCACCGGCACCCGCACCGAGCACACGCTGGACGAAAGCCCGGTCGAGGTACAGCTGATCAACGCTGCGGACATCCGCCGCAGCGGCGCGAGCGATCTCGCCGAGCTGCTCGAACGCGAAGGCGGCATCTACGCCACCCGCCTCGCCGGTCGCGGCAGCAGCATCGAGATCCAGGGCCTGTCGTCCGAACACGTGCTGATCCTTGTCGATGGCCGGCGCATGATCGGCCGCATCAACGGCGCGATCGACCTGACCCGCTTGCGGGTCGGCGCAATCGAGCGCGTCGAGATCATCAAGGGTCCGAGCTCGGCGCTGTACGGCGCAGATGCGCTCGGCGGCGTGGTCAACGTCATCACGCGTCGCGGCGCATCAGAACCGGAAGCGCAGCTGACCGCCCGCATCGACACCGAAGCGAATCAGGACTATCTCGCTGACATCGGCTGGCAGCTCGGCGATCTGCGCGGACAGAGCGGTGGCAGCTATCTGCGCATCGAGCCTTTCGATCTCGATGAATCCACTGCGGCCACCGATGGCATCGACGGCGAAAGCCGCTCGGCCTATACCGAAGCCGACTGGATAGTCTCGAACGATTTCACGCTTGGCATGAGCGGCGCCTACAACCTCGACGACAGCCATCGTGTCGATGGCGGGGTTGCCGGCCGCATTGCCAATACGCGCAAGCGCATCGAGGACTCGCGCGTCGGTATCGCGCCGCGCCTGCGCTTCGATCGCGACACCCAGATCAGCGGCGACCTCTACTACAACCGCTACTTCGACCAGTTCCTCCAGCGCAATCAGGCTGACGGCAGCGTCAGCATCGATGAGGAAACCCTGAACGAGCTGTACGTTGCCGCGGGTCAATTCGAGACGCGCATCGACGCACACCGTTTCGTGCTCGGCGGCGAGACGCAGTTCGAGCAACTCGATGCGGATCGCCTCGACAGCGCCGGTGAACGCGACCGGCAGTCGGCCTACGTGCAGGACGAATGGACGCCGGCGTGGAACGACTATCGCCTGGTGATCGTGCCCGGCCTGCGCTATGACCGCGACTCGCAGTTCGGCAGCCAGGTGTCGGAGAAACTGGCGTTGCGCTATGCGATGACCGATGCGCTGACGCTGCGCGCCGGTTATGGCCGCGGCTACCGGGCGCCGGACTTCAAACAGCTGCTGCTGCGCTTCGACAATCCTGCGGTCGGCTATCGCGTCGATGGCAATCCGGATCTGCAGCCCGAGCGCAGCGTCGGCTTCAATCTCGGGGCGATCTGGCAGCTGACCCGGGCTGCGAGCTTCTCGCTCGGCACCTACCACAACCGGGTTGAGAAACTGATCGAGATCGTCCAGATCGAAGCCGGTCCGCCGATCATGTTCAGCTATCGCAACATTGCTTCGGCGCGCCTGACCGGCATCGACGCCCAGGCGCGGCTGCAGATCGGCGAGCCGCTCGAACTGCGCGTCGGCTATGGCTGGCTGCACAGCCGCGATCAGGAAACTGGCGACCCGCTCAGCGGACGGCCGGAACATCGCGCCAACGCCGCGCTGCTGTTCAAGCAGCCGCACTACAACGCGCAGCTGCGCGGTGTGTGGATCGGCGAGCGCGTATTCGCGACCGATATCGACACCGGCGGCGCACCGTCCGCTGCCGGCAGGTCCGACGCCTACGCCCTGTTCGACGCCCGCGCCGAATGGACGCGCTGGAAGAATTACAGCGTCGCCATCGGCATCGACAATCTGTTCGACGCCGGTGATTCCTCGTTCCTGCCGATTGCACCGCGTGCGGCGTATCTCGAACTGCAATTCCGCTTCAGGACACCATGAACTCAAAACGCACAACGACACGACTCGCGCTCGCACTCGCCACGCTCCTGCTCGGCGCCTGCGCCGAAGACATTTCCCCGCGTGATCCGGGCTCCGACGAACCTGGTCCGGAAACACCGGCGCTACCGGGTGCCGGCGGTCCGCAGGCGCAGTTCGCGAAGCACGCCGAGGGGTATTACCAGGCGAGCATCGACGCCAGCGGCAGCGACTGGGTGTATCTCGATCTGGGCACGCAGACGCAGGTATTTCCGTCTGCGCCGGAGGCGAGCAATGAATGGGACATCGCCCTGCTCGGCACCGACATCAAGCTCAACGGCGGCGCATCCGGCGCGCCGCCCAGCGGCCTCGAAGCCGCGGTCTACGCCGAGAAAACCGCGGTGGGTACGGCGTATCCGTTCGAGGAAGTCGATGCTGCCCCGACGGCAACCGCGGTCGACTACGTCAGTGATCAGGGACCGCTGCTGCCGGTCCTGCGTCCACGCCTGGCGATGACGCGCCATCCGGCGGCGGATCAATCGCCGAATGCATTCACCGGCGCCGGCGATCACGGCTGGTACAGCAGCACCGGTACGACGGCCGGATCGCAGATCACTGCGCGCAGCAATGTGGGCTATGTCGTGCGTGGCGTCGAATGCCGTTACTTCAAGCTGCGCATGACCGGCTACAGCGACGCGCATGCGACCTTCGACATCCTCGAAATCCCCGGCCCCGAATGCAGCGTTGCCGGCGGCGAAGACGGCGAACCCGCGCCGCTCGGTCGAGCGACGTTTACTGCCGGCAGTACCAGCACCATTGTCGACCTCGACGCCAGCAGTGAAGAACAGTGGGTCTACCTGAGCCTGCTCAATGCGCAGCAGGTCGTGCCGGCCAGCGCGGCGAATGATTCTTCCGGTTGGGATATCGCGTGGAAGCGTTCCGACATCAAGATGAACAGTGGCAGCTCGGGTAGTGGCACCGTCGAGCTGCATGCCGGCCTGCGCGACGACTGGGATCTGCGCACGAATGTTCCTGCCGACGCCGAATGGCATCGCGACACGGCGGCCGATGCCCTGGCCTTCGTCACCTACCCGCCACGCGAGATCGGCGGCGAATGCGCCTTCAATGCCGACGGCGACTACGGCTGGTACTACTATTCCGGCTTCTGCGACAAGGGCAACGGCAACCACTACATTTCACCGCGCGATGTCGTCTATGTCGTCCGTGACGCTGCCGGCAATCACTGGAAACTGCGCGTGCAGCAGTATTACGGCAATGCCGGCGAAGCCGCGCATCCGAGCTTCGAATATGCAACGATCTCACCCTAGAACTGCTGCCATGAAACGAACCGTAGACGCCGCCCGTATGCTGGTCGCCAGCAATCACCAGGGCATCCTGTCGACCCTGTCTGAAGAGATGGATGGTCATCCTTTCGGCTCAGTCGTCGCATTCGCGCACGACGAGCGCGGCATGCCGACGATCCTGATCAGCTCGATTGCCGAGCACACGCGCAACATCAAGGCCGATCCGCGCGTTTCGCTGACACTGACCGAACCCGGCGCGGATGGTCAGGCGCTGGGTCGCGTCACGCTGATCGGCCGCGCGCTGCCGGCCGTCGCGGATGACGAGATCACCAGCCGCTACTACGCGCGCTTTCCGCAGTCGGTCAGCTACCACCAGGCCCACGACTTCTCGTTCTATCGCATCGAGGTCTCGCGGGTGCGCTACATCGGCGGCTTCGGCCGCATCCACTGGCTGGAACCGGAGGCGGTGTGCCGGCGCAATCCGTTCAGTGCCGCTGACGAGCAGCGCATGGTTGCGCACATGAATGCCGACCACGCCGATGCGATGCAAGACTACTGCCGCATGGCCGGTGTCGAAATCGGCAACACGCAGCCACGCATGAGTGCGATCGATGCCGACGGCTTCGATCTGATACTCGGCCAATCGCTGCTGCGCATTGCATTTGCATCGGCAGTCAGCACTCCGGATGAAGTGCGCAAAGCCATGGTTGCGATGCTGCGCCAGGCGCGCGCGGCCACGACCGCATGAGACTGCGCTCTGACGATTTGCGTCAGCGGCTGTCGAAGCTGATGCAGGTCGGTTTCTGGTTCTTCCTTGTCAAAGGGCTGCTGTGGCTGTGTGTCCCACTGGCCGCGGTGTATTTCGGCTGGACATTCGAGTGATCTGAACCTGCAATTCCGTGCGCGCTCTCTGCGGCGCGTAACAATCCCGTGTTCCTTTGCGCAGCAAGCCAACAGCCAGCCGCGTTGATTCAGTGTGTGGGGCTGAGTTGATGAAGTTTCTGGGTGTTTTTGGAACCGTGCTTGCACTGGCAGCGACGGATATCGGCGCGCAGGAATCGGTGGATGACGAAGGCGCTTTCGAGCCTTTGCCCATCATTGAGGTCCATAGAGAGAATCCACCCTCTGAAGCTGTCGCGGCACAGCTTGAAACCATCGTGGTCACCGGCACCGCACTCAGCGCGCCCCGCTACAGTGCCGATGCCGGCAGCAGCGCAACCAAAACCGATACGCCGCTGATTGAAACACCGCAATCGATCTCGGTGCTGACGCGCGAGCGCTTGCTTGATCTCGGCGCGCTGACAATCCAGGACGCCTTGCGCTATTCGGCTGGCGTTCGCTCCGATGCTTATGGTCTCGACTCGCGCGGTGATTTCGCGATCGTGCGCGGCACCGAGTACGTACCGTATCAGGACGGTCTGCGCAGCCTGTTCGGCTTCTACAACAATGTTCGCCCAGAGGTGTACGGCATCCAGAGCGTCGAGATCCTGCGCGGGCCGTCGTCGGTGCTCTACGGTCAGGGCACCAGCGGCGGCATGGTGAATCTGACGACCAAGCGTCCACAGGCCACCGCTGCGCATGAGTTGTACGCCGAATTCGGTGAGTATGATCGACAGCAGATCGCGCTCGACAGTACGGGTCCACTCGGCAGCGAGCACGTTTTGTATCGACTGGTTGCGATGCAGCGTAATGCAGCAACACAGGTCGATTACGTCGATGACGATCGCTGGTATGTCGCGCCGTCCTTGAGCTGGGCGCCGACCGACTGGCTGCAATGGACCGTACTCGGGCGCTTCCAGAACGACGAGAGCGGATCGTCGACCGCTTTCCTGCCCTGGGAAGGCACGCTGATCGCGAATCCGAACGGCAGAATTCCGACCAGCCGCTTCGTCAGCGAACCCGGCTTTGATCGCTACGACACCGAACACGCTTCGGTCACGTCGCTGCTGCGCGCCGACCTCGGTGCCGACTGGGCGCTGTATCAGACCCTGCGTTATGTCGATAGCGGCGCGGTGTATCACTCGATGTTCCCCAACATCTACACAGGCGATCCCTACCTGATCGATCCGCTGCAACGCCGCAAGGTCTTGCGCGTGGCCTACACCAGCGATGCCCGTGTCGATGCGCTCACCGCCGACCATCGACTGTCCGGCCACCTGCAGTGGGGTAACGTCGAACATGTGCTGCTGTTTGGCATCGACGCTACTCATGTTCGTACGAATGACACACAAGGCAACTATCTGGCACTCGATCTCTCGCTGCAGGATCTCGTCGGCTTCGATCTCTACGACCCGCAGTACGGCAACTACACACTGATTCCACGCGCTGCCGGGCAGCCCGCCGCATTGCCGGAACTCACGAATCGCCAGACCGGCTACTACCTGCAGGATCAGATCGCGATCCAGGACCGCTGGTTCTTCGTGCTCGGTGCGCGCTACGACCACGCCGAATCGCAGAACGCCGGCGAGACTGCGATCAGCAATGACGAAACCTCCTTGCGCGCTGGCGTTCTGTACAAGACCGACGACGGCCTCGCACCCTACCTGAGCTACTCCGAATCGTTCGAGCCTGTCGCACAGCGCGATGCCGATGGCCTGCCATTCCATCCGGTGCGCGGGCGCCAGTACGAAGGCGGCATCAAGTACCAGTCTCCGGAATCGCCGACGCTGCTGACCGCAGCGATCTTCGACATCGAAGAGAGCAATCGCCTCGCACCGGGCGCGGACCCGACCGTGCAGGTGCAGCTCGGCCTCGCTCGCATCCGCGGCTTCGAACTGGAAGCAACGACAACGCTGTTCAGCGCGCTCGATCTGATCGCCAGCTACACCTATCTCGACGCCTACAGCGACGACGGCGCACAGACTGCCGGCCAGCGCTACAAGAAGCTGCCGGCGATTGCCGATCACTCCGCTTCGGCGTGGGCGCGCTGGCGTTTCACGGTGTTTGGTGCAGCCGGCTTCTCGCTGGGTGCCGGCGTGCGCTATACCGCGGCGATTCCAGACGAGAGTGACACCGTCAAGGTTCCTGCGGTGACACTGTATGACGCTGCGGCGGCGTGGGAATCCACGCATTGGCGCCTCGCGATCAGCGGCAGCAATCTCGAAGACGAAACCGTGCTCGCGGTCTGTCTGGCACGCGGAGATTGCTTCTACGGGCCGCGCCGGAATGTGGTCGGAAGTGCGACATTTCGTTTTTAGGGTGCTGTTGCGGCATCTCGATACACCTGCTTCGCAGGCACTCGATGCGAACGGAGTTTCGTGGGGCCATCACAAACGAACCCCGTTCGTCTCGAGTGCTGCGCGCCAGCGCGGTGTATCGAGAGACCAGCGCTACAACCCGCACCAAAAAAAAGCCCCGCCAATGGCGAGGCTTCCTGAATCAGGAAAACCGCTTACTTCTCGACGAACGCACGCTCGATCACATAGTCGCCCGGCACACCGATGTGCGGCGAGATTTCGAAGCCGCGCTCGTTGAGGATGCGCGAGGTATCGGCAAGCATCGTCGGGCTGCCGCAGATCATTGCGCGGTCGACCTTCGGATCGAGCGGCGGCAGGCCGATGTCGCTGAACAGCTTGCCGGACTCGATCAGGTCGGTCAGGCGGCCACGATTGCGGTACGGCTCGCGCGTCACGGTCGGGTAGTAGATCAGCTTGTCGCGCAGCAGCTCGCCGAACAGTTCATCGTTCGGCAGCTCTTCGGTCAGGTACTGCTCATAGGCCAGCTCGCTGGTCATGCGCACGCCGTGAACAAGGATGATTTTCTCGAAGCGCTCGTACATGTCCGGGTCCTTGACCAGGCTCATGAACGGCGCGAGGCCGGTGCCGGTGCTGAACATGTACAGGTGCTTGCCCGGCTTGAGATCGTCGAGCAACAGCGAACCGGTCGGCTTGCGGCTGACGAGGATTTCCTGGCCCGGCTGGACGTTCTGCAGCAGCGAAGTCAGCGGACCGTTCTGCACCTTGATGCTGAAGAACTCCATGTGTTCTTCGTGATTGGCGCTGGCGATGCTGTAAGCGCGCATCAGCGGCTTGTCGTTGACCTTGAGGCCGATCATGACGAACTGGCCATTGCGGAAACGCAGCGCAGGATCACGCGTAGTGCGGAAGCTGAACAGAGTGTCGTTCCAGTGCTTGACGCTCAGAATCTGCTCGGTGCCGATCGCGGCCATCTCTCTTCATCCCTGGTTGAATCAAAGCTCACCGGACTGGTTCTGGGCAGCTTCCGGCAGGTTCCCGCCTGCCTCAATGCCTTTCAGTCCGACCGTGCGGCGCGCACTCTAGCACCCGCTGAGAACCATTCCTATTCCATATGCTTATATCTGTTTAGCATTTGTGAACAGGCTTCTTAAATTACCCTCTGGCAAGCCCTCCGACACCCTCCAAACGGCTGAGTTGCATTGCCATCGGTGTTACGAATAATTATCATCTGCACCTCAAGACAACTTTGGGACATAGCCGGCCTGCCTTCCGGATGGTCTTGAGCAGGCACCTGCCCCCTCTCGCCCCAGGAATCTTCACCCAGATGAGCACCGACCGCCGCCGTTTCTGGTCCCGCTTTGCCCTGGCCGGACCCATGGCCTTCATCTGCGCCACCCTGCTGATGGCCGGTGGCGCGCTGTGGCTGCCGGCGGGCAAGGCCGAGATCGACAATCTCGTGCTGCCCATCGTCCTGTTCCCGGCCATCTGGGCCGGGGTTTTCTTCTACGCCATGCTCGACCGCCGCATCGGTCGTGCCTGGCTGATTCTGGTCGGGCTCAGCGTTTTGCACGCAGGGATGATTGCCACCCACGTCATGAGCGTCCAGGCATGATCAAGTTCTCGCAGGACCGCACCAGATCACTGCTGGCGATTCACGGCTGGTCGGCCGTTTCGCTGGGCCTGTTGCTGTACGCCGTGATCCTGACCGGCGTCGCGTCGGTGTTCTCGGAAGAAATCGGCGACTGGTCGAGCCCGCTGTCCGGCGAGGTGCAGAACGCGTTCCCGCCCGGCATCGACGGCATGATCCGCGGCCTCGGCGAAAGCGTCGATCCGCAGTATCACGAGGAGGTGTTCTTCTTCCCGCGCGCCGGCGATCGTCTCTACGCGTTCTTCCACAAGCATGAGCTGGATGAGGACGGCAAGCCGCGCGAGCGTGGCGTTGCCGCCGAGTTCGATCCGCGCAGCGGCGAGATCATCGAGCGCCGCGAGGGCACCGATGAAGAGATCGAGGAAGGCGACGAAGCCAATGCCCTCGCCCACTTCATGGTCGATCTGCACGTGCGTCTGCATCTGCCGAATCCGTGGGGTCTGCTGCTGACCGGCGTGCTCGGCCTGGCAATGCTGGTTGCCGCGGTGACCGGCTTTGTCATCCACCGCCATCTGATCCGCGAGCTGTTCACGCTGCGCCGCCGCGGCGACAGGCTGCTGACCGCGCGGGATACGCATGTGATCGCCGGCACCTGGAACCTGCCCTTCGCATTCATCCTCGCGTTCACCGGCAGCTACTTCAGCTTCGGCAGCGCCTTCGGCATTCCGGTGATGGCGATGGTCGCCTTCGGTGGCGATCAGGACAAGATGATCGAGACGGTCATCGGCAATCCGCCGGCAGTCGACGAAACACCGGCGGTCATCGCCGATCTCGACGCGATGATTGCCGACGTGCGCCAGCGTGGCGGCGGCGCCGAATTATCCTTCGTGCAGATCGAACACTGGGGCCGCGCCGATGCGCGCGTCACGATGTTCATGAACTACCGCGACGGCGAGCTGTTCGGCCCTAACTATGTCTACGATGGCCCCAGCGGCCAGTTCAGGTACAGCAAGCCCGGTCTCGGCCTGCAGCCGTCGACCGGCGGCGCGCTGTTCGAACTGATGGCGCCGCTGCACTTCGGCAACTTCGCCGGCGTGCTGTCCAAAGCCGTGTGGTTCGCGCTCGGCTTCGCCGGCGCCTACGTCACGCTCACCGGTCTGCTGCTGTGGACCACGCGCCGTCAGGAACAACCGGGCTGGTCCAAGCTCGCCCGCGCCACGCATTGGATGGGGTATGGCCTGCCGCTGGCCCTGACCGTTGCCGCGCTCGCCTACTTCCCGGCGCGCCAGCTCGGCGCAGACGTCAACGGCGTGATGATGACGGGCTTCCTGGTCACCGCGCTGCTCGCCGCAATCCTGGCCGCGCGCGCTGCACACAACGACACCACCAAGCGGCTCCTGCTTGGCGCCACCGGCATCGGCCTGATCGTGCTGCCGCTGATCCGTCTGTTGTTCGGCGGCATCGGCTGGGACGACGCCTACGCCAACGGCCTGCATACGGTGATCGCGGCGGACGTTTCCCTCGTCCTCGGCGGCGTGCTGTGCCTGCGCAATCTGCGGGCGCGTGCCGCAGTGGTTGCCGGCTCAGCCGAGCCCGATGACAGCGACGATGGCGATGAGATCATCGCCACCACTCCGCGGAGCGCAGGTCAGGCATGAGCACCTACTCCTGGGCGCTGCTGGCGCTCGTCATCAGTCTGCTGCCTCTGGTCATGATCGCGCTGCGCGATCCCAAGCGCCTGCGCAGCCTGCGCGAT
>CAZDPA010000101.1:0-14675 GCA_964507195.1 uncultured Salinisphaerales bacterium | reverse complement strand
ATGCGGGTGCCGATCGCCCATGCGCTGGCTTGGCCGGAGCGCTGGAGTTCTGGCGTCGATGGCCTGAATCTTGCCGCTCTTGGTCGCCTGCGGTTCGAGGCGCCGGACCTGAAGCGCTTCCCGTGCCTGCGCCTGGCCCGCGAGGCCCTGCAGGCCGGGGGCAATGCGCCGAATGTATTGAACGCAGCGAACGAAGTGGCTGTCGAAGCGTTTCTGGGCGGTCGTTTGCCCTATACGGGGATTGCTGAATTGATTGCACGAGTGCTGGATGTGGCCGGGCGCGATCCGCTGGCGGGTGGGGCAGATCTTTCTGCGATCCTCGCCGTCGACGCATGGGCGCGGCAGACCGCGGGAGCGCTGCTCCATGCTTGATCTGCTGTGGTCCGTCAGCGGCTTCATCGTTGCGATCAGCCTGCTTGTCGCGTTTCATGAATTTGGCCACTACTGGGTTGCGCGCCGCTGTGGCGTCAAGGTCCTGCGCTTCTCGATCGGCTTCGGCAATCCGCTGTGGACCCGCGTCGATCGCGAAGGCGTCGAATGGGTGATCTCGGCGATCCCCCTCGGCGGCTACGTCAAGATGCTCGACGAGCGCGAAGGCGAGGTATTGCCCTCCGAGCGCCATCTGACGTTCAACAACGCCAGTGTCTGGCGCCGCATCGCGATCGTGGCTGCCGGCCCGCTGTTCAATTTCGGCCTCGCGATTGCGCTGTACTGGGCGGTGTATGTGCTCGGTGTCGAAGGCATCCGGCCGGTGATCTCACAGCCGCCGCCGGCCAGCGTCGCCGGCCAGTTGGGGCTGGTTGCCGGCATGGAAATCACCGAGGTCGACGGCCGTGCGGTTGCGACCTGGACCGAGCTGCGTACGCAGCTGATCGACCAGGCCCTGGATCGTGGGCAGATCGATCTGCGCTGGCGCGAGGCCGACGGTACCGAGCGTGGCGGTGCGCTGGATCTGCGCGCGGTGCGCGTTGATCCTGAATTCCTGTTCGATGATATCGGCCTGGCACCGTTCGAGCCGGCATTGCCGCCGGTGCTGTCGGAAATCGTCCCGGGCGAGGCCGCGGATCAGGCCGGCTTCAAGGTCGGCGATGTGCTGCTCGCTCATGACGGCGAGGCGATCGAATCCTGGCAGCAGTGGGCGCGCTGGTTGCGTGCACATCCGGGCGAGGTCGCGCAGGTCGAAGTGCGTCGTGGTGAAACCATCTTGAACCTGCCGGTTGTGATCGGACGGATCGGTGAGGGTGAGCAGGGTGCCGGCCGCTTCGGTGCCGCCGTGGCGAACCCGGGGGACTTGTGGCAGGATTTGCGCGCCGTGAGCCGCCTGGGTGTTCTGCAGGCGTTTCCGGCAGCTGTTGTACAGACGTGGCGGATGTCGTCCATGACGCTGCGGATGTTGGGGCGGATGCTGACGGGCGACGTGTCGGTCAAGAATGTCAGCGGACCCATCCAGATCGCGCAAGTGGCCGGATATTCGGCGCAGGTTGGCGTGGTTTCGTTTTTGAGTTTCATGGCGATCGTCAGTGTGAGCCTCGGCGTGCTGAATCTGCTGCCGGTACCGGTTCTCGATGGCGGTCACTTGCTGTTTTACGCGCTCGAAGCGCTTAAGGGTTCGCCGGTTTCAGAAAGTGCGCAGCTCGCAGGTCAGCGATTGGGTCTGACACTGCTCGCACTGCTGATGGGGCTTGCGTTCTACAACGACATCGTGCGCTTGTTCAGTTGAGCGCCTGTGGATCAGACAACGTCAAGAAATCGCACCCGGTGATCAAATTCAAGTATCCCAAGACCGCCATTGCCTGCGCGGTTGCAGCCTTCGCCATGACGGCGCAAGCCCATGCTTTCGAGCCGTTTGCCATCAAGGACATCAAGGCCGAGGGCCTGCAGCGTCTGGAGATCGGCACGGTTCTGACCTATCTGCCGCTCGCGGTCGGCGATGAGCTGAATTCGGCAACCTCGCGCCAGGCGATCCGCGCGCTGTACGGCTCCGGCCTGTTCCAGGACGTCCAGTTCGAACGCGAAGGCAGCACCCTGCTGATTCGCGTGCAGGAGCGACCCGCCATTTCCACCTTCGAGATCGACGGCAACGACAAGGTCGGTGGCGACGAGCTGGACAAGTCACTGAAGGACCTCGGACTGTCGGAAGGTGAGCTGTTCCGCCGTGATCTGCTCGACCAGGTCGAACAGGAACTGCGTCGCCAGTACTACTCGAACGGTTACTACGACGTCGCGATCGACTCGAAGCTGACCGAAGAGCCGAACAATCGCGTCAGTCTCAAGATCGATGTCACCGAAGGGCGCGTGACGACGATCCAGGACGTCAACATCCTCGGCAACTCGGTGTTCGACGACGAAATCCTGCTCGAGCAGTTCGAGCTCAAGGCCACCGACTGGGTGCCGTTCCAGCGCTCGGATCGTTACTCAAAGCAGAAGCTGGTCGGCGACCTGGAAAAGCTGCAGTCCTACTATCAGGATCGTGGCTATCTGAAATTCAACGTGCGTTCGGTGCAGGTTGCGCTGACGCCGGAGAAGGAAGCGATCTACGTCACCGTCAATGTCGAGGAAGGTGACATCTACACGGTCAAGGAACGCCGCTTCTCCGGCGAGACCATCCTCAATGATCGTTTTCTCGAAATCCTCACCAGCACCAAGGCCGGCGACACCTTCTCGCGCAAGGAAGCGACTGAGTCGTCGGACCGCATCGAAGCCGCGCTGTCGGACATCGGCTACGCGTTTGCCAAGGTCACGCCGATTCCGGAAGTCGACGAAGCCGGCAATAAAGTCAGCATCAATTACTTCATCGAGCCGGGCAAGCGCGCCTACGTCCGTCAGATCACGTTCACCGGCAACACCGGCACGAACGACGAAACCCTGCGCCGTGAAATGCGCCAGCTCGAAGCCTCGCCGTTCTCGAAGTCGGCGGTCGAGCGCTCGCGCGTGCGTCTGGCGCGTCTGCCGTTCATCGAAGAGGCCGAAGTCGAAACCCAGCCGGTGGCCGGTTCCGACGACCTCGTCGACATCCGCTTCCGCGTCAAGGAACGTCCGCCGGGTTCGGTGCAATTCGGCGTCGGCTACTCCGGTGCGCAGGGCTTCCTTGTCACCGGTCAGGTCACGCACACCAACTTCCTCGGCACCGGCAACCGTATCGACGCGTCGGTGCAGAACAACACGATCTCGCGCAGCATCAATCTGAGCTGGACCGATCCTTACTTCACCGAGGACGGCATCAGCCAGGCGATCTCGGTGTTCTATCGCGAGTCGGAGTCGGTGATCCGTTACTCATCGGGGTTCAACTCCAACATCCTCGGCGCCAACCTGACCTACGGCATTCCGCTGTCGGAGTTCATCTCGCTGCGCGCCGGTGTGGGCTTCGAAGATGTATCGCTGGAAACCTTCCCGAACACGACGTCGGACGAAGTGCTGCGCTTCGTCGTCGACAACGGCACGCGCTTCACGACGTACCAGGTTCGCACCGGCCTGAGCTATGACTCGCGCAACCGCACCTTCTTCGCAACGCGCGGCTCGCTGCACTCGTTCAGCGCCGATCTCGGGATTCCGGGCGCCAGCGACGTCGAGTACTTCAATCTCAGCTACCGCGGTCAGGCTTACATCCCACTGCCTTTCGGCTTCACCTTCGAGGTCAACGGTTCGGTCGGTTATGTCGATGGTTACGGCTCCGACAACGATGTGCCGCCGTACGAGTACTTCTTCGCCGGTGGTCCGCGCACGGTGCGCGGTTATCGCGACGGCTCGCTGGGTCCGCTCGACACGCCGTACCTGAATCCGCTCGGCGGCAAGCTGCGCACGACGGGTCAGGTCGAGCTGATCGTGCCGCTGCCGATCGAGAGCGACGGCAAGTCGACGCGCCTCGCGGCGTTCTTCGACATCGGCAATGTGTTTGCCGAAGCCGATCAGTTTGAAACCAATCAGCTGCGCCAGGCTGCAGGCCTCGGGTTCTCTTGGTTCACGCCGTTCCTCGGTCTGCTTGAAATGAGCTACGCGTTCCCGCTCAATGAGCAGCCAGGCGACGAGACGGATCGCTTCCAGATCACCTTCGGGTCCGGCTTCTAGTTTTTGGTATCCGATTTTCAGCAGTACTACACACAAAGTGAGAGAGACGATGATGATGGTCAAGACAGTTTTCGCCGCTGCCGCAGTGGCTGTTTCGATGCTCGCCGCTGCGCCGGCCATGGCTGCTGACGTCAAGCTGGCGTCGATCCGCTCGAATGAGCTGGTCCAGCAGTCGCCGCAGTTCAAGGCCGGTCAGGACAAGATGAAAGCCGAGTTCGAGCGTCGTGCGAACGACCTTGAAGCCGAAGCCAAGAAGCTGGCGGAAGACATCAAGAACTTCCAGAAGGAATCCGAACTGCTCAGCGCCGGCGATCGTGCGAAGAAGGAGAAGGATCTCAACACGCGCAAGATCGACTTCGAGTACAAGGGCAAGCAGTTCCAGGAAGACCGCCAGAACCGCGAGCGCCAGCTGTTCGCTGACCTGATGACGCAGCTCAAGACGGTGATCGAGAAGGTGGCCAAGGAACAGGGCATCGGCCTGGTGGTCGAGAACCCGGTGTACGCCGAACCGAGCCTCGATATCACCGACACCGTGCTCAAGCGCCTGCAGGCCGGCAAGTAAGCCCGCCGTGACCTGAATGCCGACGGTCCGCCGTCGGCCTGAACAAGCTGCGAAGGCCGGGATTGGCTATGCTCAACCCGGCCTTTTCTGTGGGCGCAGGCTTCCGGCGCTGACTTCAAACGTGCTTGTCATCCATGAGACCGTACACACTCAAAGAACTTGCCGGGCGGTTTTCCCTGGAACTGGTCGGGGCAGGGGAGACCCGCGTCAGTGGCGTCTGTGCGCTCAGCCCCGGACGCGCCGGTGCGCTGGCGTTCCTGTCCAACAGCAAGTTGCAGGCGCAGTTGGCGACGACGCTGGCCAGCGCCGTGATCGTCGGTGCGCGCGATCGTGACGGCCTGCGTGTTCCCGGCCTGATTGCCAAGGATCCGTATCTGGCCTATGCGCGTATCGCGCAGCTGTTCGATCCGGATCGCGAGTTCATTGCCGGTATCGATCCGCGCGCGAGCGTTGCGGCAGACGCGCAGATCGGCGAGGGCTGCCAGGTGGGCGTCGGTGCGGTGATCGAAAGCGGCGCGGTGATCGGCGCCGGTTCGATGATCGGCCCGAACTGCGTGATCGGGCGCGACGCCCGTCTCGGCGCAGCTTGCCGGCTGGTCGCCAACGTCTACATCGGGCCGCGCGTACGCATCGGCGACCGCTGTCTGATCCAGCCCGGTGCGGTGGTGGGCGGCCGTGGCTTCGGCAATGCGCCGAGCCCGGACGGCTGGGTCGAAGTGCCGCAGCTGGGCACAGTGGTCGTTGGTGATGATGTCGAGATCGGCGCCAACACCTGCATAGACCGTGGCGCGATGGATGACACTGTCATCGAAAACGGCGTGCGCCTCGACAATCTGATCCAGATTGCGCACAACGTGCAGATCGGCGCGCACACCGCGATTGCCGCCGGTACCGGTATCGCCGGAAGTACCCGTATCGGTCAGCGCTGTATGATCGGCGGCGCAGCGGGCATCGCTGGTCATATCACGATTGCCGACGACGTCGTTCTGCTCGGGCGTTCGATGGTGATCGGCTCGATCCCGAACAAGGGTGTTTACGGATCGGGCCTGCCCGCCGATGATGCGCGCAGCTGGCGCAAGACCGTCGCACGCATTCGCCGTCTGGATCGTTTCGACCAGCGGCTCAAGGCGCTGGAACGCAGCAGCAGCGGCATACCGAACGACGCAGAGGATGAACCCAACGATGCTTGATATTCGCCAAATCCTGGATCTGCTGCCGCATCGCTATCCGTTCCTGCTGGTGGATCGGGTGCTGTCGATCGAGAACGACGGCAATGTGCTCACCGCGATCAAGAACGTGACGTACAACGAACCGTTCTTTCCCGGCCATTTCCCGGGTCTGCCGACGATGCCGGGCGTGATCATGCTCGAAGCGATGGCGCAGGCCTGCGGCATCCTCGCGATCCAGCGTTCGGGCATGCGCAAGGAATCCGGATTCATCCTGTACTTCGCTGGCATCGACGAATGTCGTTTCAAGCGCCCGGTGGTGCCCGGCGACCGCCTGACTTTCCGGGTCGAGCTGCTCAAGCAGAAGCGAGATCTGTGGAAGTTTTCTGCGCAGGCCTCGGTCGACGGCGAGCTCGCCTGCAGCGCGGAGATGCTGTGCGTGCTCAAGGATGCCGGGCGCGACGTGAAGGGGGATTAGTGTCCTGCCCCGCAAATGCTGTTGCGAATTCGCCGGGTCTTTTCGCACCCGGCGGCGTTGCTCCTCCTCGCCATAGCGGTGCTATGACTCGTCGTTGCGCCTTGCCGGGCACAAAAATCCCTCGGCGACTTCATCAACGTATTCACGGGGCAGGACACCCATGACGCGTATTCACCCCACGGCCATCGTTGACGCCAGGGCAGAGCTGCATGAGACCGTGGAAGTCGGTCCGTACAGCATCATTGATGCCGGTGTGACAATCGGTGAAGGCACGACGGTCGGGCCGCATGCGGTCCTGCGCGGGCCGATGACGATCGGCCGCGAGAACCGCATCTTCCAGTTCAGCTCGCTTGGCGAGATCTCGCAGGACAAGTCGGCGCGCAGGGATGACGCAACCCGGGTCGAGATCGGTGATCGCAACACCATCCGCGAGTACGTGACGATCCAGCGCGGAACGCTCAAGGAACAGGGCCTGACCAGGGTCGGCGACGACAACTGGATCATGGCGCAGGCGCATGTCGCGCATGACTGCATCGTCGGCAACAACACCATCCTCGCCAACGGCACGACGCTCGCCGGCCATGTGACGATCGAGGATTACGTGGGGCTGGGGGGTTACACCGCGGTGCATCAGTTCTGTCGCATCGGTGCCCATGCCTACACGGGCGGCGGCTCGATCGTATTGCGCGATCTGCCGCCGTATGTGATTGCCGAAGGTCATCCCGCACGACCGCGCGGTATCAACGCCGAAGGTCTCAAGCGGCGCGGGTTCACGCCGGAGGAGATCGAGCAGATCAAGGATGCGTACAAGCTGATCTACGTGTCCGGCGCTCTGATGGCCGAGGTCAAGCACAAGCTGGCGGAAATGGCGGTCGGCTCCGACAAGATCGCGCTGATGCTTGCGTTCATCGAATCGTCCAAGCGCTCGCTCGCCCGGTGAAGGCGTGAGGCGTGAGGGGCAACAGCTCCGCATCGCGCTGGTTGCCGGAGAAATCTCCGGCGACATACTCGGCGCCGCCATTGCAATCAGCATAAGGGCACGTTGGCCGCAGGCACAGATCTACGGCGTCGCCGGTCCGCGCATGATCGCGGCCGGTTGCGAGGCGATCGCCTCGATCGATGAGCTGTCGGTGATGGGCCTGGTCGAAGTGCTGCGCGTGCTGCCGCGCCTGCTGCGATTCCGCAGGCAGCTGATCGAGCGTCTGCTCGCCGATCGTCCGGATGTCGTCGTCGGCATCGACGCGCCGGATTTCAATCTCGGGCTCGAACGGCGCCTGCGTGAACGGGGCCTGAAAACCGTGCATGTCGTCAGCCCCACGGTCTGGGCCTGGCGCTCCGGGCGTGTGAAGGGCATCGCCAGGGCGGTCGATCGCATGCTCTGTCTGTATCCGTTCGAACCGCGCTGGTACAGCCAGCACGCCGTGCAGGCGGAGTACATCGGCCATCCGCTGGCCGATGACCTCGATGATTCGGTCAGCGTGAGCGCGGCGCGTGAGCGGCTCGGCATCGCTGCCGCAGGTCCCGTGCTGGCCGTGATGCCAGGCAGTCGCCACGGCGAGATCAAGCATCTGGCCGAGCCGTTCGCACAGACCGCCGCATGGCTGGCGCAGCATCAGCCCGGATTGCGTGTGCTGACGCCGATCGCACGGCCCGGCTTGCGCGCGCCGATCGAACAGGCAATTGCCACGCATGCGCCGAACCTGGATTGGACGCTGATCGATGGCGACTCGCGTGGCGCGATGCGCGCGGCTGACGTCGTGCTGCTCGCATCAGGTACGGCGACACTGGAATGCCTGCTGCTTGGCCGGCCGATGGTCGTCGCCTACCGCACGGCGGCACTGACGGCTTTCCTGATGCTGCAGATGGGTTTGCTCAAGACCCGCTTCGTCAGTCTGCCGAATATCCTGGCCAATGACAGCGTCGTGCCGGAACTGCTGCAGGCCGCTGCGCAGCCTGAGGCGATGGGTGCGGAACTGCTGAGCCTGCTCAACGACCGCGACGCCCGCGCGCATCAGCTCGATGCCTTCGGCGCGGTGCGCCGCGAGTTGCGCCGCAACGCCGCGGATCGCGCTGCCGAGGCAATCTTCAATCTGATCCGGCCTGCGGGCATCGCCTGATTTTTCAGGATTTGTCCAGTACGGCAATGGTTGCCGCCAGCCTCACCAAACCCTGTCAAGCACACTACAATCGGTCGCGAAATGAGTGACCGCAATCTCCCTGCTGCCCGAAGCAAGGCATCGGCTTGTCTGCTGCGTGCGGGAGACTGCGCGTGACGATTGCCGGCGTCGATGAAGCAGGGCGCGGCTGCCTGGCCGGGCCCGTTTATGCCGCAGCAGTTGTACTGGGTCATGCTCCGCCCGCCGGCCTCAATGATTCGAAGAAGCTCAGCGCTGCCAGACGTGACCAGCTGTTTGCACACATTCAGACTGAAGCGGTGGACTGGGCGATTGCCAGCGCCAGCGCACAGGAAGTCGATCAGCTGAATATCCTGCAGGCCAGCCTCCTCGCGATGCAGCGCGCGGTCGGCAGCCTTCGTACTCCGCCAATCGAAGCCTGGGTGGATGGCAACCGGGCGCCGCGGCTGGCGTGCCAGGTGCGCACGATCGTTGGCGGTGACGCGCTTGAGCCTGCGATCATGGCCGCCAGCATCCTCGCCAAGGTCGCGCGTGATCGCCATCTGCTCGAACTGGATCGGCAGTATCCCGGCTATGGCTTCGCCAGGCACAAGGCCTACGGCACTGCGGAGCATCTGGCCGCTTTGCGCCAGCTCGGTCCCTGTCGCGAGCACCGCATGAGCTTTGCGCCCTGCGCGCAGATTGCTCTGCAGTTCAGCGAAGCGATGCGGATCAGCGCATGAGCTCATTCGTCCATCTGCGGGTGCATACCGAGTATTCGCTGAACGACGGCATCGTTCGCGTCGAACCGCCCAAGCGCAAGGGCGGCGGTACCGGCGACACGCTGACGACGCGCGCGGCGAAGCTGGGTTTCCCTGCGGTGGCTGTGACCGATCGCAACAACGTGTTCGCGATGGTCAAGTTCTACAAGGCCTCCGAAGGGGTCGGCATCAAGCCGCTGATCGGTGTAGACCTGTGGCTGCAGGAGCGCGTGGTCAACGATGGGCCGGAACGCATCACGCTGCTGGTGCAGAACGAGACCGGCTACCGCAATCTCGCGCGCCTGATCTCGCTGGCGTTCACCGATGGACAGGCCTCTGGCCAACCGCTGATCAGCTGGAGCTGGCTGACCACGCATGCCGAGGGATTGATTGCACTGACCGGTCGTGACGGAGCCGTGTTCCGTGCAAGCCAGTCTGATCAGGTCGATGCCGCGCTCGATGCCCTCAACGCCCTGCGCGCGCTGTTTCCGCAGCGGCTGTATCTGGAGATTGCACGCTGCGGCCGCAGCGGCGACGAAGACTGGGTGCAGGCCGCGTGCGCACTGTCGCGCCACAGCGGCGTGCCGGTTGTGGCGAGCAACGATGTGCGCTTTCTGCTGCGCGAGGAGTTCGAGGCGCACGAGGCGCGCGTCTGCATCGCCCAGGGCCGCGTGCTCAGCGACGACAAGCGCCCGCGCGACTATACCGAGGAGCAGTACCTCAAGTCGGCCGAGGAGATGCAGGCGCTGTTTGCCGATCTGCCGGAGGCGCTGGCGAACAGCGTCGAGATCGCGCGGCGCTGCACGCTGACGCTGAAGTTCGCGCCGCCGTACCACCTGCCGAACTTCCCGGTGCCGGAGGGCTACGACACCAACAGCTGGTTGCGCGAACGCGCGCATGCGGGACTTGTCGAACGTTTCACCGAGCTGGCGCTGGCCGCCGGGCTGTCGGGCAGCGAAGACGACTATCGACAGCGTCTCGACTACGAGCTGGCAGTGATCGAGAAGATGGGCTTCGCCGGCTACTTCCTCGTCGTGTCCGACTTCATCCAGTGGGCCAAGGCAAACGGTTGCCCGGTGGGGCCCGGGCGCGGTTCGGGTGCCGGCTCGCTCGTCGCCTATGCAATCCGCATCACCGACCTCGATCCGCTGCCTTACAACCTGCTGTTCGAGCGCTTCCTCAATCCCGAGCGCGTGTCGATGCCGGACTTCGACATCGATTTCTGCATGGACAATCGCGATCGCGTGATTGCCTACGTGACGCAGAAGTACGGTCGCGCGCGCGTCGGCCAGATCATCACCTACGCGACGATGGCGGCACGCGGCGTCGTGCGCGACGTCGCGCGCGTGCTCGGCCACGGCTACGGCGTCGGCGACGGCATCTCCAAGCTGGTGCCGAACACGCCGGGCGCGACGCTGCAGGACGCGCTCGATACGGTTCCGGAACTCAGGCGCCGCTACGAAACCGAGGAGGATGTCCGCGCAGTCGTCGACATGGGCCTCGCACTTGAGGGCATCACCCGCGGTGTCGGGGTCCATGCAGGCGGTGTCGTGATCGCACCGGAGCCGCTGACCGAGTACACGCCGCTGCTGTGTGAAGCGGGTGGTGCCGGCATGCGCACCCAATTCGACATGAAGGATCTCGAAGCGGTGGGGCTGGTCAAGTTCGACTTCCTCGGTCTCAAGACGCTGACGGTGATCCAGGAAGCGGTCGATACCATCAAGCGTGATCGCGGCGTGCAACTCGACATGCTGGCGCTGCGGCTCGACGACCAGGAAACCTACAGCAAGGTCTACCAGAGCGGCGATTCATCGGCGGTGTTCCAGATGGAATCGCCTGGTATGCAGAAAGCCAGTCGCGACCTCAAGCCGGACTGCTTCGAAGACATCATCGCGCTGGTGTCGCTGTACCGCCCGGGCCCGATGGACAACATCCCGACGTTCTGCGAGAACAAGCGCGACCCGAGAAAGATCGAGTACCTCCATCCCGAGATGGAATCGGTGCTGCAGCCGACCTACGGCATCTTTGTCTACCAGGAGCAGGTGATGCAGATGTCGCAGCACCTGGCGGGCTATACGCTCGGCGGGGCCGATCTGCTGCGGCGCGCGATGGGCAAGAAGATTCGCGAGGAGATGGAGAAGCAGCGCGAGATCTTCACGACGGGTGCCACCGGCCGTGGCATCGACGGCGAGATTGCGAGCAAGGTCTTCGACCTGATGGCGAAGTTTGCCGACTACGGTTTCAACAAATCGCACGCTGCCGCGTACGCACTCGTCAGCTATCACACGGCCTGGCTCAAGGCACATTACCCGGCCGAGTTCATGGCGGCGGTGATGTCCTGCGAAATGGCGCACACCGATTCGGTGGTCGTGATGCGCGAGGAATGCGGACGCATGGGCCTTGCCGTCCTGCCGCCGGACATCAATCGCAGTCGCAACCGCTTCAAGGTCGAAGGCGCCGAGGCGGTGCGCTACGGTCTTGGTGCCATCAAGGGAGTCGGGCAGGGCGCGATCGACAACATCGTCGCGGAACGCGACGCGAACGGACCGTTCCGCGATCTGTTCGATTTCTGCCGGCGCATCGACACGCGCAAGGCCAACAAGCGCGTGCTCGAAGCGCTGATCATGTCCGGCGCGATGGATGTGCTGGGTCTGAACCGGGCGTCGATGCTGTCGACCTTGCCCAAGGCACTGCAGATTGCCGAAGTCGCGGCGCAGAGCGCGGATTCCGGGCAGGAAGACATGTTCGGCATGGGTGGCGGCAGTCGCAGCGAGCCGGCCTGCGTTGAAGCCGATCTGGTGCCGGAATGGTCGCTGCGCGAAAAGCTCGCGCGTGAAAAGGAAACGCTGGGCTTCTACCAGTCGGGCCATCCGCTCGATGCCTATCGCGAACTGACTGAATCCATCTGCAGCGGACGCATGGTCGATCTCGTCCGCAACGTGGCGTCGGCAGGTCCGTCGCCGGTCGGTGCGGACGGCAAGCCGCAGTGGCAGCCGCGCAGCAAGCTGATGTTTGCGGCCTGGGTCAAGGACGTGCGCTTCTTCAAGGGCGACGCCGCTGCCGAAGGCCGCAATGCGCGTGCGAGCTACAAGATTACCGTCGAAGACAGTGGTGCGGAGTTGTCGTGCTGGATCGATGCGGATGCGTTTGCACGCTTCCAGCCCTACGTGAAGACCGATGCGCTGGTGTTCCTGGTTGCCGAGATCGGCATGTCCCCGGCGCGTGACAACCGCGAAGCGGAGCCGCGCCTGTATGCCCCGGAATTTCTCAGCCTGGACCAGCTGTACCGCGAGTACGGACAGCGAGTCACCCTCGACTGGCGGCGGCCGATCGCCGACGTCCTCGCCCTGCGCAGGCTGATGACGCCGCGGCGCATGCCGGATGGCGTAGGCCTGCATGTCCAGTTCCGCAACAGCAGCGCCAGTTGTCTGCTGGAACTGGCCGGCGAGTGGCGCGTGCGCCTCGATGACGGATTCGTGCTGGCGCTGGAGCAACTGCTGGGCAAGGACTGCGTTAAAGTGAGCTATCGAAAATATGTGGCCCCGGTCACCGAGCGGCGGTTCTCCGCGCCGGTGGGGGGTGGCTTTGATGACGAGTAAGGCCCCGGGGCCGACGAGAAGACGATGAACGTCAATTATCTGGAGTTTGAACAGCCGATCGCCGAGTTGCAGCAGAAAATCGAGGAGCTGCGCTTTGCGACTTCCGGTTCCGGTGTCGATCTGACCGAGGAAATCGACCGCCTGCAACTGCGCAGCAGGGAACTGACCGAGCAGATTTTCAACAAGCTGACGCCCTGGCAGGTCGCGCAGCTCGCACGTCATCCGCAGCGCCCGTACGCGCTGGATTACATCAGGACCCTGTTCACCGATTGGGAAGAACTTCACGGCGATCGTCACTATGCGGACGATCCGAGCATCGTCGGCGGCGTTGCGCGCCTCGAAGGCCGTGCGGTCGTCGTTCTCGGCCAGCAGAAGGGGCGTGACGCCAAGGAGCGCGTCTATCGCAACTTCGGCATGCCCAAGCCGGAGGGCTATCGCAAGGCCCTGCGCCTGATGAAGATTGCCGAAAAGTTCAATCTGCCGATCCTCAGCTTCATCGATACGCCGGGTGCGTATCCGGGAATCGGTGCCGAAGAGCGCAACCAGTCCGAAGCCATTGCGCGCAACCTGTTCGAGCTGTCGCGACTGCACACGCCGGTGATCGCGACCGTCATTGGTGAAGGCGGCTCAGGCGGCGCACTGGCGATCGGCGTCGCCGATCACGTGCTGATGCTCCAGTACGGCATCTACTCGGTGATCTCACCCGAGGGCTGCGCGTCGATCTTGTTCAAGAACGCCGGTCGCGCGTCCGAGGCGGCCGAGGCGATGCGCATCACGGCAACAGACCTGTATTCGCACAAGCTGGTCGACGAAATCGTCCCCGAGCCGCTGGGCGGGGCGCATCGCGATCCGGCGGTGATGATGAATACGCTCAAGCAGAAGTTGCAGGTCACGCTGGAGCGGCTGTGCCACATGCCGATGGCCAAGCTGCTGGCGACGCGCTATGACCGCCTGATGGGTTACGGCGCGTTCACGACCACGCAGTAGCCGCCACACAGCGGCGGCGTTCGGGTCCATGCTGAATTTTCCGCCACCCCCTGCAGCGCCGGGGCGCACGCTGTGGCTGGCCTATAGCGGTGGCGGTGATTCCACCGCACTGCTGCATGCGCTCAAGCATGCACTGGCGAATCCACCCGCAGACTGGCCGCCGTCGCTGCAGCTGCGTGCCGTTCACGTCCACCATGGTCTGCAGGACATCGCCGACGACTGGGCACAGCGCTGCCAAGCCTGTTGTGCGCAGTGGCAGATTCCGTTCCAGCTGCTGCGCGTCAAGGTCAGCACCGGTGCCAAAGGCCTCGAAGCCGCTGCACGCGAGGTGCGTTATGCAGCGCTGAGTGCCTTGCTCGAACCCGGCGACCTGCTCGTCACCGCCCATCACCTTGATGACCAGGCCGAAACGGTGCTGTTCCGCAGCCTGCGCGGTACCGGCATCGCCGGCCTGGGCGCGATGCGCGAAGTCGAACCCTTGGCGGTGGGGCATCTCTGGCGCCCCCTGCTGGCGACGCCACGCACGGCGCTGCAAGCCTATGCGCTGGCGCACGGGCTTTCCAGCGTCAATGATCCGCACAATCACGACACCCGGCTGTCGCGCGCCTTCCTGCGCCAGGAGGTGATGCCGCTGCTGCAGCAGCGCTTTGCCGCAGCCGAGAACCTCGCACGCCTGGCGCGCCATGCGCAGACTGCGGAGGCCTTGCTCGACGAGCTGGCGCAGATGGATGCCGAGGTGAACAGATCCGGTGCCGGCCTCAGTGTTGCCGGTCTGCTGGCCCTGTCGGCGGAGCGCCGGCGCAACCTGCTGTACCACGTGTGGCGCGGGCTGGGCCTGCCGCCGCCGGACGAGCGCTGGTACGCGCGGCTGGACGCTGAGGTCCTGCGCGCAACGACGGTGGCGACACCGGTGCTCGCGCAGGGCGCGGGCGAGGCGCGACGC
>CAZDPA010000100.1:10878-14805 GCA_964507195.1 uncultured Salinisphaerales bacterium | reverse complement strand
ACTGTGAATGGGTAATGAAAGGGGTTCAGGGAAGCCCTGACTAACTACTGCGCTCGGCATCTTGGCCGCCGGCGGTACTCGGATGCTCATGTATTAATACATACACTCCGCGTCCTGCGTTCCGGCGGCAGCCAACCTGCCTTCGCTCGCTACGTTATTCAGAGCTTCCCTAGATCAGAATCTTGTTGTTGCGGACGAACGGCATCTTGACCACGCGTGCTGCAACCCACTGGCCACGGATCTCGACCTCGCAGGCGCCTTCGGCGTTCGAGTTGACGCGCGCCATCGCGATCGACTGTTTCATCGTCGGTGCGAAACCGCCGCTGGTGGTGACGCCTGTCGCGCCGTTGGCGAAGCGCACGTTCATGTGCGAACGCATGATGCCGCGGCCTTCGAGCAGGATGGCGACCAGCTTCTGCGGTGAACGTCCGCGCAGTGCTTCGATCGCTACGCGGCCGACGAACTGGCGATCCTCCGGATCCCAGGCCACGGTCCAGCTCAGGCCGGACTCCAGCGGCTGGGTCGTTTCGTCCATGTCCTGGCCGTACAGATTCATGCCGGCTTCGAGACGCAGAGTATCGCGCGCGCCGAGACCGCAGGGCTTCACACCTGCGGCAAGCAGCGCGCGCCACAGCGGCACCAGCTCGGCATGCGGGAGGATCAGTTCATAGCCGTCTTCACCGGTGTAGCCGGTACGGGCGACCAGCCAGTCGCCCGCCTGGGCAGCCTGAAACACTGCCAAGGCTGCGGATGGTCCGCGCAGTTCCGCCGGCAGCAGCGGCTCGACCCTGGCGCGCGCGTTGGGTCCCTGCACCGCGAGAATGCCAAGGTCGTTCCGATGAGTAACGCTGACGCCAAACGCGACGGCCTGGGCCTTGATCCAGACCAGATCCTTGTCGGTCGTGCCGGCGTTGACGACAAGGCGGAACTCGTCCTCTGCCAAATAGTAGGCAATCAGGTCGTCGATGACGCCGCCGTCCTCGCGCAGCATGCACGAGTACATTGCTTTTCCAACGCGCACGCCATCGCTCTGGCCCGGTGCCGGCAGGCGCGCGACATCGTTGGCCAGCAGATGACGCAGGAAATCGCGCACGCGCGCGCCGCGCAGGTCGACGGCCGACATGTGGGCCACGTCGAACATGCCGGCGTCCTGGCGGACGGCGTGGTGTTCATCGAGCTGGGAGGCATACTGGATCGGCATGTCCCAGCCGGCAAAATCCACCAGGCGGGCGCCTGCCGCAACATGTTCGGGGTGCAGCGCAGTCTGTTTCAGTGTCACGAGCAAGCACTCCTGCGACGACGGGCGCGCCGGATCATCGGGATCGGGCGCGGGCGGAATATTGGCCTTGAAGCAGGCAGGTGCCGGACCGGCCCCTCCTGATTCCTCACCCGCCCCTCTGTCCTGTGACCTGAAAGTTCGGAGGTGGCGATCATGCTCGCTCACCCCTGCCTCTTCGGTGGCCCGCACGAGGTGCGAGCGCTCTCCAGAGTATCTGCTGCCCCATCACGCTCCATTGGCCTGAGCGATTCCGGGCGGTTTGCGCCTTCGGCGCCGCCCCCGAAAGCGAATTGGGGCGGACTCTCGCGTGATGAAGTCGGCACTTTAAACGTCCGCGGCGGCCATGGCGAGCCCCCGGAACAACAATGCGATCTGAATCACCCTGGGAATGACTTAAAGGCATTCCACGGTGGCGGCGCTAGGCTATAGTGAGTATTGACAAAAGCAACGAGCGTGCCCTATGTCGTCCGCCACTCTTACACGGCCTCTTCGGAGCGATCTTCGCAAGCTGGCAGGTACCTTGGTGCTGGTTGCAGGCAGCGTCGCAATGCCGATTTCGGTCAGCCTTGCAGACACCGTCGGGCAGATCGTCGACAGCATCCAGCCGAATGTCGCATCTCCAACCCCTTCCGCGCCGGCCGACGTCATCGTCGCCCCCAAGCTGCCGCGCGCCTCGGGTGACACAGCGGAGAGCACGAAGATCACCGTGCAGCGCATCGAGTTCAGCGGCAACACGCTGTTCACGACCGCCGAGTTGCAGACGGTGGTGACGAACTATCTCAACCGCGCGATTTCCCTAGTCGATATCTATTCGGCCGCCGATGCGGTTGCCGATCTCTACATCCAGAAAGGTTATTCACTGGCAACGGTCAATGTGCCACCGCAGCGGGTGACCGACGGTTCGATCCTCTTGCAGATCGCCGAAGGCCGCGTTGCCAACGTCAATGTCGCCGGCAACGATCGCTATTCCACCGATCACGTGCTGACCTATCTCGACCAGTTCCAGCCCGGCAAGATCTACCAGTCCGCCGATCTTCAATCCGGTCTGCGCACCCTCAACAGCCTGCCCGGTCTCAGCGCCAAGGCCGGCATCAAGCCGGGCGCCGATCCGGAAACCAGCGACGTCACGATCGAGCTGACCGAAGACCCGTTCCAGGGCGGCCTGTTCTTCGACAACTACGGGCGCAAGAGTGTCGGCGAGTACCGCGCTACGGCTGTCGCCACTTTCAACAATCCCTTCTACATCGAAGACCAATTGCAGCTGGTCGGGCTGGTCTCGGACAACAGCCTGGCGCGCTTCGGCTCGGTGACCTACTCGCGGCCGATCAACTTCAGCGGCACACGTCTGCGCATGAATTACGCGCATGCAGAATTCGAGATCGACGATCTGCCGGTCGACGGTCGCAGCCGCAGCGGCGAGCTGATGCTGGAACAGGCCCTGCTGCGCGACGGCAAGCAGACAATGACGGGAACTTTCGGTGTCACCCGCTCGCTGTCCAACGCCGATTTCACCGGCCTGGTCTTCAATCAGACCTCCATCACACTCTTCCGTCTGGGGCTTGCCTACACTCGGACCTACGACAATTCGTCTGTGACGCAGGTTTCGACGTCGCTGGCCTCCAACTTCCGGTCGAATACACCTGGAGAAGCGGAACTGGGCACCGACAGTGGAGATCAACGTCTGAGGTGGGACCTGGACGTGCAACATCTGCTGCAACTGAGCCGTGCTTTCCAGCTGTACATGCGAGTGAACGGCGCATGGTCACCGGACCCGTTGGTGGATACCGAAAAGTATTCGCTGGGCGGCCCGGGCAGCGCACGCGCCTTCCCCGGCGCCGAACTGCGCGGTGATTCCGGCTACTTCGGCAGCGTCGCGCTGCGACACACGATGCCGCTGGGTCCGGCCACTTTGCGCAGCCGCATCTTTGCCGACTCCGGGCGCGTGTTCTCGGAAGAAGAGCCGGACGCCGGCTCATTGTCTGACGTCGGTCTGGGCGTTGATATCGTCGTCCAGCCCATGACCTTCTCCGTCGACTGGGCCTATCCGCTCGGCCACCGGGAAGTCAGCGACGACCGGGAATCCGGCCGCGCGTTCGGTTCGCTCTCTGCCAGCTTCTGAGGACACTTCCATGTCCAAAAAACAGCTCATTCCCCAACTCACTCCGATCGCCCGCGTTCTGCGCACAGCGGCCACTGTCCTGACCGGCAGCGCAATGGCCTGGCCGATGGTGGTTCCGGCCAACCCCACGGGCAGTCAGGTCGTCAATGGTCAGGCGCAGATCACCAATCCCGCCGCCGGCGGCCTCGTGATCAACCAGCAGTCCAACGCCGCGATCATCAACTGGCAGAGCTTCTCGGTCGGCGACGGCGAGTACGTGGTGTTCAACCAGCCCTCCGTCTCCGCCGCCACGCTGAACCGCGTCGTCGGCAATCTGCCCTCGGAAATTCTCGGCAACCTGACCGCGAATGGCCGGGTATTCGTGATCAACTCGAACGGCGTGATGTTCGGCGCCAACAGCCGCGTCGATGTCGGTGCGCTGATCACCAGCACCGGCAACATCAGCAACGAAGACTTCCTGTCCGGCGATCTGAAGTTCTCCGGCAACAGCACCGCAAGCATCGTCAACCGCGGCCAGATCAGCGCCGCC
>CAZDPA010000100.1:0-10868 GCA_964507195.1 uncultured Salinisphaerales bacterium | reverse complement strand
TGTCCTGAGTGCAGACAAGGTCACGAACAGCGGCACCATCAAGGCCCCGGGCGGCAACGTCCTGCTCGCCGCCGGCAGCCAGCTCTCGCTGCAACTCGACCCGGAAGGCCTGATCTCGTACTCGGTCGATGCAGCGGCTGCATCCGCGACAGCGGGCGTCGAGAACTTCGGCGACATCATCGCCAACGGCGGTTCGGTCGTGATGGCCGCCAACGTCGCCCGCGGCCTGATCGGCACCGCGATCAACAACACCGGCCGCGTCTCCGCGCGCGGCATCGAGCAGCGCGGCGGCGAGATCTACCTGGTCGCTGAGGGCGGTAGTATCGAACAGCGCGGGGTGCTGGATGCGTCGAGCGCAAACGGCGACGGCGGGCGCATCAGCATCCGCTCCGACCGCAACATCGCGCTGGCCGGCGGCTCGCGCACCGATGCCTCCGGCGTCGACGGCGGCGAGGCCATCGCCATCGCTGGCGAAGCGTTGTTTTATGAGACGGGCGCCGAAATGTCGGTCGCCGGTCGCGGCAACGGCGAAGGTGGCTTTGCGGAGCTTTCGGGACGCACCGTGCAGATCCGCGATACGGTCGACTTGGGCAACGGTGCCCATCTACTGATCGATCCGGTTGACCTGCGGGTCGATGATGCCGGCTATGGCGGCAATATCGACTATTCGACCCTTTTCACCATGCTGCAGCTCGGAGATGTGACGATCGAAGCTGAGAACTCGATCGTATTCAGCGACTACCAATCGAATTTTTTCAGTACCAGCTATGGTGGCGCCTTGGTCGTCAATGCCGGCGTCGTTCCTGCCGGCTGCGCTCTAAGCTTATGTGACCCGGGCGTGACCGCTCCGGCGCACGCCCCAGGTATTTTCTTTGATGGCACCGACGATACTTTTTCAATTTACGGCGGCATCCAGCTCACCAGCACGGTCGCTGACAGCCAGATCGTCTCCCTGGCAAATCTGAGCAGCGGTCAAGGCGGCGGCATCGCGATCACAGCGCCTGGCTTGATTGATCTGAAGGACGTTTCGGCACAATACGGCGGCGACATCGAGATCATCAGCAGCGGCGGCGCCATCAGCACCGGCAACCTGAATCTGACGGGCAATCTGTTCCTGACCGCCGACGCTGACATTACTCTGGCATTTTTGAGCACCCCGAGCCTGTCTCTGACATCCGTCTTCATTGACGCTGGCGGCGCGTTGTTGGGCCTGAATGGCGCACCTATCAACGCCAGCGGCACTGTCGATATCGAATCAGCAGCCGGCGATCTGAGCTTTGCCAGCATCAATGTCGGGCCCAGCGCGCGGATTGCTGCCAATGGTGGGACGCTGTCGGTCGGCGATGTCTACGCCTACGACTACTCGGCACCTGCTTCAATATCCCTTGCAGCAGCGGGCGATCTGGTTGCGGGGGATCTCTCGGTCTCGAGCTATGGCGACGACGCCAGCATCGTGGCGAGCGCCGATGGCAGCGTCGGCACCGGGAACCTGTCCGTGTATGCCGGCGCCTCCGGTGGCGACGTCACGGGGTCGGCCAGCATCACGGCATCCGCAGACGGAGCAACAACTGGCACAACGCTGCAAACCGGCGCGATCAGCGTGTCCTTCGGCTTGTCGCCGTCCACCGGCGCAGGCGTCGTGTCCCTGAGCAATGCCGGCGGTGAGATCGTTGCGGGGCAGATCGAAGTCGGCGCTGACGAGACCGGGTCGAACATCACGCGCACCGTCGATATCTCGGCGCTGGGCGACATCTACGGCGAGTACGTCGAGCCTGAAGTCGTTCTGCTTAGCGTTGATCGCAAGGATATCGACGGCGTCAACTCCAATGGGCTGGACATCGACCTTGGCACGTCCACCGGCAACGCGACGGTGAGCGTCGTATCAGCGCAGGGCAGCATCCGCACCCGGTATTTGACGGCCGGGCCTAGCACCGGAACCACGTCAGGCATCACGCTGACCGCCACGGCTGGATCGATCACCGCCGACGACGATTCATTCATGTCAGGCGGCGCGATCGGTGTCAGTGCGGCCAACATCGATCTTTCCGGGGCGAGCCTGGATATCGGCAGCGGGTACGCCGGCTTCGGCGAGGATCAGGCCTTTGTTGCGTTGGATGTCAACGATCCCGCGGGGTCTGACGTGACGCTTGGTGAATCCATACCCTTGCTCGCCTCCGGGGCCAATCCGCAACCGAACGCCAGCTTCAAATCACCCAACCAGATCCTCTTGGGCAACCTGGATGTCGAAGGCAGCTATGCCTTCGTCAAAGCGCCCGGCGTCACCGCCAACAATGTCAGTGGCGGATATGACGAGTTCGAAGCACCGCTGCCCCTGCAAGTTTTCAACTTCCGCCCATACGACGATGGCGGCAACCTTGTTTTCCCCAACGCCATCGGCGGTGATCTGCGAAACAATGTGCTCAGCTATCTGCTGGGCGGCACCGACTACGCCGGCACGATCTCATTCCCGGCGCCGCTGACGGTCGTCGACTGCACTGACTGTGTGGTTGGCGGCGGTAAGGATCTGGGCAATGCCAACTATGTGCTGTACACCTCGGGGAGCATCGTCAATCAAGCAGGCACGGTTGTGACATCGACCGGTCTGATCAATCCTTCCGATGAGAATCTGCCGAGCACCTCGGGTCAGTTCATCGTCTTGAAGAAAGCGACGCCTCCCCCGGTAGCCACGCCAACTCCGACTCCGGTCGTTACGCCGACACCAACCCCAGCGGTCACCCCGACACCGACGCCGGTCGTCACACCGACACCAACCCCAGCAGTCACGCCGACGCCGACCCCGGTCGCCACACCAACACCAACCCCAGTGATCACACCGACGCCGACCCCGGTCGTTACGCCGACACCTACGCCTGTGATCACGCCAACACCGACCCCGGTCGTCACGCCGACACCAACCCCAGTGGTCACGCCGACGCCTACGCCAATGGCCGACATGACGGAAATCCTGACGGCGCTGGCGGAAGCGCCAAAAACCGACGACCCATTCCTCAAGCCGACGCCAGTACCGAAACCGGGACAAGGCGAAATCCAGCGCAGGGATACGTCGTATCAGATCGGCGAATTCTCCTGCGACGCGACCGGAGTGCAGTGACATGACCCGTTCAATCAGAAAGGTCGCTGCGGTTGCGTCGATGCTTGCCGCATTGCTCGCCGGCGGTGTACATGCCGCCGAGCGGCCTGCGGCTGCAACCATCATGCTGCTCGCCGGCCAGGCGAATGCTTCGGACTCGCAGACGATGGCGATGCGCGTGCTCGCCAAGGGCGACAAGCTCTATCCCGGTGAAGTCATCTCCTCGGGCGCGAACACCTACGTCAATCTGCGCTTCAATGACGGCGGCTTCATTCTGCTGCGACCGAATACGCGCTTCGTCATCGAAGATTTCGCAGCCGATGCGGAAACCCTGGCTGCCGCCGCTGCTCCCAAGGCAGAACCCGCTCCTGCAAAAGCGACGGCCACTCCCGTGCCGTTGCGACCGATCCCGAATGCCCGGACGCAGTCGGAACCCACCGCGCAGCGCGCTTTCTTCCGTCTGCTCAAGGGCGGCTTCCGTGCGGTTTCCGGCCTGATCGGCAAAGCGGATCAGGCGGAGTACCGAGTCAATACGCCGGTCGCCACCATCGGTATCCGCGGCACCGACTACTGGGTCGTTCTCTGTGACGAAGCCTGCGCTGGCGACAAGTCGCTGAAGGAAGGTTTGCCCGAAGGCTCATCCGGCCTCAACGGCGTCATCATGGGCGTGATCTCCGGCGGCATCTTCACGACCAACGGTGCCGGCGTCAGTGTCGGCGTCAACGTCACCCAGTTCCTGATCACCCTGCCCGACGGCACCCAGATCTTCCTGCCGGTCGCACCGGAGTTCCTGCGCCTGGATCCGATTCCGGATCCGACGACGATCTGCGACAAGGACGCCTGAAGCGCACCGCTAGCTCCAGCCGCAGGCAAGCCGAGCTTGCCTGCGGATTTCTCATTGGTGCAGCAGAAACTGGCACGATGGCAACCATGACAGCGGATGGTGTGGAACGATGGCAAGGATTGCGCTGACCTGGGAGCTGGGTGCCGGTTCCGGTTATGTCGCAACCATGGCCCTGATTGCACGTTGCGCGCGCGAGCAAGGTCATGAGTGCGTATTCATGGTCCGCGATCTGGCGATGGCCGCTGCGCATCTTCCGGCAGAACTCTGCGAACTGGTGCAAGCCCCGTTCGGCGATACGCCAGCCCAGCAGCAGGTCAAGGTGCAGATCAGCTACGCGAGCCTGCTGCACAACTGCGGCTTCGCGTCGAGCACGGCGTTGACCGCCCGCTTGCGTGCCTGGCAGTCGCTGTACGTACGCTTCGCCATCGATCACGTCATGCTCCGCCACAGCCCGACAGCGCTGCTCGCCGCCCGCCTGATGAAGCTGCCGGTGCTGCGTTACGGCCAGGGCTTCTCCGAGCCGCCGGAGGAATCGCCGTGGCCATCCTTCCGGCCCGACCTGAAAATCAATTCAGCCATCCTGGAGCAGAACGAGGCCCTGCTGCTACACACCATCAACCAGGCCGTGCGCGCACTCGGTGCCCCGCCGCTACACTCGGCCGCAGAGCTTGTACGCGGAACTCTGTCCTCGCTGCTGACCTATCCTGAGCTTGATCGCTACACCCGACCGCCGGAAACAAAGTATCTGGGCGTGCCGCTGATCAGCTACGGCGCGGACCCGCAGTGGCCCGCGGGCGACGGGCCTCGTCTGTTCCTGTCGATGCACTCGCCGCAACAGCTGCAGAACTGGTTGCAACTCTTGGCACCACTCAATATCCGCTGCCTGGTCCGCGTTCTTCATGGGGCGGCCAACGGACTGTCGAAACACGATCACATCCGGATCTTCGACGAACCGTTGAACTTCGAGCGCATCACCGAAAGCTGCGATGCGATTCTCTGCTACGGCTCACTGAATCTGGTCAGCATCGGCCTGCTAAAGGGCAAGCCGGTCGGCGTCACGGCAAATACACCCGACCAGCTGGCGATGGGCGTTGCCGTTCAGCAACTCGGGAATGGCCTGCTGATGTCAACAAACCCCGACGCCGGCTCCCCCGCGATGATTGAACGCCTGCTCGGCGACGCGAGCCTGCGCCAGGCGGCCTCAAGGTTTGCTGAACGCTACGCAGGCTGGCCGCGCGACACGATTCCACAGCGTCTGCTTGATGCCGCGCTTGCGGCACCGCCGTCGGGATTCTGAAACACTAATCCGCAATCAGAGTCCGCAGGCGGTGCGCACCAATGCCTGGCGCAAGGGGGTCGCAGCATTCACTGCGGTCACGCCCTGCTGGCGCAACCAGCGTGCTGCCGGTTGCTGCGCACGGTAGAGGCGATACAGGCCATCGGTCACTGCAATCATTTCCGACGCCGCGGCACGGCGCGCGCGCTGATATTTCTCGAGCACTCGCAGCGCACCGGGATCGCGACCGGCGCGCTGTGCCTGCTCCAGGGTTTCGAGCATAGCAGCGACATCGCCGAAGCCGAGGTTCATGCCCTGGCCGGCGAGCGGGTGAATCACATGCGCGGCATCGCCCATCAGCGCGAAGCGTGGCTGCACATAGGTCTCGGCATGTTGCAGCATCAGGGGAAACGTCAGGCGCGGCGTGGTCGATTCAATGCGGCCGAGCACCTGCTGGCTCACCGCTGACAGCGCTGTGCAGAAAGAGGCGTCATCGAGTTGCAGTACGGCCCCGGCTTCGGTCGTCGACCAGACAATCGAACTGCGACCATCGGCCAGCGGCAGAAATGCCAGCGGCCCGGTTTCAACGAAACGCTGATACGCAACGCCGCGATGCGGGCGCTCGGTCTGCACGTGACAGACCACCGCAGTCTGGTCGTAGGCGTGACGCAAAACATCAATTCCACGCGCAACGCGCAACGGCGAATGCGCGCTGTCGGCGGCAATCACCAGCATCGCGCGCAGCGAGCCGCCGCCGTCGAACTCGAGGGTCGCGCTGGTCTCGTTGCTGACACAGCTGCGTACATTCACCCCTTCGCGCAACACGCCTGCAGGCAGAGCGTTCCACAGGCGCTGCTGCATGAGGCGATTCTCGACGATGTAGCCGAGCAGATCAGTCCGTGCATCGGCAGCATCGAAGTGCAAACCCTGATCGATGTCGTCTTCCCAGACCTGCATCGCTGTGTATGGCGATACCCGCTCTGACGCGATGCCGCGCCAGAGGCTCAGCGAATCCAGCAAGCGCACGCTGGCTGGTGACACCGCGTATACGCGCGGATCGTAGTCTTCGAGCGAGAGCGGCGGTGCCTTGCGTTCGAGCAGGCGCACGCGCAAGCCGAGACGATGCAGACCCAGCGCCGCCGCCGCGCCGACCAGTCCGGCACCGACGACGGCAACGTCACAATCGACGGCTGCATTGCTTGCGGTGCTCATGAAGACTTGCGCGCCGAAGTCGGCGACTGTCCGCCGAAACCGAGGTTCTGCCACATCACGGCTTCGCGCAACGGTGGTGCGAGATCTATCGCGAGCAACCCGAGATGACGCAGCCCGCGCAGGCCGGGAATGCGATTCGAGAACACCTGGACGATGCCATCGGTGAAGCGCGAGACCGCGCGACGATCCTGCTCGCGGCGCTTGCAGTAACCGAGCAGCAGATCATCGTCGCCCGGATCGACACCTTCGCGATCGGCTTCGGCCAGCACTTCTGCGAGCGTCGCCGCGTCACGTAGACCGAGATTGAACCCCTGCGCGGCAACCGGATGCAGTGATTGCGCGGCATTGCCAACGAACACCATGCGCGGCGCCATCAGCTGCTCGCTGACGACCTGATGCAGCGGATGCGCAACCCGCCGTCCGAGCGCGGTGAACTGCCCCAGGCGCTCACCGAAAGCCTGATGTGCCTGTGAAAGAAACTCGGCGTCCGACCATTGCAGGCGTTGTTCAAGCTGATCGACCGGAATCGTCCAGATCAGCGAGCACACGTTCTCGGCGGCTTCCCAGGGCTTGGGCAGCACCGCAATCGGGCCTTCCGCCGTGAAGCGCTCATAGGCACAACCGCGATGTGTGCGGCTTGTGCGCACGGCGGTGACGATGGCGGACTGCTGATAGTCGCGGTGCGCGGCATCGATGCCGGCGCCGACGCGCAGCGGCGAGTGCATGCCGTCGGCGGCGACGACAAGGCGCGCGCGCAGCACGCGGCGATCGTCGAGGAAAATCTCGGCATCGTCGGCGCCGGTATCGACGCGTGTAACTTTCGCCGGCGAAATGATCTGCGCACGACGCGTCTGGGCGAGCTTCTGCCACAGCGCCTCGCCGAGACGGCGCATCGGCACGTTGAATCCGAGCGCCTCGACCTTGGCGTCTGCAGCGCTGAAGCGCGCGACACCGAAGCGCCCCTGCTCGGAGATGTGCGTACTGGTGATCGGCGCGGCAGCGCGCAGCAGCGATGACCAGACGCCGAGGCTTTCGAGAATGCGCTGGCTCGCCAGATTGATCGCGATGCAGCGCTCGTCCCAACTCGCATCACCACCCGGCGGCGACGCGGATTCGATCAGCGCGACGCTCAGCTTGCTGCCCGCCAATCCGAGGGCAACGCTGGCACCGACCAGACCGCCACCAACGATGACGACATCGAAGTTCAGCTGATCAGCATCGGCGCTCATGCGGCCATCAGCTTCTCAATCTCGCTGACCGCCTTGGGCACGCCAGACGTCAGCACGTCCGGCCCGCGCTTGCCGATGACGACATCGTCCTCGATGCGGATGCCGATGCCCCAGTATTTTTCCGCCACGCCCTTGGTACCCGGCGCGATATACAGGCCCGGCTCGACCGTCATGATCATGCCGGTCTCGAACGGCCGCGGCTTGCCGGCGATCTTGTAGCTGCCGACATCGTGAACATCCATGCCGAGCCAGTGCCCGGTGCCATGCATGTAGAACTGGCGATGGCGGCCTTCTGCAATCAGGTCCGCCGGCTTGCCCTTGAGCAGGCCGAGCTCGACCATGCCTTCGGTCAGCACGCGCGTCGCCACCTCATGCGGACGCGACGAAGGATTGCCTGGCTTGAGTTCCTTGATCGCGCGGACATTGGCTTCGAGCACGACTTCGTAGACCGCCTGCTGCGCCTTGGAAAACTTGCCGTTGACCGGGAAGGTACGCGTGATGTCGGCGGTATAACCCTGCAGCTCGCCACCGGCGTCGATCAGCAGCAGATCGCCGTCGCGCAGCTCGGCGTTGTTTTCGGTGTAGTGCAGGATGCAGGCGTTGTCGCCACCGCCGACGATGGAGCCGTAGCCGCATTCCATGTCGTGCCGCGCGAAGTGATGATGCAGTTCCGCCGCGATCTGCCATTCGTACAAGCCCGGCTTGGCGGCGCGCATCGCCTTGCAGTGCGCTTCGGCGCTGATCTGGCAGGCCGTCGCCATCAACTCAAGTTCGGACTTGGTCTTGATCAGGCGCATCTCGTGCAGCGTTGCCTCCAGCGCGATGAAATCGACCGGCGCCGCCGCACCACGCCGTGCGACTTCGCGGATCTCGCGCACGCAGGTGGTGACGCGCTTGTCCCAGGCTTCGCGCTCGCCGAGCGTGTAATGCAGATGCTGGCGTCCCTGCAGCAGCTTCGGCAGCTGCGTATCGAGGTCGTCGAGTGTGTAGGCCTGATCGGCGCCGAAGTGCCTGACCGCACCCTGCGGGCCGGCACGGCGGCCATCCCAGATCTCGCGCTCGGGATCGCGGCGACGCACGAACAGAATGAACTCGGCACGCTTGCCGCCGACCTTGCGACCCGGCGCGAACACGGCGAGCGCGTCCGGTTCCGGGAAGCCGGTCAGATAGGCAAAGTCACTGTCCTGGCGGAACTTGTAATGCGTGTCGCGCGCGCGCACGACCTCGTGTGAAGCCGGCACGATCGCGATGCCGTCCCGGCCGATCCGCTTCATCAACTCGGCGCGGCGCGCGGCGTATTCCCTGGCGGCAGTCAGTTCTTTCATGGCTTTCAGCTTAGTGAAGGTGCTGCGAATCTGAGGGATCGAGTGTCGGGCGCGGATGCAGCTCCATGAACACGAGCTGGGCACCGACGCGGACATACTCGACGAGTTCGGTATAGGCGCTTTCTTCCATGTTGGCATCGGCCTCGTCGCCGACGCTCGCATGGGTCAGCTCGGTGAAGTCGCGGATCACTTCCTTGAGATCATCCGAGCTGCGGTCGAAATTCAGGCCGGGCCGGCTCGCGAGGCCATACAGAAAGCCCTCGCACCAGGCCACCAGCGCGGCGACCCGCGGCACCAGTGCGACCTCGTCGTCGGGCAGCAGCGGCGCAAAGCTCATGTCGTCATCGGCCAGGGCATCGAGGGTCTGGTCGCGCAGGACTTCCAGCGCTGCGCGCACAGTCGGGTTCGAGGCCGGCACCGAGGTCGCCGGCTCGATGACCTTGAGGGCATCGATCGCCGGTGCCGGGCTCACGCACAGGGCGCCGCACAGGGCGCCGTGGTACTCGGCGGCCTCGTCGATGTATCCAATCTGCTGCAACAGCCCGTTGAGGGCTTCGTAATCCAGGGCTTCGCTCATGGCGCAATTATAGGCTGAGCGCGCTGTCGGCCTGATTCCGGAGAACCGCCCAGACGGGCAATTCGGAACCTCTATAATCCACCCATGAACTCCCTCGACTTCGTCTCTGTCCTGCGCGGTTGCGCGCCTTACGTGCACGCCCACAACGGCCGCGTGTTCGTGATCGCCTTTGGTGGCGAGGCGGCCGAGCGGGCAGATTTTGACCAGCTGATCTACGACATCGCGCTGCTCCACAGCCTTGGCGCCAAGCTCGTGCTGGTCCACGGCGTGCGTCCGCAGATCGACCAGCGCCTGCGTGCGCTGAAGCTTGAACCGACCTTCGTCAACGGCCTGCGCGTCACCGATCGCGCCGCGCTGGACTGCGCGAAGGATGCGGTCGGCAGCGTGCGCATGGACATCGAGGCGCGCCTGTCGACCTCACTGGCTTCGAGCCCGATGGGCGGCGCACGGATCCGCGTCGCCAGCGGCAACTGGGTCACCGCACGGCCGGTCGGCGTGCGCAGCGGCGTCGATCACCTGTTCACCGGCGAAGTGCGCCGCATCGACGTCGATTCGATCCGCCAGGTGCTCGATCAGGACCGCATCGCCCTGCTCTCGCCCATCGGCTATTCGCCGACCGGCGAGATCTTCAACCTGCGCGCCGAAGACCTCGCGACCGCGACCGCCGCCGCCATCGGCGCGGACAAGCTCGTCTTCGTCACGCCGACCGAACCCGAGCAGTGGCGCCTCGGCGAGGAGTCCGGCGACGCCGGCCAGCTGTCGCTCGCGCAGGGCGCTGAACTGCTCGCCAATGGCTCGGCACTCAGCGAACTCGATCGCACCTACCTGACTGCGGCACTCGCGGCGGCGCGCGGCGGCGTCAAGCGCGTGCATCTGGTCGGCCATCAGGACGGTGCGCTGCTGCGCGAGCTGTACACGCGTGATGGCGTCGGCGTGATGCTGTATTCGGATCCCGACTACGAAGCGATGCGCGACGCGACGATCGAAGACGTCGGCGGCGTGCTGACCCTGATCCAGCCGCTGGAACAGGACGGCGTGCTGGTGCCGCGCTCGCGCGAGCAGCTGGAGCTGGATATCGCCCAGTTCAACGTCATCGTCCGCGATGGCCTGGTCATTGCCTGCGCGGCATTGTTCCCGTTCCCGCAGAACCAGATGGGCGAACTCGCCTGCGTTGCCGTGCACGGCGACTACCAGCGTGCGGGTCGTGCCGGCGTCCTGCTCAAGCGCGTTGAAACCGAGGCGCGCCAGCTCGGCCTCAAGCGCCTGTTCAGCCTGACGACGCACACACCGCACTGGTTCATCGAGCACGGCTTC
>CAZDPA010000099.1:0-14861 GCA_964507195.1 uncultured Salinisphaerales bacterium | reverse complement strand
CGCCTGCCAGTGCTGCAGGATCTCATCGGCCGGCATGCCGGTCCGCTCCGCCAGCTGCGCCATGCGCAACGCGCGCATGACTGCCCCAAACAAAACCGTGTTGGCCATCGCGAATCCACCCCGATCGTTGTTGTTGCCCAGCGGACGGCTGGCGCGAAGAATCTAGCTCGAATTCCGGATCAGGCACAGCTACGCCCGTCACAGACCAGCAGACGCCTTACCATATCGCCGTTACCCGCCCCCATCGCCCGCACCTCATGCCCTCGAAGCCCGCCCTGTCTCCCGCGCTTGCCTACCGCTGGCGTCACCATGCATTGCAGCCGGTCGAGTTTGTGCAGGCCGTCGCGCTGGAATCCCTGCTCGGCATCGACCGCCAGAAGCAGGCGCTGCTGCAGAACACCGCGCAGTTCGTCGCCGGCCGGCCGACCAATCACGCGCTGCTGACCGGCTCGCGGGGCACCGGCAAGTCTTCGCTGGTCAAGGCGATGCTGACGCAGTTCTCCACGCAGGGCCTGCGCCTGGTCGAGGTGCCGCCGCATGACCTGATCGACCTGCCGGAGATCGTCGCGCCGCTGCGCTCGCTCAAGGAGCGCTTCGTGCTCTACGTCGACGACTTCAGCGTCGCCAGCAACGACCCGGCGCTGACCGCGCTGAAGACCGCGCTCGACGGCGGCGTCGAGGATCCGCCGGAGAACGTGCTGATCTACGCGACCTCGAACCGCCGTCACCTGATGCCGGAGTTCAAGCGCGACAACCAGGAGTACCACTGGATCGACGACGAGCTGCATGCCGGCGAATCGACCGAGGAAAAGATCGCGCTGTCGGAGCGTTTCGGCCTGTGGCTGTCGTTCCTGGCGTTCAACCAGGATGCCTACCTCGCCGCCGTGCGGATGCATCTGCAGCAGTTCGGTCACGCGCACTGGGATGAAGAGACCGAGAAGCTCGCACTGCGCTGGGCGTTGAACCGTGCGTCACGCTCGGGCCGCGTCGCCCAGCAGTTCGCGCGCGACTGGGCCGGGCGCAGCCAGACGACATGAGCGTTACGGAGCGGTCGTGAACGACCAGCTGTAGGCACTGCGCGGCACCTGTCCGAGATGATCGCGCAGCTGCCTGGTCACGACCGCGGTGTAGCGTTCATCCGGATTGAGATTGGCCGCCGGCGTGAACGCCAGCACATGGCCGTACTCCGGATCGTAGATGCCGGAGCGCACTTCGCCTTCGACGCGATTGCCGTCTTCATCGAACAGGCACAGCGTCCCGGCCATCTCGACCGAAGCCTCGGTCGGCGACTGGCCGGTGAACGCGCGGATCAGCAGGCCCGCGGACTGACGACCGGTCGGAATACCGACCGCGCCGTGCTGCGGGTGCGCGCCGATGACGGCGATCGGCAGCGGCTCGCCGAGCAATTTGGCCCATAGATGCTGATACATCCGCGCAACCATGTAGCCCGAATCGACGACGCCACCCGGCGCGGTGTAGTAGTGGTTCGACGCCCATGGCATCTGCTCACGCACCCGTACGTGGTCGACCAGGGACGCCGCAGTCTCGGCCTGCACCGCGGCGCGCGAGAACGCGGTACCGCGGATCACCTGCTCGGCGGTCACGCCCTGTGCCGGACGGTTGATTGCGTAGACGGCGACCAGATCGTCGATCGGCGGGAACTGCAAGGTCGGCGCGTCGAGCCAGAGCTTGTGATCGACGATCGCGACCATGTCCATCGCATACTCGATCGCGTTCATCGGCGTGGCACCGAAAAGATCGTAGATCGGACCGTACACCGCATCGCTGACGAGACTGCGCAGCGGTGCGATGAATGCGGCGGGATTCGGATCCTCGCCGCGTTCGCGCACCACCGGCTCGAACAGGCTGTCCCAGGTTTCGTCGGTCAGCCCATGCGCTGCGTCGCCGAAGGCAAATGCAATCAGGCTGCCGCAACGATCGGTGATCTGGTTCAGATCGATCAGGCCGGATGTCGGCAGCCACGGCGGAAGTGGCAAAGCGGCCTCGACTTCCGCGCTGCAGCCGGAGCTGCGCAGATAGGCGATGAACGAATCGACGAAATCCTCCCAGTGCGCGCGCTCGGCGACTTCGCGGTCTTCGGGAAACAGCAGGCCGCTGCCATAGCCGCCATCCGGATGGATCGCCCCGGCGAGCAGCGACGCGCGGTGCGCGTCGAGAATGTCGCGCAGCGGGCCCGGCGCGAGCGTACGGCGGCCGAAGTCAGCCATGAACGCATGCGTGCTCATGCCCGCGGCCTGCACCGGAGCTGACGCAAGAATGCTCGCAGCGACGGCGGCGACCGCATATAACAGTTTTCCTGCAGCCTGCATCATTGCGCGTCCTCGGCTTCCGGGCAGCAGCCCTTTTCAAGTGCACGACCGCGATCGAACTCCGCCTGCGCCGCGTTGTAGGCGCCGGGGCTGGTCGTAGGTGATGGCGTGGGTGATGGCGTTGCGGTGGGTGCAGGGGTCGGACTCGACGTCGCAGTCGCGGTCGGACTGGCAGACGGAGTCAGCGTCGGAACCGCCGTCGGTGTCGCGCCGGCACTGGGCAATGCACTCGGCGTCGCCGATGCGCTGGGCATTGCCGTCGGCGCCGTCGTCGGGCCTGGCTCCGGACTGACGCCGATCGTCGGCAGCGGCGTTGAAGTTGCCGCCAGTCCGCCGTCATCATTGCTGCCGCAGGCGCTCAGCAACAGCGCAGCCAGCAGCACGCAGCAACCCGCTCTGGACATGATCCCCCCGGAAAAATCCGCAGCGAAGCAGCGTAGCCCCCGCAAGCTACGCTGTCGTTTCCATCGTGTTACTTGTGCGTCTTCAGCAGCGCCGCAACCTTGTCGACATAGGCCTTCATCGCCGCATCCGGCTTGGTGCCCTTGAGCTTGGCCCAGGCGTCGTACTTGGCGCGGCCGACCATGTCGAGCATGCCGGGACGCGAACCGCTGACATCGCCACTGGCCTGCTTGAACAGGGAGTACAGCGCCAGGAAATCGTCGTTGCTGGGGCGCTTGGTCAGGGTCTTGACGTCAAGCTGGGCCTGCGCGAACTGGGCCTTCAGATCAGCCATGGAACTCTCCTCGGTTATGAATGTGATCTGCGTCGAGCATAGCAAACGGAGTGCCGCTAAATCCCCCCGGCAAACACCCGTCCGCTGCCACCGTCGAGCGGCACGGCATAGCCGACCTCGACCTCCAGATTGACGAAGTGCGTGAAGCGGAAGCGCAGACCCGCACCGATGCTGCCGTAGATCTCGTCGAAGTCCATGTCTTCAGGGCGGGCAAACACGTTGCCGGCCTCGATCACGACGACGGCGCGCAACCAGCGCTTCCACACCGGCCGCGCAAACTCGGCCGTCACGTAGTAGTAGGCATTGCCCTCGAGGAAGTTGACCTCATAGCCGCGCAGGTTACTGGCACCACCGAGGGCGTAGGCTTCGACTTCATCCGGTCCATTGAAGTAGGCACCGGCGTAGGCCTTGAAATGCAGCGTCTGATGTTCGGTGCTGCCGACGGCGTACTGGCGGACAAAGGTCGTATTGAGGTCGACAAAGTTGTAGTCGCTGCCCATGTCTTCATCCGCAAAGCTCGCGCCCAGCGAAGTGAACTCCCCGACATCGCTGTACACGCGATAGTGAAAGTCGCGATAGCTGACGAAGGCCGACGGTGCGATCGCCGTGCCGTAGGCCGGCAGTGCCGCTGCGCCGCTGGTGCGCTGCTGGCGCAGGCCGAGGCCGCCACCCAGCGTCAGACCCTGGCTGGCTGCACCGTCCGAGAACGTGCGTGAGACGCCGACGCTGGCATTGCGAAACGATTCCTCGAACTCGACATCTTCGCGCCGCACCGGGCGGGTCAGATAGCTGCCGCTGACGCTGAGTGCGTACGGCGATCCGAACGCAAACGGCGCGACATAGCGCGCGGCGTACGCGGTCTCCTTGCCCACGCCTTCGCGCTGCGTCTCCTCCTGCTCGATGTAGGCACGCAGGCTGTGATTGCGACCACCGACATTGCTCCACGCGAGTTGAGCGCCGTAGGTATAGCGGCCGTCGCTCTTCGCATCGAAGCGCGGCGTCGGCAGAAAGTAGTAGCGCTCATCGAGCTTGAACAGGATGCGCACACCGCCATCCACCGCTTGTTCGTCAACCTGCACCGAACGGAACAGGCCCAGGTCGAGCAGACCCTGCCGACTGCGCTCGATCAATGCAGGATCAGCCGGATCGCCCGGCCTGATCACCAGCTCGCGCTGCAGCACCTGCGGTCGGGTCACGTCATTGCCGCTGTAGCTGATCTCGACAATCGGCAGAAATGCTGGCGCCTCGGAGAAAGGCTGAATGTCGGCCACCGCTTCCGCCTGCTGCGCCCGTGCCGGTTCTGCCATGCCGCTCAGCAGCAGCGCAGCACTCACCAGCGCCGCCTTCAACGAATACGCTCCAGATCCACAAACTCATAGGCGTAGGCGTGGCGCTCATCGGCACCGAACGATTGCCGTGCTACTTCACGCCACTGGCCAGCGTCGATCTCGGGGAAATAGGTATCACCCTGCACCACTGCATCGACGCGGGTCAGGTGGATGCGATCAGCCAGCGCCAGTGTCTGTTCATACAGCTGCGCACCGCCGATGACCATCAACTCGCCCGGACCATGCTCGACCGCAGGCTGGCAACCGTCCCTCGCCCGCTCGGCGGGAGAGGGGGGGACCATTTGCGGAGCAAGTGGTGGGGTGAGGGAGAGCGGCAAACGCCGCTCTGCAGCATGCGCCGCAAGTGCGGCGTCGAGATCAGCGAAGACGCGCGCACCGGCAGCGCTGAAAGCGGCATCGCGGGTCAGCACCCAGTTGTCGCGGTCCGGCAATGGCCGTCCCAGCGACACCCAGGTCTTGCGCCCCATCAGAACGGTCTTGCCGACGGTGAGCTGCTTGAAGTGCTTGAGGTCGTTGGGCAGGCGCCACGGCAGATCGCCATCACGGCCGATCAGGCGGTTGCGATCCATGGCGACGATGAGGGAAAGCCGGGGATGGTGGTTCACCCGCGCGATTCTGCCCGCACCGCCGTCGCGCCGCTACAGGGACCGTCGCCGCCTCCAGCCGGCGAGCATCCACAGCAGCACAAGCGTTGCGAGCGGCATCGCGCCACCCGAGCTGCCGCTGCCATCGCCATCGTCGATCGGAGGACTGCCACCCAGTACCAGACTGCCGTGGGGTATCTCCTCCGTACTTGCGCGACACGGCTGGTTGAGCAGCGTGCCGCACTCCGGCAACGCCGCCTGCGCGCGACGACCCGGCAACCAGCCGAGCACGAGGGATGATGGCATCGCCGGCGTGTGATGCACGCTGTTGGTGGCCGGCGTCGGCAGAATCTGGAACCAGCCGCCGGGCGCGTCGATCGCAAGGCGGATCGCGGAGCCGGCACGGAACACGTGGTTGAACGGCATCAGCTCGATGCGCACCGGGGCCGGCTCTCCCGGCATCAGCGGTGCCGCATCGTCCTGCAGATCGCTGTGCACGGGCTGCAGTTCCGTCGACTGCACCGTATCGAGCGCGCGGTGCGAAAGGCGCAGCCAGCCGTTCTGCACATGCAGCTCCTGCCCGTCCGGCCGCGCTTCGATGAGCGTGACCTGCACATCGGTATCCGGCGCGGTCGACGTTATCCACAGATCGACGCTGCCGTTGCCGAGGAACTCCGCATCTTCGGCCAGTGCCGGCGAGGTGTAGTTCAGCTCGCCGCCCGGCACTTTCGGGTTGTTCCAGAAACTGATGCCGACCCAGTCGGCCGGGGTATTGGCTGTCGGCAACGGGTAGAGATAGCTGCGCGAGCCTTCATCGTTCTGCGGTGGCTTCGTGTCGATCCGGCCGTCCGCGTGCAGATGAAGACGCAGCGGGCGGATCGCGGCTTCCATGTCGCTCCAGCGGGAGAACGAGCTCTGCCAGGCACCTGCATCATCGCCGAGCGTCTCGCGCACCGGCGATGCGCCAGAGACCTCGTGCATCAGCAGCACGCGGGGCGTATTTTCCCAGTCGTTCTCGACGCCTTTCAGATATCGGTCGAAGAAGCGCTGCAATCGCGCGCGCGAAATCGGGCAGTCGCCATGCGAGCCGTTGCCGCCGACCACCCAGGTGGTCTGCGGATTCAGCGCATCGCGAAACGCATTGCCGGCACGGCTGTAGATCGTGCTGTCCTGCCAGTTGATGCAACCCAGCACCGGGATCCGGATGCGATCCAGGTAGGAAGCCGGCTGCCGCGTCCAGTAGTCGTCGATATAGGGATGACTCTGCGTATCTGTCGCCTGCAGCACGGCCTGCGTCTGCGACAGCAGCATATGCTGCAGGCACTGCGGATCGCGCGGGATCTGCATCACCGTATCCATGCCGACGACAAACTGGCGACCGGCGGCGATCCACAACGGAATCCAGCCGTTGTGGATGCCGCCGGGGTAGATTGAGTCGCGATAGAAATCGAGGAACACGTTGCCTGGTGCGATGGCTTTTAGCGCCGGCCCGGCGAACGCTGCCGTCGCCATCTGCGAGACGCCGGTGAACGAGTAGCCGATCATGCCGACGCTGCCGCTCGACCACGGCTGCTGCGCGGCCCACTCGGCAACTTCGCTGCCGTCAGCGCCCCACTGGTCGGCGCGCAGCGGGCGGAATACACCCTGCGAGCAACCGGTGCCGCGAATGTTGACGCCGAGCGTGATGTACCCGGCGTCGTTCCAGCTCGGATCAGTGAAAACGCCGGCATCGTAGCCGTCGTACTTCAGCAGCACCGGGTACTTTTTTTGTTCGGGGCCCTCACCTTCCGGCCGGGTCACGGTGTAGTGCAGTTGCGTGCCGTCGCTCAGCGGCAGGTAGCCCAGTTCGACGATGCTGGCACTCCATGCCGCACCGCTCACGACGCACATGCCGACGAGCGCCGCTCCATGCCAAGCGCACCGGATCACGGCGAGCAGCCGGTCGGTTCGAGGCTCTGTGGAATCAGGCCTATGCAGAGCACTTCCCTGCTCGCTGCGTCCATCGCCGCAGCAACGCGCGTCGCGGTGCGGATTTCTGCGGCCATGCGTGTGTAATCGATCTTATCAAGGTGCTGGTTGCTGCCGGTCGCCAGCATCATGTTGGGCCCGGCAATGAACGAGGCATTCGGTACGCCGCGCGCATTCAGCGCACTGCCGACGCCGAAGTAGATCACTGCGATCGGCCGCGCGACGAAAGTGCGGCGCAGATCCTCGGCGATGACCGCGCTGCGCATGATGCTCTGCACCAGATTCGCCGAGCCGTAGAACGCAGCCGGCTCGACCATGCCGGTCGGCTGCAGGCCGTTCTCGATGTCGTCGATCCATTCGGTCTGACCGAGGTGCTCCAGCGTCAGCGAACCCACAGCCTTGGCAATGATCTCCGGGTAGTTGTCGATGAAGCGCTGCGTGTCGCCGTTGATGCCACTGTGGAAGTGGCCTGGATTGAGCGTGAACACCATCGTGCGTGCACGGCAGGCCAGCGGTAGCGAGGCGAAGTAGCGCGCGAGCGCCATTACACCGAGCGTGCCGTTCTCCTGTGCGGCGCTGGTGCCGTCGCTGTGCGTGTTGATGATGATGACCTCGTCGGTGCTGCCCGGCAGCGTCGCGATGATGTCTTCGGTCGCACCGTCGACATGCTTGACGCCGGAAAGCTCCAGACGCGCGGACGCACCTTCGGCGATCTTCGCCTTGATCATGTCGCCGGTCGTGCGGTCGACGTACAGCGCCGGTACGCCCTGGCTTTCGCCCGGCGAGGTCAGGAACGGTGTGTACTGCCCTTCCGCATTCTCGAACGAGGCTTCGTAGGAAACGATCGCGCCCACAGCGCCGGCAGCACCCGCGAGACCCAGCGACAGCAGCTCCTGCGGGGTCAGGAATGAAGTCGATGCGCGCTTGTACGGCGTCAGCGGCGTCAGCGTGTTGTCCGGGTCATGCAGATAGCTGGTCGTTGCATAGAACAGCGCGGCGGTCAGCGGCAGCAGGTTCTCCTCGTAAAACATGATCTTGCCGTTCGCGGCAAGGAAATCCTGCGGCAACCCGAGGCCGGCGTTGACCAGATCGGCAGTGATGCCGCCCTCCGGCGTGAAGCCGGAGTACGGGTAGTAGGACGCCACCGGCACTGCGGTCTCGGTACCGTCGCTGTCGATCAGCGTCAGTGTGTAGGTCTGGTGATCCCACCACTCCAGCGGCACGGCGTCGCGCTGCACGCTGAGGCCCGCCGCTTCGAACTCGCGAACCATGAACTCATGCCACTGCTTGTGCGCCGGGCTGCCGGTGATGCGCGGCCCGAGGTTCACCATGGTCTCCTGCCAGCGGCGCAGGGTCGCCTCGTCCGGTAGGCGCTCGGGCAGGATCTCAGCGGCGGTCTGCAGATCGCCGCCGGATGGACAACTGATCGGTCCGGGAGGCACGACCGGGCCACCACCCTCAACCGGAGAGGAACTGCCGCAGCCAGCAGCGAAAACAGCAATGGAAACCCACAGGCACAGCGCCAGAGACCTGGCCAGCCGGAACGACCGCATCTTTCTCTCCTCGTCGCACAACATCTAGTTATGGCGTCTATATACGCCGATGCGCGGGAGGGCCGATTGAACTTACCGGCTATCCAGTACCGCAGGCATGGACATGAACGCGTGTGCGGTCGGAGACGAAACTGGGGACGACGGCGTAGTAGTCGCGCAGCACGCGGCAGAAATGCGCCGAGTCGGAAAAGCCGATCGTGGCCGCCACCTCGGCAACCGTGCGCTGCTCGCTGCCGAGCAGCTCGATCGCCTTGCTCATCCTCACCCAGCGCAGATAGCTGCGGATGGAGACGCCGAGTTCCTGTGTAAAGAGGTGCGTGAGCCGGCCCGGCGACAGGTGGCAGACTTCGCCAAGCTGCTTCATGTCAGCGCGCGCAGGTACCTCGCGACGCAGCCATTCGGCGACGCGTGCGATGCGCGGTTCGATCGGCGCGGCAGCGGCCACGCCCGGGAAGAAATGTGCAAGCAGGTGGTCACCGATCTTGCGGCTGTGCGCACAACCGGCGTCCTTCTCCAGCGTCTCGCGCACCCGTGCAATGACGCTCTCGCCGAGGTGCTCGCCAAGATCGAGCCACGGCTTTCCGCCAAGCTGGATGTCGCGCAGATAACGGCAGGCCGGATGCGCGGGGTCGAGACTCAGGCTGTAGAAGCCCGCAGCATCGGCAACGATCTCGCGCGCGACGTTGGGCCCGAGCAGCACCGCCCGTGTACGCAGCGGCACACTGCCTTCGACGGTGACAACAAGCTCACGATAGGCGCCGATCAGCAGGGCGCAGGTCGGACGGCGGGTCTGGGCGCCGGTGAAGCTCATCGACGACCAGACAATGCGGTCATCGGACAGAAACAGCGCAGCAGGCCGGCCTGCGGACATCGCCGCGGTTTACACCGCCACCGGCGCCTTGATGTGCGGATGCGGATCGTAGCTCCCGAGCGTGAAATCCTCGTAACGAAAGGCAAACAGATCCTTCACTTCCGGATTCAGCGTCATCGTCGGCAATGCGCGCGTGTCGCGCGACAGCTGCAGGCGTGCCTGATCGAGATGATTCGTATACAGGTGGCAATCGCCGCCGGTCCAGATGAACTCGCCGGGCTTGAGGCCGGTGACCTGCGCGACCATCAGCGTCAGCAGCGCGTAGGACGCGATGTTGAAAGGCACGCCGAGGAAAATATCTGCGCTGCGCTGGTAAAGCTGACACGACAGATGCCCCTGCGCGACATAGAACTGGAAGAACGCGTGACAAGGCATCAGCGCCATCTGATCCAGCTCGGCGACGTTCCAGGCCGAGACGATCAGGCGCCGCGAATCCGGACTGCCCTTGATCTGATCGAGCACCAGCTGCATCTGGTCGATGTGGCGGCCGTCCGGCGTTGGCCATGAGCGCCACTGCTTGCCGTAGACCGGACCGAGCTCACCGTTCTCGTCTGCCCATTCGTCCCAGATGCTGACGCCGTTTTCCTTCAGGTAGCGCGTATTGGTTTCGCCTTTCAGGAACCACAGAAGTTCATGGATGATCGACTTGGTGTGAACCTTCTTCGTCGTCAGCAGCGGAAAGCCGTCGAGCAGATTGAAGCGCATCTGGTGTCCGAATACCGACAGCGTGCCGGTACCGGTGCGATCGGACTTCTCGGCACCGTGCTCGAGCACGCGGTTCATCAGATCGAGATACTGGCGCATGGTGCTTCTCCTAAACTTCGATCTTGAAGCCGAGGTTCACTTCGGACGCGGGATGCCCGCCACGAATGCCCCAGTTGTCCTGCGGCACCTCGTTCAGGATGACACGCACGTCCTGCGCCGGCACGCCCAGTTCGCCTAGGCTTTGCACCAGCGCCTGATAACACGCGCGCTTGGCATCAAGCGAGCGCCCTGCAAACAGGCTGATCTCGATCAATGTGAAGAATTCCGAACACTGCGGCATCACCGCGAAGTCTTCCGGTGCGAATTCCTGAAGACGCAGGCAACGATCCCTGGCCGGAACCTTCAGCGTCTCGACCATGGCTTCATGCACGCTGTCGATCAGCTGCGCGCGCTGCACTGCCGGCCAGTGACGACGCACCGAGATCAAAGTGCTCGGCATCAGCGCTTCCGGTACGCAAGCAAGATAAGAACGAGACCACTGCCCCACACCGGCGCGCTCAGCACCATGCCCATCGTCAGCCACTGCGTGCCGAGCAGATAGCCGATGTGCGCATCGGGTAGACGTACGGTTTCGACCATCGTGCGGAACACGCCATAGCCGAGCAGGAACAGACCGGAGACCGCCATGCGTGGGCGCGGCTTCTGCGCAAACCACCACAGGATGACGAACAGCACCAGGCCTTCGAGCGCAGCTTCGTAGAGCATCGACGGATGTCGCGGCTGCGGACCGGCATGCGAAAACACCATGCCCCAGGGCAGTGTCGTCGGCGAACCCCAGAGTTCGCCATTGATGAAGTTGCCGATGCGCCCGGTGAGCAGGCCGAGCGGGATCATCGGTGCCGCAAAGTCACCGACGTCAAAAGCCTTGAGCTGATGCACGCGCGCGAACCAGATGAAGGCAACGATGACGCCAAGCAGGCCGCCATGGAACGACATGCCGCCCTCCCAGATGCGCAGGATCGACAGCGGATCGGCGACAAAGGCACTGAAGTTGTAGAACAGCGTGTAGCCGAGGCGGCCACCGACGATCACGCCGACGACGCCATAGAACAGCAGATCGGACACGCGCGCCTCGGGCCAGCGAATGTGCGGCATGCGCGCACGCCTGACACCAAACCACCAGAAGCCGAGGAAACCAAGCAGGTACATCAGGCCGTACCAGTGCACGGCCAAGGGCCCCAGGCGCAGGGCAACCGGATCAATATCGGGATGGATCAACATGGGCAGATTGTAGCGGTCTGCCGCGCCGGGCGTGAGCCGTCACAGCGCCCGGTTTGAGGGCCGGGCGATGCAAGTGCGATTGCCTATCCGGCCAGGACCCGGCACACAAACGCCTTGAGATAGCGCGTTTCCGGAATCGCCGGGTGCACTGGATGATCGGCACCCTGCCCGCCCTGTTCGAGGATCTGCAGACGCCGGCCGGTCGTGCGCGACTCACGCAGCAGGATGCGCTGCAGATCGTCGGCTTCGAGGTGATGCGAGCACGAGCAGGAAATCAGAATGCCGTCGGCGCTGAGCAGATGCATCGCCGCGCGATTGAGCGCGGCGTAGTGTTCGATGCCGTTGTCGAAGTCGCGGCGCTTCTTGATCAGCGCCGGCGGATCGACGATCACGACGTCGAAGGTCCGGCCTTCGGCGCGCAGTGCCTTGAGGCCTTCCAGCGCATCGGCGCGGATCGCTTCGATCTTCAGTGCGTTGAGTTCGGCACTGGCCAGTGCCGCGTCGAGCGCCGGCTGTGATGAATCGATGCAGGTGACGCTGGACGCGCCGTACTGCGCCGCACGTTGCGCCCAGGCACCGACGTAGCTGAACACGTCGAGCACACTGCGCCCGGAAACGTAGCGCTGCAGGCGTGCGCGGTTGTCGCGTTGATCGAAGAAGAATCCGGTCTTCTGCCCGGTCTGCAGATCGACCAGATAGCGCAGACCGTCCTCAAGCACTTCGACCTGCGCTGGCACGCTGCCAACAACTTCGACGTACGAGCTCAGACCTTCCAGCTCGCGGGCGCCGCTGTCATTGCGCAGCACGATGCCGGTCGGCTTGATCACTGCCTGCAGGGCCGCCAGGATCTGCGGCTTGAGCAGTTCCATGCCGGCAGTCGTGATCTGCACGACGCAGTAGTCGCCATAACGATCGACGACGAGACCCGGCAGACCGTCGGATTCGCCATAAACCAGACGGTAATGCGGTTCGGCATACAGGCGTGCACGCAGATCGAGCGCGGCATGCAGGCGCCGTTCGAACCAGGCCTGATCGATCACCGCGCGACCGTCGCTGCTGAGCAGGCGCACGGTCAGCAGTGTGCGTGGATTGACGTAGCCGGTACCCAGCGGCTTGTCGCGGCTGTCGGTGACCCGACACAGCGTGCCGGGCTCGATGTTCCGGAACTTGTCGTCGGTGTGGATTTCGTTCGAGTAGACCCACAGGTGCCCGGCACGCAGGCGGCGCTCTTCACGCGGTTTGAGCTTGAGGGTCAGCATCGGCAACTCCTGGGGTACAGCAAACGGGCGCGCACTATACGCGCGCGCCCGTTTTGGTGGGGCATCCGGTTCTGGACCCAGCGCCTTCTAACCTACGATGCCAAGGCGTGCTTTAGCCGCACGCCTACTTGAAGTCGTAGCGGAATTCCTTGTTGAAGCGCTCGCGGAACTGCTCCATCGTGAACTTGTGGTTCTGCGTGCCCGGGCGTTCGATGTTGTAGGCGCCGAGCAGCGAACCGATGCGGCCGCTGGTTTCCCAGTCCATGCCGTTCATGCGGCCATGCAGCAGGCCGCCGCGGAAAGCGTCGCCGCAGCCGGTTGGATCGGTGAGCGCTGCCGCCTTGGCGCAGGGAATCTGCAGCACCTTGCCGCCGGTGTGGATCGCCGAACCCTTGCCACCGTGGGTGATGATCAGCGCCTCGACGCGGCTGGCGATGTCCTTCAGCGACCAGCCGGTACGATCGGTCAGCAGCTCGAACTCGTAGTCGTTGACCGCGACATAGCTGGCCTGCTCGATAAACTTGCGCAGGTCGTCGCCACCGAACATCGGCAGGCCCTGGCCGGGATCGAACAGGAACGGGATGCCCGATTCGGCGAACTGCGTCGCGTGCTGGATCATGCCGTCGCGGCCGTCCGGCGACACCGTGCCGATCGTGATGCCCTTGGCCGGCACTGCCTGTACGTGCGCATGATTCATCGCGCCCGGATGGAAGGCAGTGATCTGGTTGTCGTCGAGATCGGTCGTGATGTAGGCCTGCGCGGTGTAGGTCTGCGCAATCGGCTTGATGTACTGGCGCGAGATCTGCAGCTTGTCGAGCCACTCGTTGTAGCGGTCGAAGTCCTCGCCGACCGTGCCCATCGGCAGCGGATCGCCGCCGAGCAGCTTCATGTTGTAGGCGATGTTGCCGGCGCAGCCGCCGAACTCGCGGCGCAGCTGCGGCACGAGGAAGGCGACGTTCAGGATATGCACCTTGTCCGGCAGGATTTCATTCTTGAAATGACCGGGGAACACCATGATGGTGTCGAACGCGAAGGAACCACAGATCAGAGCGGACATGGGTATTGGGAAATAGTTGAGTGATTTAGCTGAACAGAATCAGGCCCCAGACCACGGGCACCTGCAGCAAGGATAGATGAACTGCGGCCGAACCCAGATCCTTGGCACGACCGGACAAGACATGACGCTCGGTCCCGATGCGGTCGACCACAACCTCGACCGCGGTGTTCAGCAACTCGACGATCAGCACAAAGACGATACTGAAGATCAGCAGCACACGCTCAATCGCGTTGTCGCCGAACCAAATCGCCAAGGGCAGCAACACCAGCGCGATCAGGAACTCAATGCGAAAAGCCTCCTCCTCGCGCAGCGCCCAGCCGAGTCCCAAGTAGGAGACCTTGGTCGCGCGGATGATGCGTGCCCAACCCTTGATGCCATCGGCCAAGACTATGCTCCTCGCGCAGCGAGACTACGGCCCCTCGCCCGCGTCGCGGGAGAGGGGGGAATCGTCCGCGGATGCGGACGGTGGGGTGAGGGCCAGCTTCATGCTGAAGGCTGCCAGCGCAAGTCCAGCTGACGCGCGGCACGCACGTCATCCAGACGCCGCACCGGCATCGTGTGCGGTGCACCCTTGACGAAGGCGATGTCTTTCTTCGCTTCATCCCAGATCGAGATCATTGCGTCGACAAACGCGTCGAGGGTTTCACGATCTTCGGTTTCGGTCGGCTCGATCAGCAGGCACTCGGGCACCGTCAGCGGAAAATAGATCGTCGGCGCGTGGAAGCCGTAGTCGAGCAGTCGCTTGGCAACGTCGGTCGCAGTCAGCTCAATCTCCGCCTTCTGCTTCTTCAGTGTGATGATGAACTCGTGGCTGGCGCGACGGCGCGGAAACGCGAGATCGAGACCCTTCTCTTTCAGGCGCGCGGCAAGATAGTTCGCATTCAGCGTCGCAAACTCGCCGACGCGATGCATGCCTTCGCGACCGAGCATGCGTGCATAGATGTAGGCGCGGAGCAACACGCCGGCATTGCCCATCCACGCCGACAGGCGGCCGATCGAAGCGGGAACGTCGCGCTCGTCGAGCCAGCGATAGGTCTTGCCGTCCGCTGCCTTGCCGACCACCGGAATCGGCATGAACGGCTTGAGGCGTTCCGACAGACCCACTGCGCCGGCTCCCGGACCACCGCCGCCGTGCGGCCTCGAGAAGGGCTTGTGCAGGTTCATGGGG
>CAZDPA010000098.1:0-15182 GCA_964507195.1 uncultured Salinisphaerales bacterium | reverse complement strand
GGCCGGACAACTCGGCAGCGGTGTCCTGGCTCGACAAGGCCTCGAAGAAATTCTCGGCCGGCTTGAAGCGCAGCCCGGTCTCGCGCGACAGCACCACGCAGAACCGTGAGGCAAAGCGCGGATCGGCATTGATGCCCGTTCCCACCGCAGTGCCGCCCTGGGCGAGCCGCTGCAGGCGCGGCTGCACATCCTTGAGGCGCGCGATCGCCTGCGCAATCTGGGCTTCCCAGCCGGACAGCTCCTGTCCCAGCGTCAGCGGCATCGCATCCATCAGATGGGTGCGGCCGGTCTTGACCACACGCTGCAGTGCGCGCGATTTCTGCGCCAGCGTGCGGCGCAGATGAACCAGTGCAGGCAACAATTGCTCGTGCAGCTCGAGCGCGGCAGACAGATGAATTGCGGTCGGGATCGCGTCATTCGACGACTGCCCGTAATTGACATCGTCGTTCGGATGCACCGCTCGGCCAAGCTGTGCGCTGGCAAGGTGGGCAATCACCTCGTTGGCATTCATATTGCTCGAGGTGCCAGAGCCGGTCTGGAACACGTCGATCGGAAACTGGGTGTCATGTTCGCCGGCAGCGACCGCGCGTGCCGCGCCGATGATGGCGCGCGCCTTGTTCTGCGGAATCAGCTTGAGATCGGCATTGGCCTGCGCGGCGGCAGCCTTGATCAGACCCAATGAACGGATGAACGCACGCGGCATCGCAAGGCCGGATACCGGAAAGTTCTCAATCGCACGCTGGGTCTGCGCACCCCACAGCGCATCGGCAGGCACCTGCAGTTCCCCCAGGCTGTCGCGCTCAGTCCGGCCGGCGGATCCGGGTTGGGTTGTCACTTTCTTGCGAATTTGTGCGCGGCGCATGACGTTCGGGTGATCGTTGGGGGCTGGCTCGGATAAAATACGCCTTTCCGCTCCCCGCAATGCAGACGGCTGTGGCCGTCTGCCTTAGGCTGACTCCATGATCCTGAACTCCCTGACCGCAATTTCTCCCGTTGACGGCCGCTATGCGGAAAAAACCGTGCCTTTGCGCGGCATCTTCAGCGAGTACGGCCTGATGCGTTATCGCGTGCTGTCCGAAATCCGTTGGCTGGCCACCCTCGCCGCCCAGCCCGGCGTCGGCGAAGTCGCCCCTCTGTCGACCGCCGCGCGTGAAAAGCTCGACCGCATCGCCGAGAACTTCAGCATCGAGGAAGCCCAGCGCGTCAAGGCGATCGAAGACACGACCAATCACGACGTCAAGGCGGTCGAGTACTACCTGAAGGAACGCATCAGCTCGCAGCCCGAGCTGAACGACATCAAGGAGTTCATCCACTTCGCCTGCACTTCGGAAGACATCAACAACCTCGCCCACGCGCTGATGCTCAAGGACGCGCGCGAGACGGTGCTGATGCCGGCGATCGACAAGCTGATCAACTCGATCGGTGGCCTGGCGCTGACCTATGCCGAGCAGCCGATGCTCGCCCGCACCCATGGCCAGCCGGCTTCACCGACCACGCTCGGCAAGGAAATGGCCGTGTTCGCGCAGCGCCTGCGGCGCCAGCGCAAGCAGTTTGCCGAAGTACAGATTCTCGGCAAGATGAATGGCGCGGTCGGCAACTGGAATGCGCACTACGCCGCGTACCCAGATGTGGACTGGCCTGAAGTGGCGCGCGGATTTCTTGTGGAACTCGGCATCGAAGAGTCGCCGGCGACGACGCAGATCGAGCCGCATGACTACATCGCCGAATACTTCCATGTGCTCGCGCGGATCAATACGATCCTGATCGACTTTTGCCGCGACATCTGGGCGTACATCTCGGTCGGCTACTTCAAGCAGCGCACTGTTGCCGGCGAAGTCGGCAGCTCGACGATGCCGCACAAGGTCAACCCGATCGACTTCGAGAACGGCGAAGGCAATCTCGGTCTTGCCAACGCGATCCTCCAGCATCTGTCCGAGAAGCTGCCGATATCGCGCTGGCAGCGTGACCTCACCGACTCGACCGTGCTGCGTAACCTCGGCGTTGGCGCCGCCCACTCGCTGATTGCCTACCAGGCGATCGGCAAGGGCATTGGCAAGCTCGAAGCCGATGCCTGGCGCATGGGCATCGATCTCGACAGCAACTGGGAAGTGCTCGGCGAAGCGATCCAGACCGTGATGCGCCGCTACGGCCTGCCAGAGCCGTACGAGCAACTCAAGCGCCTCACCCGCGGTCAGAAGATCGGCCGTGATGCGATTCGCGAATTCATCTCGGGGCTCGATCTGCCGGAGGCGGAAAAAGCGCGTCTGATGACGATGACCCCAGGCAGCTATATCGGCAACGCGATCGAACAGGCCAGGGCGGCCCGATGAGGTTCAACTCAATGTCGACGACAGCTCATGGATGAACACCCCTCACAGGCTGCCGATCCTCTGCAGGGACAGGCTGGGTTCATTGCGGCGCTGAAGCAGCTGCTTCCGGTCGCCACACAGCGACTCGCGATTCTGAGTCCTGCTCTGCCCGCCAGTTCCTATGGCGATGCCGATGTGGTCGAGTTGATCAAGCAATTCCTGCTGTCGAGTCATCGGGTGCAGCTGCGTGTGCTGGTCGAATCACCGGACCGGACGATGAAGCAGGCACATCGGCTTGTCGAACTGGGGCGTCGGCTCAGCAGTCGCGTGGAGTTTCGCCAGCTTGCCGAGGAACAGTATGGGGTCGACGAAGAACTGGTGATCGCCGATGAGTCCGCCTGGATGCAGCGCGCACCGCAACTTAACCTGCAGACCAATCTGTACCTTGGCGCTTCGCTGAACGCACGCCTGCAACTGCGTCGCTATGACGAGCTTTGGAGCCGGGCGACGCCGGCGCGCGAGTTCTACGCGCTCGGCATCTGACACAGGCAGCTTACTTGCCGCAGGAGGCACTCAGCTTCGTCTGAGCGGCGAGCAGTGCGCTACCTTCTGCGGTTTTGAAGAACGCCAGATCGCCAGCCATGCGACTGACGTAGCCGACGGCCGCCTTGTAGCCGACGAGCCGATCCTGGATACCATCGATGCGCTGTCCAAGCTGAGTCACCGTGGCATAGTCCTGACGCACGTAAGCCGGGACAGAATCCTCCCGCAGCCGGTGTTGCTCGCAGTACAGCTTGAGCTGCGCCGGGGCGTTGCGGATTGCGTCGAACACGGCCGTTGCCTGCGCTGCTGTGCCTACGGTATGCGCCATCGCCGGCAACGCGAGCAGCGCAAAACCGAGTCCTCCGATGTGAGCTCGAACAGCCATATCAATTCTCCTGGCAACTTCGACGTGTCACGTTCGACAAGCGCAAGCCGGTCGACTCACGAGGGTCTAGCCCTCCTCCGGCGCAATCCGTTCACGGGCACGGATCATGGCCCGCGCATGTTCGGGTATGGCCTTGGGGCGCTGGCTCTCGTAGTCGAACCAGACAACGACTCCGCGTGTAGCGGCGACCGGCTTGCCATCGACGAACATGCCGGCGAGGCTGTTCATCGAGCTGCGACCCATGCGTACGATACGAAAGCCGATCGTCACCGTCGCCGGATGATGGACCTGGGCAAGAAAATCACCGGCCAGGCTCGCCAGAATGAATCCGTCGCGCTTCCAGAAGTGCTCGTCTCCCAGCATCAACTCGGTGAAGTAATCCAGCCGCGCGCTTTCATCGAAGGTAAAGAACCGTGTGTTGTTGACATGGCCCAGGGCGTCCAGGTCTGACCAGCGCGTTTCGATCCTGATCGAGTGAGCGAAGTCTTCGAGCTTGAGGGTGTCTTTCATGGGTCGTGCGGGGCAATCGGATGTGACCGGAATCGTCCAACAAAAAACGCGGCCATCTTGCGATGACCGCGTTGGGTAAAGCTAAGGCTACCGCTTAGTTCGCAACGAGCAGCTTGAACTCGACGCGGCGGTTCTCGGCACGACCTTCAGCGGTATCGTTGGAAGCCAGCGGCTTGGTCTCGCCGTAGCCCATTGCCGACAGACGTGTGGCTTCAATGCCGTGAGCGATCAGGTACTGACGAACCGATTCAGCGCGCTCCTGCGAGAGCATCTGATTGTAGGTTTCCGCGCCGTTGGAATCGGTATGACCACCGATCTCGACGCTGACGTTGGCCTGGTTCTTCATCGAAGTCGAAACGTCATCGAGGATGGCGCGAGCGGCCAGATCCAGCACAGCCTGATCGTTCTCGAAGTTGACGCCGCGCAGGACCAGGGTCTGGCCAACGACGCAACCCTTGTCGTCAACCTTGACGCCAGCCGGAGTGCCCGGGCAGAGATCCAGAGCATTGGTAACGCCATCGCCGTCGCTGTCGTCGGTGAGGTTGAGCGTGCAGCCCGTGGCATCCACCGCGGTGCCAGCCGGCGTAGCCGGGCACTGATCGAGGCTGTCGAGGACCCCGTCACGATCCAGATCCGAGCCGCAATCGGCACGGCCGGTGACCGGATCAACCACGGCCAGAGCGCAGGCCGGGGCCGGTGCTGCATCGGCATGCTCGTCGACAGCGAAGAACTGGGTGAGCGGAACCTGCAGACCGACGCTGACACGATAATCGATCAGGACGTCTTCGCCTTCCACCGACTCGTCGTCGGCCTGGCCGAGGGCGCGGCCTTCGGCACGAATCGCGACACCGTGCCAGTTCAGCGGAATCAGCGCGCCCGCACCGAGGTTGATGCCGAAGTGCTCGTGCTCGTCGCCGCGCACGTCGTTCTGCACGGCGCCGAGGCCCGCCAGCAGGAAGGGCTTGAAGCCGCTGCCGCCGAAGTCATAGACGAAGTCCAGCATCAGGCCGCGCTGATAGTCGGGATTGCCATCGATTTCACGATCGCGTTCCATGGCATGGAAAGTCAGTTCCGCAGCCATGTTCTCAGCGAGCGGCCAGCCGAAGTTGGCGCTGAAGCCCTGGCCTTCGTCGGAATCGCGGGCACTGTCGGAGAATTCGTACAGGTAGGCAGCGCCGACGTACGGGATGTCATAACCTTCAGTCGTGACAGCGTGCGCCGAACCGGCCCAGATCACTGCGGCAGCCGCAGCGGAGATCAGTTTCTTTTGCATATTGAACCCCCAAATAACCATACGTTAATTTTCTAGTGACCGGACTCTACTGGAATCCGGTCGCCAGCGGCAACCGGAATTGACGACAAATTCGACCTAAACCCAAAACTCCGCGCTACCGTCATCATTACGCTGACAGCGCCTGCACGCACTCGCGAATCAGGGCCGGTCCGCGATAGATGAAGCCCGTGTAGACCTGGAGCAGATCGGCACCGGCGTTGCGTCGTGCCAGCGCATCTGCGCCACAAACGATGCCGCCGACGCCAATCAACGGGAATCCTGTTCCGACGCGGGCGCGCAAACGGCGCATCACCGCTTCCGCCAAGGGCCGCAGCGGTCTACCCGACAGTCCCCCGCCCTCGGTGGCCAGCGCATCGGTTTCGATGCCGGTACGGCTGATCGTGGTGTTGGTTGCGATCAGGCCGTCCATGTCGCATTCACGCGTGACGCTGGCGATGACGTCGATCTGATCGTCGGTCACATCCGGCGCAATCTTGACCAGGATCGGCCGCCGCAGGCCGTGCCGATCCGCCAGTGCCTTGCGCTCGTCGTCGATGGCCCGCAGGAGTCCGCGCAAATTCGACTCGTCCTGCAACTCGCGCAGGTTCCTGGTGTTCGGTGACGAAATGTTAACCGTGATGTATGACGCTGCGCTGTACACCTTGCGCAGGCACTGCAGATAGTCGTCGGCGGCGCGCTCGATCGGGGTATCGAAGTTCTTGCCGATGTTGATGCCGAGCACGCCGCGGTAGCCTGCCTGCGCAACTTGCCGCAACAGATGATCGACGCCCTTGTTGTTGAAACCGAGCCGATTGATCAGGGCCTGATGTTCCGGCAGGCGGAACATGCGCGGGCGCGGATTGCCGGGCTGAGGCCGCGGCGTGACGGTGCCGACTTCGACGAAGCCGAAACCCAGGGCATCCCAGGCACGCAGACATTCGCCGTTCTTGTCGAGTCCGGCGGCGAGACCTACCGGATTGCGGAACTCGAGCCCCATCAACTTCAGCGGTGCCGGCTGGTCGACACAGCGAAACGGCGCCGTGGACAGCATCGGCATGCGCCGGAACACATCAAGCGTCAGTTCATGCGCGCGTTCGGCATCGAGCTTGAACAACAGGTTGCGGGCCAGTGCGTACATCGGGATTCCGGTTTTCTGGTCTATGAATATTTAGGCGTCGCCGCCGGCGGCGGCACTCCAACGGCAATGTTCTCGACGGCAGCAAACGCTGCCGGGACCCGCCCGGCGATGCGTTCGCGCAGGGCCCGCGGCATCGGCAAGGTACGCGCCACCTGATGGCGCACCGCGCTGATCTGCTCGTGCAACTGGTCACGCGACACGGTCAGCGGCAGCCGCAGCAGGCCGCGGAACAGGTCATACGCCAGGCGCCGCCTGGAGTCATTTTCATACAGAGAGCCGAAGCTTCCGGCAGCGGCAAACAATGCGCGCGACAGGTGCAGGTAGTCGCGCTGAATGACCAGACCGGTCTGCTGCGTATTCGACATCAGATGCAGCACCGCCTGGCCACGTGCATGCAGGCCCTGGATCCCGCCACGACGCAGCTCGGCGACGAAGTTACGTGCCGTCAGCGGCGTCACGCCTTTCTTGCGCAGGGTCTCGTCGAGTGCGGCTTTGATCTCGTTGCGGCGCTGTGCGTCGGCCTGCGGCTGGGTACTGATCCGGATCAGTGCATCGGCAAGCTGACCGGTATCGGCGGTGACTGCTGCAGCGAGGTAGTTCCAGACCGCCTCGGACTTGCCGTCGAGGGCGACGACGTTGCCCCAGTCGATCAGATGCAGGGTGCCATCCGAACCGATCATGATGTTGCCCGGATGCAGGTCGCCGTGGATTTCGCGGTGCACGACGAAGTGCAGCATCAGGGTGTAGAGCAGCCGCTCGGAGACGCGCTGCTGGAAGCGCCGCCGCTCGGACAGCGGCATGCGCCGCAGCGCACGGGTCAGGCTCGCGGCGTCGGAAAGGAATTCCATCTCGATGATGCGATGCGTGTGGCCATACAGCTCCGGCACACGCCACATGTTCGACTTGAGGCTGCGCTGGTAGAAGCGCTGGTGATTTGCCGCTTCCTTGTCGAAATCGAGCTCTTCGGTGAAGCCGGCAACGAACTCGTCGACCTGCTCCTGCATCGCACGCAGGAACGGTGCGAGCTTGGAATGCGGCGCCCAGTATTGCGAGGACATGATCGCGAGGCCCAGGACCAGCTTGCCGATCGCAAACTCGCGGTCGATGTTCTGCCGGCCAACCTTGATCACGACCGCGCGCAGGACTTCCCTGCCATCCTCGACAAAGGGCTTCTTGGCAAAGTAGACCGAACCGATCGATCCCGATTTCACTGGCCGCGCGGCGTCGAAATCCAGGTAGAGCTTGTGCGGCAGCTTGCCGTAGCACTCGATGAAGGCCTGGTTGACCTCCTCTTCCGTCATTGCCGGCACGTCTTCGTGGAACACGGCAAGCTCGCGCGCGATTTCCTCCGGCAGGAAGTCCGCATTGGCTGCGGCAATCTGCGCCATCTTGACGAAGAACGGACCGAATTCGCCGACCATCTGCGCAACCAGCGTGGCCTGTGCCTTGAAGTCGCGCGGATCGACCTGGAAGAACGGCTTGATGTAACGCAAGGCGCGAATCTGCCGGCGTACGATCAGCGCGTCGCCGCGCACCATGGCCGCACGGCGCAGGATTTCGTTGAGCTGCCACTGGTTGAAACGCCGGCCGGCCTTGAGGATGTTGACTACTTCGGTCAACAACGGCTCGTAGGTGCGGATCACCAGCCGCACCATGTCCAGCGACATCTCGCCGAGGCCCTTGATCTCCGGCGAGGCAAACAGCTCGTTGAAGAACTGCCAGAACTCGTGCACGAGTTGTTCGGGTACCGGCACCGGCGAGCGCGCAACCATCTGGTCGACGACGAAGCGGATCATGTCTTCGGTCGACTGCTCGTTCGGAATCAGACGCCGTGCGCGCAGATAGGCGGTCAGGCGTTCGGTCTGGCGCAGCAGGGGGTGGCGGTACAGGCCATCAAACGCCTGATCGATCGCGCGGCCGAGGTCGTCACGGGTGACGTCGGCTTCGGACGCGAGCAAGCGCAGCAGCGGCACTGCGCCACGTGAAACCTGAAAAGTCGAGACAGTCAGCGAACCGATTTCGCGGAGCAGGCCTGGCGCGGCGCTTTTGTCCCGCGAGGCCATCAGGGGAGCGTCAACCAGTGCCCGAGCTTGGCCGCCTTGGCGTCCAGGTATTTTTCGTTGTGCGGATTGCGCCCGCCTTCGAGGGCGACGCGCTCCAGCACTTCAATGCCGTCGGCGCGCAGCGCATCGAGCTTGCGCGGATTGTTGGTCATCAGACGGATGCGCTTGAGACCGAGCTGGCGCAGCAAGGTCACTGCAAGGCCGTACTCACGAGCGTCTGCCGGAAAACCAAGCTGATGATTGGCCTCGACCGTATCAGCACCCTGATCCTGCAGTGCATAGGCGCGGATCTTGTTGCCCAAGCCGATGCCGCGGCCTTCCTGGCGCAGATACAGCACCGCACCACGACCCGCTTCTGCAATCCGTTCGAGCGCCGCCTGCAGCTGCGCACCGCAATCGCAGCGCAGGGAAAACAGCGCATCACCGGTCAGACATTCGGAATGCACGCGCACCAGCGGCGGCTCGGTGAACAGATCGCCCAGAGAGACGACGACATGTTCCTTGCCGTCGGTCGCGCGATAGACACTGATGCCGAACTCCGCATACGGGGTTGGCAGCTTTGATTCAGCGATCAGTTCCAAGGCTGGAATGGGGTCAGACAACGTCAGTCTCACTGGGCAATACCGCGGGGGCGGCTTTCGCGTCAGACAGCGACGCGGGGACCGGAGTTTACCGGTCCCCGCGTGACAACGGGTGAAAACTGCGGGTGCCGCTCGAACTTATGCGCCGAACCAGTTCTGGCCGCAAACGCGCAGCGTACGGCCGTTGACGCCGCCGGCTGCCGGCGAGGCGAAGAACGCCACGGCTTCAGCAATGTCCTGCGGCAGTCCGCCCTGGGACAGCGAGTTGATGCGGCGGCCGACTTCACGCGGACCCAGCGGCATCGCGGCGGTCATCTGGGTCTCGATGAAGCCCGGCGCAACCGCGTTGATCGCACCGCCGCGCCTGGCCATGACCGGCGCCATTGCCTCGGCGTAGCCGATGATGCCGGCCTTCGTCGAGCCGTAGTTGGTCTGGCCGGCGTTGCCGCCGATGCCGCCAATCGACGAAATGCAGACGATGCGCGCGTCCTTGTTCAGGCCCTTTTCGAGCAGACCTTCGTTGATGCGCAGGATCGCGGCGAGATTGATGTTCAGCACCATGTCCCAGTGCTGGAGGCTCATGTTGCGCAGCATCTTGTCGCGGGTGACGCCGGCGTTGTGGACCACCACATCGAGGCCACCGAAGCGCGGGATCACTTCTTCCGCAATGCGCTGCGCTGCGTTGGGCGCGGTGACGTCGAGGGCGAGACCGACGCCGCCGTACTTGGCCATGGTTTCACCGAGCGCACCTTCCTGCGACGGGTGGTCCATGCCGACGATCGTCATGCCTTCACGCGCCAACACTTCGGAGATCGACGCGCCGATGCCGCGTGCCGCGCCGGTGACCAGCGCAGTCTTGCCGACAAGGCTGCCGGCGAGCGCTTTGGTCGAACCCGGACCTGGCGACACCGTCAGCGTCTGGCCGGAGATATACGCCGAGTGCGTGCTCAGGAAGAAGCGCAGCGGCGCGTCGAGCCAGGCTTCGCCACCCGTGGTGACTTCAAGCAGATTGCAGGTGCTGCCGTTCTTGCCGATTTCCTTGGCCAGCGAACGGATGAAGCCGCGCAGCGCGGTCGACAGCGTGCGGGTGTTGACCGAAGTCGTTGATTCCGGCGCACGCGACAGCACGATGACGCGGCCATTCGACGGCAGGCCGCGCACCAGCGGCTGGAAGAACTCGTAGACCTCGCGCATCGCATCCGGCGAGTCGAGACCGCTGGCGTCGAATACCAGTGCCTTGGTCGGCTCGGCGCCCGCGGCCGCGGCCGGCTGGCCAGTCAGGGCCACGTTCAGCTTCGTTGCGGCGGCCTTGATCGGAGCCAGACCCGGATGCTCCGGCACGATGCGCACTTCGGCACCGCCGGCAGACAGCACCTTGATCAGCGATTCGGCAAGCACCGCGCGACGATCCGAACCGACCAGCACGGGCGCGCCCGCCAACGCGTCAGCGGCCCACGGCGAATCGGCACGGCGCAGGCGTGGTGGGGTTGGCAGACCCATCATCGCGGCAAAAGCTTTGCCGAACGGGGAGTGGGTGAAGTCCAGATAGCGATCGTTCATCGCTGCTCCAATAAGGTTGGGGGAAGTAGAAAAGCGGAGAAATGTCAGTCGGGCATTATCGCAGTCGCTCATGCCAACCGACACGGCGCTTTAACCGATTGCGATAGCCGCTGCTGCCATTGACGAGGGCGAATTCGTGCCTGATAGTCCGGTGTCCAACGACTGGCCCCACGCACAACGCAGAGGCCAGCGCACGCTACAGGGGACGTGCAAGGGCATGATTGAGAGCAGTTTTTCTGACCTGCCTGCGCAATCCGGTGCAGCCGCCCGGAACTCCTGAGCCCCATACACCGCTGATTGTCTGAAGGGATTGAATCGAGCCATGGTCGCTAAAGTTCTGATGATTACTGTGGCATCGGTGGCTGTCGCCGCGGCCACCTATTTCGCGCTGGACGCGAAATTCCCGCAGACGCAGGCTGAGTCGGCGAGTGCGAACACCGGCGACGTTGATGCCATCTTCGCCGGCACGCTGGATCCCAACGCGGCAGGCTCCGGACAAACCGCTGCTGCCGACGTCAGCACCGAAGCAGTAGCAGGGACCGATGCGCCGGCCGAGAACACTGAAATCGCTGTGGCAGATGACGTGGGCGCTGCCCCCGATCAAGCCGCTGCCGAGTCAGAAGCAATGCCTGAAACCGATGCTGAGCCGGCGCCCGAGCCGACGATGGAGCCAACGCCGGAGCCGACGGCGATACCTACGCCTGAACCCACTCCGGAACCGACGGCTGCTCCCACTGCTGCGCCCAAGCCAGTTGAGAAATCGAAGCCCAGTGAGGCTGTGGAGGCCGCGGCAACCGCCAGGCCCGCGGAGCCGAAGCCGGTACTCACGCAATGGTGGGGCACACCGTCCGATCAGCGTCTGTCCGTCACCTATGCCGGTTCTGCGGCATACACGCGCGCCATCGTGCTGATGTTCAACGGAGACTTTGATGACGCCAGCAGCGCCGCTGCCAACCTCGGCGTGATCGACGCCAGCGGCAAACCGGTGTCCGGCAGCTGGCGGGTCGGCAGCACCAACAAGCGCATGCTGCTGTTCCCGGTCAGCAAGAACGGCACGTACACCGTCAGCGTCAGTGCAGCGCTGGCTGACCGCAATGGCCGCAGCCTCGGCGCTTCGGTCCAGGGTCCGGTGCAGGTCCGGTAAGGCTGCCTGCTTTGCCTGAAGGCCGATCACGTCCGTGGTCGGCCTTTTTTCTGGGCATCAGCTTTTGATGACGTAGGTCTGCACGGGTGCTTCGATACCTTTGACATAACGTTTCTTGCGGATCGCCGGCATCACCTCGCCGCTGGCGATCAGCGTGTCATGATCGATGTGGATCTCGCCGTCGGCGGCCTTGTCACACAGCCTCGATGCGAGATTCACTGCAGGCCCGACCGCCATGTACTCGTAGCGTCCGCCTTCGCCGACGATGCCGACTGCGACGCTGCCGCTGGCAACACCGACGCCGAGGCCCAGATCGCTGGAGTAGCGTTTGACCGTCGGCCTCACGCGGGCTTGCAGACGACGTGCGAGCTTCATCGCGCGCTGCGCGCGGTCTTCGTACTCGACCGGCGCGCCAATCAGGATCAGTGCACCGTCGCCGGCGAGATCCTTGACCGTGCCACCGTACTCCTGTGCGACCGCACCGACTGCGGCATAGAACGAACGCAGCAGGCGCATGACCTGCTCCGGAGTATGGCCTTGCGCGTGTGCGGTGAAGCGGCGGATGTCGCAGCAGACAATGGCAATGTCCATGCGCTTGCGCGCCATCGCATACCGCAAGCCACGTGTGCGCACCAGCTCGGCGACCTGCGGCGACAGAAACTGCGACATGAAGTTGCCGCGCGCACCCAGAATCATGTGATAGCGCAACGCACCGTAAAGAAAAATCACTTCGCCGACGGCAATCACCATCGGCGCCGCGGCGGTCTGCACGAACAGCGCGCCACCGAGAAACGGCATTGCCGCAAGGACCGCGAAGATGCGTACCTGCTCGGCGCGATCCGGGCGGCTGCGGATCAACAGCAAGCCGGAATACGACACCAGCAAGCCCGCGGTCAGCACCGGTGCAACGAAGATCAGAAAGAACCGTGGTGGTGGCAGACGCTGCGTCGCCAGCGCCTGGGCGAATTCGCCATAGCGCGCATCCGGCATGGTGGCGACCATCGCTGCGTAAAGCACAGACAGCGCCTGCGCTATGCGCATGATGACCAAGCGCCTGGAGAAGGTCGGCGCATCGTTGACCGTTGCCGCGACGCGGATGCCCCACTCTGCAGCGACGATAAACGTCAGTGCGTCCAATGTGCCGACACCGCGTGCCCAGCCCGGCAGCGTAGCAAGCCAATATTCGGTAACCAGTGCATTGGCATAGATCGTTCCGCCGAGCAGGAACAGAAACAGACCGAGGGCGCGACTGGTCCGGCTCTGATGGTCGGTCAGCCAGAAGATCAGGCCCATGCCGAGCGCGATCGTTGCGACTACTCCGTGCCCGCTGGTGACCACTCTTGACTCCTGAGACCTACGTCGAGGCCATGCTATCCAAAAAATCCTGCGGCAATGTCATGGTTCCCCACCATCCACGGCGGGTGCCGGTCAGCACACGCAGCATCTGCCCGCGGCCGATCGGCAGGCGCGACATCGGATGGAACACCGCGTCACGCATAGCGGCGATCCGGTCATGCTCGGATTGAAACAGCGGCGTGAGCCAGCGACTCCAGAAATGGTAGATGCCCAGATGTCCGCGCCGTTCGCGCTGGTAGAACGCCAGGGCCGCGGCAATATCGGTGTGTGTGCGCAAAGCTTCGCGCAGCGCTCGCGCGTCCAGCAAAGCCATGTTCACGCCCTGCCCCAGCTGCGGACTCATCGCGTGCGCAGAATCGCCGAGCAACACGGCGCGATCGCGATACCACTGCCGGTGCACGGTGTCGCGGTAGCGCGCAGCGGTCAGACCCTCTGGAACACTCGTGGCATTCAGACTATCGGCCGCCTGCGGCCAGACTTGATGGACCTCGCTGCGCCAGGACGGCGCGTCTGGCTGACTGCCGTCCAGAGAATTCACCGGCAGGCTCCAGAAGAAACTCATCCGCGGCACCGGATCATCCGGTCGCGTTCCGACCGGCAGCATGCCGACCATGCGTCGCGCGCCGATGTAACGCTGCTGCAGTTCATCCGGCCAGGGCCAGGCCCCGCGTTCGACCAGACACCATTGCGCGCCCCAGGGATAGGGTCGATCCAGACGTGCGGCGACAACCTGGCTGCGCAGGCGCGACGCAGCCCCGTCGGCAATCACCAGCAGGTCATAGCCGGAGTACCGGCGTCCGGATGCATCGACCAGCGTTCCGCTCGCAGCGTCGATCTGTTCGATCGAACAACCGCAATGAATCTGCCGCCCCAGTTGCCAGGCCTCGTCGAGCAGGGTGAACAGCGCACCGCGCTGCATGCCGAGACCAAACAGCCGCGTATCGAGCTCGCGATAGCGGATATCCATCACCGGACGGCCGCGCACGGTCTGTCCGTAGAGGCGGGAGACGGGTGCGCCATGAGCCAGGGTCGCCTTGAGCAAGCCCAGCTCCCACAGCACTGCCAGTCCAACCGGCTGCAGCAGGAATCCCGCGCCGACTGGCCCCAGCGCCGGAGCGCGCTCGAAGACCTCGACCTCGTGTCCGTCGGCAGACAGCATCAATGCTGCGGCCTGGCCTCCGGTGCCATACCCGACAATCGCGATCCGCAAACGCTTGGCCATGTGCCCTGTCAGTGAACCAGATCCGCCCAGACTGCGGTTTCCAGATATTCGTTTTCCAGCGCATCACCTGAGCCGGGCGACAGCGCGGCACCCACTTCAAGCAGTTGCTCGCGTGGCGCATCAGCTACGACCCACGGCGCCATGGCGATGAACTCCGGCTTGTCGCCGACATAAGGGCGATACGGTTCAAGATCCGTGCCGGCTATGAATTCCGTATTGCCGACATAGTGCATGCCCGTACTCTTCGCGCCACGCCTGACGATCACGCTCTGACCGTCGAACGGCAGGTCGAGCAGGTTTCCGACCAGGTGCGGACAGATGTTGTACAGAAAGCCCGCATACGGATCCGCCACCGTGCGCCAGGTGGAATCCATCCATTCCAGCGGCTGCCAGCCGCCTGCCTGATTCGAAGCCCAGCGACCGGGATTGGCTTCGGCCTGCACAACCACACTCACACCCAGCGCATTCATGCACGCCATGTAGTTGCTGCGGATGTCTTCGCAGGGCCGCGCAGGTGGCGGCTGGCCGAAGTCGGAACCCCATTGGAACGCAGGCAAGGATGTCGCAAAGCCCAGGCGAAAACCTTCCACCTCATGACCCGCGGCGTTCGCGAGCCCGGCAGCGCCCTCGGTCGCGCCCTCGTCTAGACCGAGCAGATTGAGTTCGATATCGGTCAGCGGCACCTTGTCGTTGCGGAACAGCAGATTGGTTTCGCCCTTGGGCGCATCCGGATGCAGATCCGTCGGACCCCACAGCGCGGTCTGGTTGGTCACCACTGCGGTCGTGGCAACGTAGACCTCATCCACAGCAGCCAGATCGGGATCGGCAAACAGCGCGACATCAACCGGATCGCGCGACGCGCGATAACGCGGCTGGTTGTTGCTGGCGACAACGTACACGCCGTAGTCACGGGCGATATCCGAGAAGGTCAGCGAAAACGCGCGCACCGACGTGTCTGTTGCGGCGACGAACACCTGCTTGCGCGGGTCGATCGGCCCGAGGCGCAGTTGATACGCCAGCACCTGCGGCGCATACGCGACATTGAGCAGGCCCAGTCCCGCGAGGATGCCCGCCGGCAGACCATCGCCCAGCGGCGCG